>NVWW01000101.1 GCA_002746335.1 Flavobacteriales bacterium | reverse complement strand
TATAAATTTCTCTTTATTTTCAATTGAATTTTTATTCAATGACATTGCCAAATAATCACTTTTCAACCTTTGGATTCCTTCATAATCACTCTCAATTGTTTTGGTACGCTCATCTGACAAAATATCGTATTTGTATTGTTGGTGGTAATGAATGCCATAATAGTTTTTTGCCTTCAATATTTTTTTCTGAAATAAAACTCTTCCTTGCAAGTAGTTGGGAAAAGAAACTACTAAGGATGAAATTTCCCTTTTTTCAAATATACTTTTAAGTTGAGATTGTAAATCCAGCCAATGTTGTTTATACTGTTCGCTTTTTATCAAAGAATTTTTCACTATTGCTGCGCTGTTGAGTGACAACAGCCCGATTTTTCCGTCAAAAACCGAATCAGGGTCTTTTTTCATTTCTGATTTAAAAAGTGGGTAAATTGCAGGATTTTGAATTACGATGAAAGCCATTGTTTTCAGCAATTTCAGCAAATAAATACTTTTTTTTGAGTGAAATTTTTCCATTTCTTCATTAGTCGTCATTGCTCCGAATCCAAGACCAGAAATAGGCTTGTTAAAGCCTCCGCTAAAAATTTCTGCATCTGTTAAGTTGGTATTGATTCTATCCAAATTTTGCCATGATAAGCAATGGTCTGCAATTAGAAACAGGCCTTCTTTTTTAAGTTGCTGCAACTCACTTTCTTCATATAAAATTCCGTTTTCCGCAATCAAAATCACTGAATCTACATCGTGTTTTCGGCTGTTTTCAATAATTTCATTCACATCCATTTTCAGCGAATGAGGTGAAACATCAAGCACTAATGGTGTAAAACCTGCATAGTGCGTAACCGCGAGTACAATCGGGCAACCATAGCCTGGGATGATGATGTGTTTTTTAGTTGATTTTTGTTTTCGCTGAAGCAAAATATCATACAATGCTGCCCTTCCCGAATTGTAAAAATAAATCGGTTTTTGTGGCAAATGGTGTCGTATAAAGTCAAGTGAGTTGTTGCCATGAAAGAGATAAGCCAGAATATCTTTCAACGAATAATGCCCGACAAACTTGGTAAACATCACTTTTTTGTTTTTATCAATATGGTTTTAATGATGTTTACCGCTACATCAAATACCCAGAATGCAATCCAATAAGCCCATGTGTCACTCCATCGGTCGGGGTGGGTGTTGATGTAAAGGTTGCGCTTTTCAGTTTGGATGAGCTGCATAAAATCATCTGTTGTTTTGATGACTGGCTTATTAGCAGCTGATTTTTGCCCTTTAGGGATATTATCTTTGAGTGAAAGCTTGTCTTCCCATGTACGGCCTGTATCGGTATAGTAGAGCGCTTTGGTGAAATCCATTGAAAGGTAGGTTTCGCCAATCAACCCGAAATCTTTGGGTTGACAATGCTGCCAGATATCGCGATTGTCCCATTTGGTCAGCGGATTGCCATGCATAGCGGCCGTCTCGATGATTGCCACTTTCCGGAAACGTTCCAGTTCTTTTTTAAAGATTTCGATGGCTTTTTGCATATCGCCTTTGGCAGCATCAAGGCATTGATAGTGGTAACCTATTTCGTGCCCCATAGCAGCAATTTCTTTCATTATTCSATCATTCCAYCCYTGYGGATAGCGAAAATAGTAAGTGCCAATCAACCCGTTTTCTAATTCAATTTTCGCCATGTCCAACGCAAATTTTGGCCTGTCGTCTACATCGTGGCGAAGGATGAGTAAATTGCTGTTTAAATCAACATTTTCTAACTTTAGAAAACCGGCAAAAGTGATCGTTCTATAATCTGACTCTGCCACTGTTTTGCAAAACTGTTTGTATTTTTTCTGAGTAAAGTCCATTCTACTTACTCAATACTATTGCTTCTAATTTATTTTTTGCTTTTAACTCAAAAACCTGCTCGTAATTCCTTTTTTCGAAAACTGCTTTGTGCAACGGTGAAAAATAAATCACATAGATTTTTCTAGGGTTAGCTTGTAATGAGAGATCCATTTTTTTCACCACTTCTTCTGTCAAATCATAATCGAAAGGGTTGTTAAAAAAGAAAACATTTACGTCATTTGGGATTTCAAATTCAGTGGCATCTTTATGCAGAATTTCAAAATTTATGGGGTCAACTTTCGGTTTGATTTTTTCGATGTTTTGCAAGCATATATCGTATAATTCTTTGGCAAATTCCACACCGATGATTTTTTTGAAACCGTATTCACCTGCCATAATCAGTGCTTTACCTTTTCCGCAGCCGAAATCAATAAAAGTTGACTCGCTGAAGTTCACAATCACCTTTTGCATTGTTTTTTTAAAATAACGGTAATTGGTGCCTTGGTAATACACCCCACGATCAGCATTATTTCCGAGTGTTTTCAACTCTTTCAATTCATAAACACCGCCTGTATCCACCCCGAATTTTTGTTTGAAAAAATAGTCATCAGTAATTAGATTGATGGTGTTGTACAACCCCCTTGTTTTAATCGAATTGTGAATTCTACGTGTATATTTTAAAAGCTTCATTAATACACGTGTTTGCGAATGATAGGACCTAATGGATTTGCTACGAAAGCGGGCAATTTCGCCCATATTTTTGGCAATAAACTGCCCGTTTGTGGCGGAATGTCTTCTACTTTAGTACTGCTTAAATCATATTTTTTATAAACTAATTTAACCGGCTCAGCTCCCCATTTTTTCTTGAAATTGTAGGTGCCGCTGTTGATCACACTTCGCCCGAAATCGTAATATTCCTGCCCTACATTAATAGCATCTTTTAGACGTTCCCAATACAGAAAAACATTGGGCTTATATTTTAAATATTGTTTTAGCGAAAATGCCCACAAATCGTATCGCGTATTACCATAATCCATCTCTAAAATGGTCCCGATTGCTTTTTCTTCTAAGAATAAATTTAGAATTTGGATTTCATTTTTGAAATAATGCTCTATTCTCTCAAAAAAGCGCTTGTTATGAGCGGGTGTTCCTAAAGCATTAGTAGCTTTTCTGTAAATAGGGTAAAACTCATTAACCGTTGCTTGTTTTAGGGAAAATGGCTGTTCTTCCGCTCTACGAATCATATTGCGGTGTTTATGATGAAAGTTTTGAAAGGTATCATCTTTGGATTTTCCCAACTGTTTTATCATTGTCACGTATTCGTTTTCAGTAGCGGGATTACTTGTTTTTTGCTTAATAATCAAGGTGTTGATTCCCATTTCGTTGAAATTATCGGGAAAATCATTACTACTATCTTGCAAAAAACCGCTGAAAGGCATGTACGGCAGTGAAAACAGTGTGTCTTTTTTTGTTTGGAAGGCAGGCAGTAATCCCGTAAGTTTTTCATGCGAAAAAATCGAAAAGTAGGCTGATTTCAGCCCATATGATTCTTCAATCACTGTTTTCCAACGAATGTCGTGATAAAGTGAGTTGTGCTGTCGTGCAAAGTTTTGCCACTCATCCTCGTGGTCATTTGAATATGGAACCAATTTCATGGTGTTTACTTGTAGAGCCGTTCGTTGTCCTGAATATCCATCCACATGGCGAAAAGCAGTGATTGAAAACCCGAAATGAAAAGGAAAATGAACACTAAAACATCTTGATTTGACGACTTGATGCCAGTCACCAATGCTTTTTCAATCAGGTTGATAGCTAACGGAATGTCCAAAATAAACAGCACAAAAGCGAAGTTGTAAAGCAGAAATAACGGATGAAAATCGCGAAAAAGGTACTTGACCCAAAGCCGTTTGAAGAAGGAAAAGAACAATAGCCAGGATATTCTCGGAATCACCCAGAAAATATTCATTTTTGACTTTTCTCCAATGTCGTAAACGGGTTTGATTTCAACTTCTTTAATTGTGCAGAAAGCAATGTTGAGTCTCACCAGCATATCGTTGGGCATGCCGTAACTCTTGTATATTTTCGCTATATTGATAGAGTTCAATGCTTTGTTTGAGATTGCTGTGTATCCCGTTTGCGTGTCAGAAACGTGCCAGTAGCCCGATGCAACTTTGGTTAAAATAGAGAGAATGGAGTTGCCTAAATATCGAATTTTTGGAATCACAAACCAAGCACTGCGGTGAATTAGGCGATTACCTTTTACATAATCAATGTCTTCCTCTACAACGGGTTTACAGATGGATTTTAATTCTGTGGGGTCCATTTGCCCATCTCCTGCCATTACTGCTATGCAGTCAATGCCATAGTCTTTACACCATTTATAACCTCTGGAAATAGCTCCGCCTACTCCTGTATTTTTTTGTTGATTAATTAGTATAATACGTTCTTTTTCAGGTGTTTGATTGATGATTTTGGATGGTGTGAAATCAACGATTTCATCCTTCAGTTTTTTCTGTAAAATCTGTTCTGCCTTGTTATACTCATCATCCAAAACTTCCTTTAAAATGCTTTTGATTTCAACAGTTTCCCGATTTTCATTTTTAATATAACGTTCAACAATTTCAGCTGTTTTGTCTTTGGAACTATCATTGACAACAACAATGCGGTCAACGAATTCGGGCATGGTTTCAATTACCCTGCTGATTTGCTTTTCTTCGTTGAAAGCTGGAACAACTACTGCAATGGTCTTGTTATTGAGCATATCACAAAACTAACAATTCCAAAAGATGGGTTACTTATTTTCTACTTCTGTGAGTATAAAGCTGCTGTCTTTACTGGCGAAAGCCATAGCAAACCTACGTCCCAGTTCGCGGGCAGAAGCGCTATTTAGATGAACAGTGTCGCCTAAATGTTGTAGACCTTCTGAACTGATACAAGTTACATTTTTCACTTTATTGGGTAAATTTTTCAAGGCATCGTTGACAATTTCTGCTTCGGGATGGTTAGATACGAAAAAATCAGGCAGTGTAGCGCAAACAAAAGGCAAATCAGGTTTACCAAGATCTCTTCTCAAATTGCTCACCAAAGTGATGATTTTTTCTTCGTAGCCATCAGCTAATCCTGGCTTGCTATCTGATTCTCCTTGGAGCCATAATATGCCTTTTAATTTCCCTCTTCTTAGCGCAATTTTACAACGTTCAATAGCCTTCTCATAAGGGCTTATATTTAGCTGCTTTATTTTTTTATTACGTTGCCAGTAGTCAACGGAAGTTTCACCAACAGCACAAGGAATTAGACCTATATAAATATTCGAATGAGTTTTTACCATTGCTTTTCCAAAGCTAAGGCCAGGCCCTGTTCCCGCAATGGCCTTATCGAAATGAAGAGGCTCTTTAGCCTGATCCCACTTGCTATCGTAATTTAAAACAAAAACCTGTGGATGTGTCATTAAATCCTGCTGTTCGATTTTACCTCTACCTGCCATGTTTGACTGGCCGATTAATAAGTATAAATCCAGTTTTGGGTTGAGCAATTGTTTTGGAACGAGAATTTGTACTGAGGCATTGTAACGATAATGAGGCACTTCGCCTATTTTTACATAATTATTGGGAAAGTCAATGCCTTTTTCCTTCATGCACCCAACCATATTTGGATGAACTTGTGTGTGTGCTTCGAGAAAGACGATGGTGTTTTGGAGATTGGAAAGTTGTGTTTTCTGTAATTCAAAGCAGTTGCGGTCGGGAAAATTTGGTTTGTACCATGCCGAACCGGGAGTGATGCCATCCAGCAAATAAACAATTCCAGGGGAACTGTTGAAGGAAATCATCGGATTTTTGGGTTGGTAGTTGGTAAGCTCTACCAAAAGATTGTGAATTTCTTCGATGAAATTCTTGGTGCGGGGATCCACTAAAATTCCGTCTGCATTTTTTAGTCCTTCGATTTTTTCAGTTTGCTGTGTTAAGGTATCGGGGATGCGTTGTGGGCTGAAAACATACCCATGAACAATTTGCGATGATGCAACCAGCAGAGTGAGAGTCAGGATTGAATAGCTAACAATATTGTTTTTAAAATGATTAGACAGCATTTGAGTAATAATCAGCAGCAATGCAAACCAAAACGTCATATACAGCACCGAGTGCTCGGCAATGGGGTTGTTGGTACCAATGGCTGCAACAAATGGCATGGATAGTAGCAACAGTGCAACAAAAAACACTTCTCTTTTTGCCGGATTTGAGAAAAGACCACTGATTTTATTTTTCGTCAGAAACAGCATAGGTATCAATGTGATGCAAGTCATCATCAACAAGTAAAAATTGAATGCATTGTAGGAGCGGAACATGCCGCTTTTGTACAGCTCTTGGCTGTAAACCTGGTAGCCGATATAAAGCAGAATTTCAAAAAAGACAATATACAGAATTGTCTTATTCATTTTACTGAGCCCTTTTTTGCTTAGGTATCTCCAGGAAAGAACAAATACAATGACTAAACCGGGAATTTCCATCATTTCAATAATTCCTTCATTAAACGAATAGCTCAAACTTGCGGTGTAACGCTCGAAAAGATAGCTCAAATCATAGCCGGGGAAGTGAATAAGTGCTTCGCGAAAATTTGCTATCCACTCAATGAAAGAACCCACTGTTGCCCAGTAGTATAGTATTGCAATTACTATTCCTGAGAGCAAGCATGCTATTTCCGAAAGTAATTGCTTGGCAGATGTTTGGTTGTTCGTATTGATGATTATCAGAAAAAACATGATAAGCCATCCTCCCGCCATCGCAGTTGAGATTTTGATAAACACTTGCATTATGATGCAAAAACCAATAGCCGCAAGCGCGAGTTTGGAACGATTTTTTTTAGAAGTATTGAGCTTAACACTCAAAAAATAGAACAGCAACCCACAGATGACTTGTAGGTTGCATAGTGTGAAAATGTTGTACGAAAGAGCAATGGGGCCAAGAGAGTAGCACAGCATCCCCCCAATAGTTATTGTTGTTGAAATCACAATGAAATTAATATCATAACTTTTCGATGTAGCCCACTTCCAAAATCCCCATGAAAATGCAAGTGATGAAACTAAAATCAATAGCAATCGTATGATGCGAAGGCCGAGAATATCCGGGCTGAAAAGTTGAAAAAAAGGAAAGAAAATTTTGGGATATTCCATAATGGGAGATGTCTCGCTGGGGTAGGTGAGCATCATCACATGAAAGGCCTCATCGGTGAGGTCAAACCCTTTGTTTATACCCCAAATGATGACACCTATTATGATAAGCAGCAATTCTGCCAGAATGATATTTACTGCCCATTTGCTTGTCATAAATCGCAAAATAAGCAAAAAAGCAAGGGTTTATAATAAAATATAATTTTGCATTTAGGAAAACCTTTCATCTATGCTAAAGAAAATCAATTATCGCATAATTTTTTTGTTGCTGTTAATCTTAATTCCGGTTGGGGTTTTTATTTATAAAAAAACGCCTACAGAAAATGAAATACAAAATCCAGCTCAACAAAAAATAAATGCCTTACTCAAAAAAATAAAGGAATACCCCACAGCAGAGAATTACCTCGATTTAA
This sequence comes from Flavobacteriales bacterium, assembly GCA_002746335.1. Taxonomy (GTDB): domain Bacteria; phylum Bacteroidota; class Bacteroidia; order Flavobacteriales_H. The sequence continues at coordinate 7,576 of NVWW01000101.1, read as the reverse complement.
GCTTGGCTTATTACCGCATCAACGAGCATAAAAAATCCATCGAAGCGGCTGATAATGCGATGGCACTGAAACCCAATTACGCCCATGCCTACAACAACAAGTGTGTTTCGCTCATTAAAATGGGCAAACACGATGAGGCCATCAAAGCATGTGAGAAAGCAATTGAAATAGAACCAAGCTATAAACTTGCTAAAAATAATCTCAATTGGGCGAAAGAAATGAAGCGAAAGGCTCAATAGCTGCGGCATCTGTATTTGTTTTCCAATAATCTTAATTTTGACAGCAATACTTTATTTATGAATGTAGGAATAGTCGGTTTTGGTTATTGGGGAAAAAATCTTGTAAGAAACTTTTTTGCTTTTGAAGGCTGCACATTGCAAGTTGTTTGTGAACAAAATACAGCCCTTCATTCTCAACTTGCAGCACAATACCCATCTGTCTCCATTACATCTGATTTTAATGATCTTTTAAAGCACGATTCGATTGACTGTATTGTCATTGCTACCCCAGTAAGTACGCATTATGAATTGACAAAATTGGCTTTGCAAGCAGGAAAGCACGTGTTAGTGGAAAAACCGATGACAGCAGCTTTCAACCAAGCCAAGGAATTGACACAACTTGCTGAAAAGGAACAAAAAGTGCTCATGGTTGACCACACTTTTCTTTATACCGGTGCAGTGCGCTACATCAAACAACTCATCAAACAAGGAGGACTTGGAAAAATCAACTACATAGATTCCACGAGAATTAACTTGGGGCTTTTTCAGCAAGATGTCAACGTGCTATGGGATTTGGCGGCTCATGATCTGTCGATATGTGCATATCTGCTGGAAAAACGACCTCGGTCAGTGCAAGCAATTGGCGTTTCACATACGGACAATGCTATAGAAAACATAGCCTATCTTATCCTTAAGTATGACAATAACTTAATTGCCCATTTCAACTGTTCATGGGTGTCTCCGGTGAAAATTAGGCAGATGCTTATTGGTGGGGATAAAAAAATGATTGTTTACAACGATACCGAACCAACGGAAAAAGTAAAAATTTACGATACTGGCTATGAAGCAAAAACCGATGAAGAGCGCGCCAACCTACTTGTTGATTACCGCACAGGTGACATTCAAGTGCCTAAGGTGCCAATGACTGAAGCATTGTCATTACTTGTTCAGGATTTTGCAGATGCAGTCAAAAAAGGCAAAAAACCGGACTCGGATGCACAACTTGGGTTGGAAGTGGTGCAGATACTTGATGCAGCACAGGAATCAATTAAGCATAATAGTAAGGTAGTTTGCCTGCAATGAACATGTTAAATGTTGATAATGACAGACAATGTCTTGTTAATATAAAAGTTGGCAAGGACGTAAAGATTTTCAATTTCGTTAATGCCTATGGCTGTGAAATTGGCGATAATTCAAAAATCGGATCCTTTGTTGAAATTCAGAAAAATGCTATTATCGGTAAAAACTGTAAAATTTCAAGCCACAGTTTTATTTGTGAGGGAGTGCACATCAAAGACAACGTGTTTATTGGTCATGGTGTTACCTTCATTAATGATAAATACCCAAAAGCCGTAAATACAGATGGGAGCATGCAAACTGACAGCGATTGGAAGGTAATTGCAACCATTGTGGAAAGAGGTGTATCCATCGGTTCAGGCAGCACCATATTGTGCGGTATCAAGATAGGAGAAAACGCCACAGTTGGTGCTGGGTCGGTTGTCACACGTGATGTTCAGCCAAATGCTGTTATAGCAGGAAATCCGGCTAAATCATTAAAAAAATGACAAAACAAGTCGTGCTGTTTGGAAAAGGCGAACTGGCAGTGAAAATTGCCGGTTATTTTTTGCATTCTCAAAACTTCGATTTGAAATTAGTTGTGCCGGTTATTCCAGAGCCAAAATGGACGGATTCACTCGTCAATTGGTGCGTTGAAAATGATGTGCCATTTATCGAAAGCGGCAACTATGTGGACATTCCCGAAGAGATGAAAGTTGAATTAGCCGTTTCCATTTATTACAGTAATATTTTCAAAAAATGGTTTATTGATAAGTGCGGTAAAATCATTAACCTTCATAATGCTCCATTGCCTAAATACCGTGGCGGCTCACCCATCAATTGGGCATTGAAAAACAAGGAGAAAACACATGGAGTGACCATTCACGAAATTACTCCCGGCATTGATGATGGCCCTATTATCAGTCAGGTGAATTTTTCCATTTATCCCGAAACAGATGAGGTGAAGGATGTGCTCAACAGATGCTACGATTTCGGATGGGTGCTTTTTCAACAAACCATTGAAAGACTAGATGATATTGCCTCCATGCCACAAGACGAAAGCAAAGCGCTGTATTATAGCAAAAAGCAAAACGAGTTGCTGGGTGAGAGAAGGTACTTTACAAGGGAAGAATCTCGTGAAAAGATGAAAAATCAAGCGAATGCAATTTCCTGAAAAAGTATTAAAAAACACTATTGATTCGCTTCAATTGGATTTAACTGGCAAAACCGTTCTTACCGAAGCGGCTACAGGTCCGTATGCCGTTACGGCAATAATAGCAGCATTGGCCGGTGCTGAGGTACATGCCTTTGCAAAAGATTCGAAATACGGAACAGTAAAACAAGCATTTGAAGAAGTGGAACATTTAACAAAGATTGTAGGCGCTACTCACATTCATTTTATAGACGAAATTACACCCGAAATATTGAAAAAAGCAGATGTTATCACTAATTCTGGCCATTTGCGTCCGCTCAATGAAAAAAAACTACAATATATCAGGCAAAACGCTGTCATTTCCCTAATGTACGAAGCATGGGAACTTCGTGAAAGCGATGTTGATATACACTACTGCAAAAAAAAAGGAATCAAGGTTGCTGCGACCAATGAGCGTCACCCGCAAATTGCTTTGTTTGATTATTTAGGCGAGATGGCTTTGAAGTTGATTACTAAGGCAGGGCTGGATGCTGAAAGCAGTAAACTAATTCTTGTTTGTAACAATGATTTTGGTCCTTACATTGCAAAAACACTGGCTGAAAAATGCGAATGTCTTGGCATTATTGATAAAGAAGAAAACTGCGATAACTATCATTTTTCTGAAAACATGGAATGGCTCAGCAATTTCCCGCAGGTAGAAATCCCGAAACAATTTAAAAATACGGATGTAATTGTTTTCACAGCTTACCCTTTTGACAAAAAATGGGTGGGTAATGGCGATTGCCCTATTTCTGCATATGAACTTCAAAAGAAAACGGGAAATGCGATGTTGCTTCGTTTTGCAGGAGATGTGGACACAAAAACGCTTCATGAACTCAATTTCAATCATTATCCGAAATCAGTTTCTTCAGGTCACATGGGTGTTCTTCCTTCTGATATTGGATATGAACCGGTGATAAAACTACAGGCAGGTGGGCTGAAGGTGGGCGAGTTGGCATTAAGAAACAAGACCGAATTTGAGAATGTCAATTTAGCTACATTTGTGTGAGAATTAAGATTAATATTTCTACAAATAATGGCAAACAGCATATCTCCACAAGCATCTGTTGGTACCAATGTTAAGTTTGGAAATAATGTTGAAGTGGGGGCAAATGCAATTGTTAAAGATAATGTTTCCATCGGGTCTAATACCATTATTGACAATGTTATCATTGATGAAAACACGGTTATCGAGCAAAACTGCATTGTCGGATATGCACATGCTACGGGATGGGTATCTCGTGAAACTCCTGATAAAGAGTTAGAATTTGACAACTTAATAATAGGAAAAGAAGTGTTGGTAAGGGAAGGATCAACGCTGTATATTGGCTCTCAAATCGGTGATTTTGTAAAGATTCATCACAAAACACTAATTCGAGAAAAATCTATTATAGGTGACTATACTTCCATTGGCTCGATGTGTGATTTGGAAGGTCACTTGACAATAGGAAAACATTGCTCTATCCATTCCAACAATCATTTTTGCTACGATACAAAAATTGGGGATTATGTATTTATTGCTCCGTTTTGTGTTACCACCAATGGCAACCCCATGCGCTACAAACGACCCCTACTGTTTGAAAAGCATGGCATAGAAAAAGGACCGGTTATCGAGAGCGGTTGCCAGGTGGCGGTGAATGTAGTTGTTTTGCCTGAAGTAACCATCGGGTATGAGTGTATTGTGGGGGCAAGTGCAGTGGTAACAAAAAGCTTTGATCCGTTGTTGATTATAATGGGAATTCCGGCAAAAAAAGTTGGGGAAGTAACAGAAGAACATCGACTGCCATTGGAGATAAGAAATGAAATTGGTTTAGAAACTGAAACAAATAAAACGCAATAATTTAAGAAAAACATATTCGCTTAAAATGTCGTCCAAGAGCTGAGAATTGAATAAAATATAACATCATATAAATGTCAAAGACAGAGAAAAAAGTTAGCATTATTGTTCCCGTATTCAACGAAGAACAAGCCCTTCCTTTCTTTCTCACCGAATTGCAGGAATTTATTTTTTCAAAACCTAATTTGAGTTTTGAATTGCTCTTTGTAAATGATGGCTCAACTGACAACACGGTTGAAATTCTGAAGAAGCACGAACACATTGGCTATGCAACTAAAATTATTCTACTCTCTAAGAATTTCGGTTCTCACGCTGCTTCCCGTGCCGGACTGCATTATGCAACAGGCCATTACGCCACATTCTGGGCAGTAGACCTTCAATATCCGATTAACCTAATTGATCAGTTATATCACAAGTGTATAGAAGGAGCAGACATCGTATGGGCAGAAAGAGAATCCACCAAGTCAGGGTTATTCGAAAAGTTCTTTTCTCATATTTATTCTCTTCTTATGAAAAAATTCGTGTCGAACGACTATCCTGAAAAAGGATTCGACACTGTCTTCTTCAACAGAAAAGTGATTGATAAACTGAACCAAAATGTTGAATCAAATTCCTCTGTTTTGCTGCAAATACTCACAATGGGCTTTCAGCAAGCATCTGTTTGTTTTGAAAAACAGGCAAGAACAGCCGGAAAGTCCAAGTGGACATTAAGCAAAAAGATCAAGCTCTTTATTGACTCGTTTGTGGCCTTTTCTTATGCACCCATCCGTTTTGTTACAATAATTGGGATTGCATTTTTTATTCTCGGCTCGATGTGGACGCTCTACATTGTTTTACGGGAATTAATTGTTGGCGATTTAGATCCCGGCTGGCCTGCACTCGTAGCTGTGCTGATGGTAGGTTTTGGCGTTACCAACATCTCGCTCGGCATCATTGCCGAATACCTATGGCGAACGCTTGATGTTTCGAGAAAAAGGCCGGTATTCATTATAGATGAAATCATTGAAGCAGAAGCAGATAAACTGGCAACTGAAGAGTCTTTCCAAAAACATGAACAGCAATAAACTAAAAGACAGTACAGTTTTGGTCACAGGAGGTGCGGGCTTTGTCGGTTCGTACATTGTTGAGAAACTGCTGCCTTTTGAGCCCGCTAAAATTTTCATAATTGACAATATGATTCGTGGCAGCCATAGAAATATGGAGCATTTTATCAATCACTCTTTAGTAGAATTTTATGAAGACGATATACGTAATGGGCAATTGATGGATGATTTGATGAGCCAATCTGACTATTGTTTTCACCTTGCTGCTTTACGCATTAACCGCTGTGCGGAAAATCAACCCGAAGCATTCGATGTGATGGTCAAAGCAACTTTTGACCTTATTGAACTCGCAAGAAAACACCAAATAAAAAAATTAATCTATTCTTCAACAGCATCAGTTTACGGGTTGTCACAGCATTTCCCCACGCCCGAAACAGATAATTCATACGACAACAAGACCTTTTATGGTGCAGCAAAGGTCTTTGGCGAATCCATTTTGCGCTCGTATCACGATATGCATGGACTGAACTACGTAGCGTTACGTTATTTCAATATTTACGGGCCAAGAATGGATACCGAAGGCAAGTACACCGAAGTGATGATAAAATGGCTGGATTGCATCCGTGATGATAGAGCGCCTTTGATTTTTGGAGACGGCTCTACTTCAATGGACTTTGTGTATGTGGAAGATGTGGCCGATGCCAATATCGCTGCGCTGCTAAACGATGTGACAGATGAAGTATTCAATATCGGCTGTCAGGTGGAAACTTCGTTAAAAGAATTGCTTGAATTATTGTTGAAAATCAATGATTCGGATTTACAACCTGAACACCGCCCTGAAAACACCGTTAACCCCGTGAGCAGGAGGCTGGCAGATATTTCCAAAGCAAAAGAAATGCTCAATTTTGAACCGAAGGTGAGTTTAGAAGAAGGGTTGAAACAGCTCTCCAAGTGGTATTTAGAGCTGCACAAAGAAAAAACAGAACATTTTTAACTCAATCTTTTGATTCCTATTGCCAAACCGTATTTGACCGAAGAAGATGCTAATGCACCGCATGACGTGATTCTTTCGGGGTGGGTGACACAAGGCCCTAAGGTGCAGGAATTTGAAGAAAATTTTGCCGAATATGTGGGAGCAAAACATGCTGTAGCGGTTTCCAGTTGCACTACGGCCTTGCATCTTGCTATGCTCGTTGCTGGAGTAGGGGAGGGCGATGAGGTGATTTGCCCCTCAATGTCATATATAGCCACGGCCAATTCTATTCGTTACGCAAATGCTATTCCGGTTTTTGCCGAAGTAGGCGATGATTACAATTTGGATATTGATGATGCTCAGAAAAAAATCACTTCCAAAACCAAAGCCATTTTACTGGTACATCAAATAGGTATGCCGGCTGATATTGATGCCTTTCGACAGTTGTGCGAGGCCCATAATGTAATTTTGATTGAAGACGCTGCCTGTGCTGTTGGCTCTGCTTACAATGGCCAAAAGATTGGCAGCCATTCGGAGTTGGTGTGCTTTTCATTCCATCCCCGGAAAGTGATCACTACAGGCGATGGCGGAATGATTACCACTTCAAATCCAAAATTTGCAGAACGGCTGAAACGCCTGCGTCAGCATGGGGTATCAGTAACTGACAGAGCTCGTCATTCGGCTGACAAAATTATTTTTGAAGAGTATCTTGAACTGGGTTACAACTACCGTATGACCGATATTCAGGCGTCAGTCGGTATTAAGCAACTCGAAAAACTTGATAAAATCATCGAAAAGCGAAGAACGATTGCTTTGCGGTATCATCAGGAATTGGGCGATTTGGATTTTTTGTGCCTACCGGTTGCAAAGGAAGGCAGCTTCAGCAATTACCAATCTTATTCCATTTACTTGAAAGAAAATTGCCCCGTTTCAAGAGATGAATTGATGCAAAAACTCTTTGATGCGGGCGTTTCTTCCCGCAGAGGCATTATGACTGCCCACCGTGAACTCGCTTACCGCGATTTATGCAAAGATGTTTCCTTACCGGTTTCAGAAGATTTGGCCGACAACAGTATTTTGATTCCATTATTTGCGCAAATGACCGAGGAGGAGCAGAATTATGTGATTAAGAGCATACGGAGTGCTTTTAAGTGATCCTGGTTCTGAAAAGGATCACAAAAAGAAACCTTGAATCTAATCAAATAAGCTTGATGATAATTAGAATTGTAAAAATGACTTTCCTGCCCGAAAGGGTGG
>NVWW01000100.1 GCA_002746335.1 Flavobacteriales bacterium | reverse complement strand
GATGTAATTCCACCAAAGCGCTACTTTTTTAGAAAGCATCCTTTTTTTGAAAACAAGAAAGGCAATTATTGAAGCAGAGGCGGCAAAAATCAAGTCAAAGTTATAGCCTTCTATCGTCATCTGTTGGTGCACAATTCCTCTTGCCACGGAAAAAACAAATAGAGTTTCAATCAAAATCCTAAATGATTGATAATAGATAAGCCAATGTTCCGGTATGTTACGTATCCAGGTATTATTTCTGTTTTTGTAGATAAATACCCCAGTAAATAGAAAAGCAGGTAAGATAAGTAGCAGGAGAAATTTTGGCGGGAATTCATAATTCTGTAGAATTCCTGTGGATGCAATTGCGAAAATATATACATGCCAAAGTAAAAGAGCCAAAATTAGTGTAATTCGTTTTTTTCTGGCTGTGGATTTGTCGGGAAAGGTCTGATTGATGGTCTTTGATCCTATCAGAATAATAATAACCGTCATCAGTATAGATAAACCGATATATGCAAGTTTTAAAAACATGGTTATGCTTTTTTAGTCATAAGTTTGGTTAATGTCATATCTAAAGCATCTTCACCATCTTCTCCTAAAATTTGTCGGATTTCCTTCATTGCTTTTTCCCATTCGGGAATAATCGTGTTTACCAAGGATTTACCTTCGTCAGTTATGTTGATAATTGGAAATTCCTTTCTTGACAAGTAGCGTTTTTCAAAAAGCCGTTTGAGATTCCTGTTCAGAGAAGATTTCTCAAGTTGAGCTATTTCACATAACCGTTTTTGTGTTAAACCCTCTCTTTTTGCAAGAATAAATAATACAGTTAATTGGCTGCCGGTAATGTTAAAAGGACGCAGGTATTTCCTAAAAATTTTGGCAGTAATGCGACTAATTCTCATTACCTTACTTCCGATACAAGTGGTTAGGTCAAAAGATTGGATATTTTCAAATTCCATAATTTATATGCTAAGCAATTACACAAAAGTAACAAAAAGTTGTATATACAACTTTTTTGATGAGCAATTTCATGGAGCTTATTTAGAAGCTGTATGATATGGAAAAAAGGCGCAATTGCTGTTTGTAGAATTGACAGAAATACAGTGCAGGTATAAATCTAATTCCAGAAGTCGCAACATACGTAGGAATAAACCACAATATGTGGTTCATTTCAATATGTTTTATTCATCTATAATATCTCTTATGATTTTTAAATGATGCTGTGTATGAATTTCCATAAATCTTAAACTATCCTTCAAGTTTAAGAGTCCAAAATAGGGATGTTCATAATGACTTTCAGGAGGTAGAGTTTCTATTTCTTTTAATACTTTTTTCGCTTTCAGCAATTGTGCATTTAGGTTATTTTGGTGAATTTTATCTATAGCAACCACAATTTTTGAGGTCTTTCGTTTCCTTCTTGGAATCGATCCATGACTAAAAATGTAGCGTCTTAAAAGATTAAAGGTCCACATGTAATTTTCCGGTTTAGATTTTTTGAGAGAATTGTATACACTTAGAATTACTTTAAGTGAATGATCTATATGCCAATCCACACCTACTTCAGAAATTGATGTTTTTATTTTATCTGAAAAAGTAATTAGCTGTGCTAATTCTAACATTTCTTTTTTTAAGCCCATCAAAACACAATTCTGTAAAAGAACATGGGTTGAAATCCCAATTGGTATTGGGTGGTTATTTCCTGGTTTTTTTTGTTGTAAACTTCCCGGAATACATTTTTTTGGTTGAAGATATTTTGCAATTCAATCGACCATTCATGTGTTAATTTTTTCCAGTTTTGCTTGTAGGTAATTTTGACATCTGCCCTGGAATAATCTTTGTATCGCTTGATGTATATATCATTACTATACCTTGTATCTCCTGCCAGTTTACTTGCCTCAAGGTCAATGGGTTTCATCCTGTTGCCCCCTGACAAATTCCATTTTCCGTTTAGATTGAGCGTGTGTTTACGATTTTTGCCGAGGTTTATTTCCACTCCTGCAAGAACATTCAACATATAGTTCTGGTTAAAAGCGGTATTTCGCTCTATGCCATCACTTCCTTTATATTTTGAGTCAAACAAGGAGCCGGTAATCATGAAATAATAGTTTTTGCTAAAGAACTTTTCGAGCGTAAAATCAATGCCGTAGTTTCTGCCTGTTCCTTTGTTCACTAAGCTGTCGGTATTTGACAATACAAAATCTGCTCCTTCATTAAGTAAGGAGTAATTGGAAGGGTTTTGTTCTACAGGTATGTTGTAAAGATGTTGGTAATATGACTCTATTTTCAACCTGATATTAGTACTGAAATTGTGATCGTAACCCATCACGAAATGGGCACTTTTTTGAAATCTGAGGCTTTCATTGGTCTTTGCAATATTACCTGTAGTGTAATCAGGCGTTTCAATGAAGTACATTGCGAGCGGTAGATGTTTGCTGTGAAGCCCACTTCCGAAATTGATTGAATTGCGCTCAGAAAATTGCCATTTCAACCCGATTCTCGGTTCTATGGAATAGCTGTTGTTCATTGCAAAATGCAGGTAGTTTACCCCAGTGTTAAGTACGAGAGTGTTGGAGAATTTATGTTGCCACTGAATATAGGATTGAAGTAGAAAGCTTGTTCCGTCAATGTTTCTCAGTGTTCTGTATTTGCTGTCTTTCAAAATACTATCAGCAAGATTGTAATTAATGGCATCACCAATTATTCCCACCCTTGCGTTATTTCGCGCATTGAACTTTTTGTTCAGTTTATAATTAAAAGCGTATTTCACTTCAGAAGAATTGTTTGCAAATCTTCTGATTTTCACACCATTATTTTCGGAAATTGAATCAATATTCAGTTTGTTTTCCCATCCACTTGCCGAAATGCGAAGCTCAGACCTCAAACTTTCGTTGAAAAAATAGAGGTGGGAAAAGCCGATGGCTCCTGTATTTGCTCCGAAGAAAATATCTTCGCCTGTATTGGCAGGTTTTACAAAATTATCGTCTTCATCAAGTAATTTAATAAAGCTGGTGCCACCAAGGCCAAACAATGAGAACCTACCGTACTTTAACCCTGTGGGCAAATCTATTTTGAAAGTGAAGTCCCTGAAATTGGGTGTTGAACCCCATCCCAAGGGAATTCCCAACGCCCTGAACGCGGCAACGTTGGAATGCCGGTAAGTTGCCAAAAAAGAACCCTTTTTCAAAAGGGGCCCTTCGGCTCCTAACTCGAATCCGTTGACTCCTATCTGTCCGGTAAATTCATGTTTTTCATTGTTCCCGTTGCGAAGTTTCAGGTCAAATACACCGGAAAGCGCATTGCCATATTCCGCGGGGAAAGCTCCAGTCATAAAATCAGAATTGGCAAGCAGGTTGTTGTTGAGCATACTCACCGGGCCTCCTGTTGAACCAAGCGCACCAAAGTGGTTTGGATTGGGAATGTTGAACCCTTCAAGTCGCCATAAAAGTCCCGCTGGTGAATTGCCTCTTATAATGATATCATTTCTTGCATCTCCTGCCAGGGCTACGCCTGCATAATTGGCGGCCATACGAGAAGGGTCGTTGAGTGCACCYGCATAGCGTTGGGTTTCTTCAACRGTAAAGGAACGGGCACTGATCAAAGCCATTTTATTGAGWGCTTCTCGTTTGTCCTCTTTTGCAGTTATTACTACTTCATTAAGCTGAGTTACTTGTTCGATTAGTTCCAGCGGCAGGATTACTTCTTTTCCTGATGTAATAATTAAATTGTTGATGATTATGGGGTTGTAGCCAATAAAAGAAACTTTGATCCCGGCACGCCCGACAGCAACATCTTCTAACCTGAACTTGCCGTCAATATCGGTTGTGGTGCCCCTCAAAGGCTCTGAGTTCAATAATATAATGGCAACTCCAGGGAGCGATATTTGCGATTCTTTATCAACTACTGTACCTCTAATGGTTTGCGTGAGTTCTTGTGCACTTACCTGATGCCAGGAACTTGCCAACAGAATCACCAATAAAAAAAACCTTGATATTAATATCTGATTGAATTTTTGCTTGAACATTTGATTGAGTTTTTGATTAATAATTTGTTTGAAACAATATCAAATACAAAATTACCCCACCAAAATATTACTACACTTGATTGTAATCAAGAAATGAAAAAGGGAGAAAATAGGTGTTAATTTGGCTGCCTTATTGGTTGAAAGCAGAACTTTTATACCTGCTGTAGGTTTCAGGGCTGATACCAAGATATGAAGCAAGGTAATGTTGTGGTATTCTTTGAATCCAATCCTTATGTTTTTCTTGTAGCCATATGAACCGCTCCTTGGGTGAATCGAGGAGTAAAGTAGCTTCTCTGTCTTCTTTTAGCAGGAATTTTTTTTCGACTATAATTCTTCCAAGACGTTCTCCAAGTTTGTGGTTGTCGAATAATTCATAAAGGGATTCTTTACTGATTTTATAGCAATTGACTTGTTCTAATGCGGCCATGTAAGACCTTGAGGCGTTTCCGGTATAGAATGAGGAGTAGGAGGTAGTAAATGAGTTTTCAAAGCTAAAATCAACGGTAATTTCTTTTCCGTCTTTGATGTAAAATGTTCTTGTTATGCCTTGGGCAATAAAAAGTTGATAGGGTGTCCTTTGCCCTTCTCGGATAATGTACTCATCTGCCTTAAAATCCAGTTCTGTGAATTTGGACCTGATCAATTCCCAAGCCTCAGGTGGTACAGGAGTTTGCTTGTCAAAGAATTGTTTAAGGGATTCCATTGTGTAAAGATAAGTTAACCAGCTAAAAGTTCAAGGGTAAAAGCAAGCGATTTTGTTATGCTTGGGCTTGTGGGATTTTATAAATTGGCTTGCTGTTCGGAGGGCTAACAGTTTGAATAAACTGTATCTTTATTTATGGTAACTTATTATTTGTTCAAAGAAGTATTACAATCTTCCGTATTCTTTAATCCTCATTTTATAGATTAATGAATTATTACTTACGTCCTTAACTTCAGCTTCGACATTGGTCCATAAAAATTCATCACTAGTTATTATTAAAAACTCAACGTTCCAGCTATTAAACTTAGTGCTAAATTTTTCTGTTTTACATTTATATGTTTTATTTCCTACTATTTCTATCTGTAACCCATTTCTCACTTAAAGTCATTGCTGTATCTGGATTAATATAGGTTCCTTTATACAGTTCATATAGATCTTTATTATTCTTGTTTTTCAATGTGATCTCGCTATGATCCGTTACTAATTTTAAACTATCAATAATATTATTTCTTTGGTTTTCCGGTGTGTCAGTTATATATTGTTTCCATATTTTTTTTTCATGATTGTTTTCCAATGTAACTTGAATTACTATATGATTTTCATGTTGGGATAGTACTTTCTCTGTTAGCGTAATGGTGTCACTCCGATACGCTCCATAATATTCATAAATAATATAATCCCCTTTTCTGTATTTTGTACCGGGCTCTTCTATCTGCTGCAAAGAAAATAGGCAGCACAATATCGATATAAACAGCAAGTTCATTTGTGAAAATGAAAACCTACTTCACCAACGTCACGTGCCCGAGGTAATCATACTCGTTCCCAAGGTAATCGTGTGAGATGATTTTCCAAATGTAAACATCCTGCTGCACAATTTCAGTACCGCCTAACTCACGCGCTGTTCCATCCCATGGATCATTCTTAGAGTGTGACTCGAAAATGATGTCTCCCCAGCGGTCGAATATCAACATTTCGAAGTCGTTCCAATCAATACCCACTCCTTTGGGGAAAAAGTAGTCATTGATGCCATCACCATCAGGCGTAAAAGCGCTTGGCGCATACAAAACGTATTCTGTTTCGATATACACCGAATCAATGATGGTGTCACTGCATCCGTAGCTGTTTAGCACAATTAGCGTTACCTCGAACCAACCGGTATCATCGTAAGCATGATACGGATTTTCACCATAACCTCCACTGCCATCGCCATAATCCCAAATCATGCTGCTATCCACGCCAACATTCTGACCATCGGTGATAAATTCGATGAGGGGGTCTATGAGGTTTGCTATTTCCGGATCGGGGTAAAATCCGCCTTCCGGCACAGGATAAACTTCAATGTATTGTAGATAGGTAGATGTATTGCTGCAGCCCATGTCTGAAATTACGGTTAAGGTAACGTCATAAGTACCCGTAGCTCCGTAAGTCCACATCGGGTTGACACCTACAGTATCAACAACTCCATCACCATCCACATCCCATTCATAACTTACATTTGGAAGATTAGTTGAGCCGAAAAAGTTAACCTCCAACGGAGGGCAACCAGCTTTAGGCGTAGGAACAAACAACACATCAGGTATAGGGTTCACTACTACCGTAATGGTATCTTCAACATCTATTGAACAGTTATCGGTTGCTGTTACGTAGTAAGTCGTAGTGCTGCTTGGCGTTAGGTTTTGGCAACTGCCCGAAGAAGTGGTATCGCTCAGTCCGTTGCTCCAGGTATAAATATACGGGCCGCCATTGCCACCCAAAGCAGTGGCGCAAATAGCAGTTGAATCTCCAAGACAGAGATTTACAGTATCGGTAGCTGAAATAGTCAATTCCGGATTTACATTAACCGTAATGCATGCACTGTCCTGACAACCGGCATCATCAGTAGTGGTGAAACAATAATTAGTAGTTTGTGTGGGATTTACATTAATAGGGCCGAAGCCAACAGTACCATCATCCCAAACAACAATGTATGAGCCGCTGCCACCACTTGCCGCTGCCCATATTTGGGCAGACTGGCCATAGCAAATGGTAGTATCGCCAATGCCGGTAGCCTGCAGCGGAGCCGGATCGTTTACATTGGCACACTGCACGGCAATGCAGCCGTTAACATCGGTTACCGTAACGCAATAGGAACCTGCTGACAATGCAATAGCCATTTGAGTGGTTTGCGCTAGCACGTCATTCCACTGGTAGGTGTAAGGTGATATACCTCCGGTAACGTTAGCCGTTGCCGTTCCTTCTGAACCACCCGTGCAATACGGGCCGGTAGCGGTAATACCGGTAATTTGAGGACCTGCCTGGTCGATTACATCCACATCAATAACAAAAGTACAGCCACTGACATCGGTTATGGTAACCGGAGTTATTCCCGAGCATAATCCGGTTCCCGTTTGCGATGTTTGTCCATTGCTCCATTGGTAGCTGTATGGCGCTGTTCCGCCTGTAGCAGTAACTGTACCGTTACCATTGCACAAGCTACACGTGGAATTGTTAGAAGTATAGGTAGCTGTAAGCGGTGCAGGGCTGTTTACCGTAGAATTTACGGATATCACACAGCCAAATACATCGGATACATTGGTAGTATAATTTCCGGGACACAGGTTATAAGCACTTGGATTCACACTTACGTTTGGCGTCCAGGTGTAATTATAGGGTGGCGTTCCGCCTGATGTATTAACCACCACTGAACCATTACAGCTTCCTGCGCATTGCTCATCTGTTACAACATTAGCAATTGACAATTGAGGAGGTTGAGAAATAGAAATGGTAGATATGATTGTACAACCGTTAACATCCGTAATAAAAACACTTGTATTAGTACTTGCTGACAATCCTGTTGCCGTTTGGGTAGTTTGTATAGGGATCGTATTCCATGCATAAGAATAAGGTGTTGCTCCACCTGCTACTGTAACCGTTGCTGCTCCGTTATTTCCCCCATAACAAGTTACATTGGTAACGGAAGTAATGGCTGCAACCATATTGCTCGGCTGGCTAATGAACTGCGAAATAATGGATACGCAACCGGCTCCATCCGTAACAACCATCGTATAACTGCCGCTTGATAGACTAATGGCCGTTGTGTCGGTGAAAATTCCTGTGGTGGCCGGATTTCCTGCACCATCCAACCATTGGTAAGTATAGGGGGAAATACCTCCCGTTGCACTAAATTGTATGGAACCATCATTCCCGCCATAGCAACTTACATTACTATAGCTTACCAAACTCAGGAAAGGCACACCAAGGTCGTTGACGCAAATCAAACTGTCTATGGTACATCCATTGGCATCGGTAATTACCACAAGATAACATCCTGCATAAACATTTTGCAAGCAGCTCGCAGTTTGTGTCATCGGATCGTTCCACTGGTAAGTATAAGGGGCCGTTCCTCCCACCGCGCTCACACAGGCAGAGCCGTTGTCCTGCCCGCAAGTAGCATCATTAATGCTGTTGACAAATAGCGTAAATTGTGTTGGCTCAAAAATGGTTGCTGTAGTGATGTCAATACAGCCGCTGACATCGGTTACCGTTACTGAGTAGGTACCCCCGCAAAGCCCGGTTGCAACCTGTGTAGTTTGGAAGCTGGCGCCACCACCCCACTGATAAGCATAAGGACTTGCCCCACCCGAAACGCTCAGCGTAGCCTGCCCATTGCAATTCCCATAACATGCCACATCAATCGTACTCGAAACAATGGTCGAAAGGGCTTGTGGCTGTGTAATGGTTACCGTAGCAGTATCTGTGCAGCCATTTAAGTCGGTTACGGTTACTGTATAATTTCCTGAGCAGAGATTTGAAGCTACTTGGTTGATAGAACCATTTGACCAGTTGTAAATGTATGCCGGATTTCCTCCAACAGCGTCCACTTGTGCAAAGCCGTTACAAGAGCCATTGCAATCTACATCGTTGGAAGTATTGATGGTGGCGGTAAGCACCACAGGGTCGGTTACCGTTGCGCTGTCAACAGTAGTACAGCCGTTGCCATCGGTCACTGTTACGTAATAAGTTCCCTGGCAAAGCCCGTTGGCTGTTTGAGTAAGCTGATTGCCGGCATTGGCATCCCATTGATAGGAATAAGCAGGCGTTCCATTAAACGGATTCACCGTAGCGGTACCATCACAACTGCCGCTACAAGATGGGTCAACGGTAGTAACAGCAGAAGACATTTGAACAGGGTCTAAAATGGTATAGGCCACAAACTCTGTACAACCGTTGGCATCGGCAATTGTAAGCACATAATTTCCTGCACACAGCCCAAAAGCGGTGTCATTTACCTGCCCACCTGCGTTTGCGTCCCACGTAAATGTATAAGGCGAAGTGCCGCCAGTTGCCGTAACCCAAGCCATTCCGTCACATCCGCTAAAACATGTTGGGGTAGTAATTCCGGGGTTGTAACTGATTGAATCTGGTTCAGTAATAACAATAGAAGCAGAAGCAGTACATCCCACACTATCAGTAATGGTTGSTGAATAACTTCCAGCACAAAGGTTCGAGGCGATTGGCGAAGTTTGCCCTATAGGAGCTCCACTTCCGTCAAACCACTGAGTTGTAAATCCACCCGTGCCGCCTGACATGGATACGGTTGCACTGCCATCACATAAACCGTTGCAGGTTACATTGGTTGAAGCAGAAATGGAAGCAGTCGGGCCACTCAAATCCTGAACATTTATAGCAATCGTAGCCGTGCAATTGTTCCCRTCTGTTACGGTAACGTTATATGTCCCAGATGAAATTCCACTCGCACATGGTGTCGTTTGGAAACCCGGACYGGGCCATTGGTATGTGAGCGATCCGATTCCACCGGAAGCCACCACACATGCTTGCCCATCGGATTGGCCGCAATTGGCACTGGTCACTGTTGAATCGAGCGTGAGTTCTGTCGGCTCATTTACGGTATCGRTGACCGTTAYKGTACATCCATTGGCATCGGTGACCGTTACGGTRTAAACATTGGCACAAAGACCTGTTGCAGTAGTGTCAGATTGTGATAAACCATCACTCCACAAATAACCGTAAGGCACAGTTCCGCCAGAGGCAGTTACTGTTGCAGAACCATTACATGAACCAAAGCAAAGCACATCAACAGAGGTAGTGATTGCTCCCAACGGGCTTGGTTCATTAATAAGCGCTGAAGTTGTAGTCGTGCAGCCATTCGCATCAGTTACTGTTACATTGTAGGTAGCCGCGCACAAGCCGGTGACAGTTTGATCAGTATCACTGTTATCCCACAAATAAGAATAAGGTGAAGTTCCCGAGCCACCCATCGAAACGGTACCCTGCCCGTCACAAACACCCGTACAGGAAGCATCAGATGTGCTTGCAATAGTGGCTGTCCCCGGAGGAATGTTGTTGACAATAACGGAAGCCATTGCAGTGCAACCGGTGAGGTCAGTTACGGTTATATTATAAGTTCCGGGAATAAGATTAATAGCACAGGAATCAGCCTGAGTATTGGCATCATCCCATTGATAACTTAAAGGCACAATACCATTGGTAACGCTTACGCATGCCTGACCTGAAGGTGTTAAGCAAAAGGCGTCTATTGCACTTGTTGAAAGAGTAATTTGTGCCGGCTCATTGATGGTTACTGAAATGGTAGTATCGCAATTATTGTTGTCAATAATGGTTACATCATAACTGCCCGGGCAAAGCCCTGTTGCAGTGGTCGTGGTTTGATTTCCTGTGTCGTTCCACTGATAGCTGTATGGCGAAGTACCACCACTTGCAATCACCGTTGCCTGTCCGTCACAATCACCAAAACAAGTAACATCAATTGCCAAAGTTATTGTGCCATTGACTTGCGTTGGCTGCCCAATGGAAATACTCACCGAGCCGATACATCCCGTTGAATCTACCATCGCACCAATATATGTTCCCGCACATAAATTGAAAGCACTTGCTGTGGTTTGCCCAATAGGCGTCATCAAACTATCATACCAAGTATAGTTATAAGGTGGTGTTCCACCGGAAACAGCTATTTGTCCAAAACCATCGCATGAACCAAAGCAGGAAGCATCTGTAGTAGTTAAAACACTAACTGTTGGTGCACCGAGGTCAGAAACACAAATATTGATGGCTTCGCTGCAACCATTGCCATCCGTTACAGTTACATTATAGCATCCGGCAGTTAAACTATCTGCAGTAGCAATAGTTTGGTTGTTAGCGGCAGCATCCCACTGGTAAGTAAATGGTGAATCACCACTACTTATAGTTACAGTAGCATCACCATCTGCCTGCCCGCAGGTTGAGCCATTGGTAACACTGCTCAATGTCAATTCTGTTGGTTCAGTAATGGTTACATTATCATTGAAAGTACAGCCGTTGACATCAGTTACGGTTACGTTATAGATGCCTGCACACAAACCCGTTGCATTGGCTGTAGTTTGCAAATTGCCGTCATCCCATTGGTAAGAATAGGGAGTAGTTCCGCCTGAAATATTTGCCGTTGCATCGCCATTACACAAGCCAAAACAGCTTACATTGTTGGAAGTCATCGAACTGGCTAATAGTGCGGGTTCAGTGATGGTGATTGTCAGTGTACCTGCGCAACCATTTACATCTGTAACAGTAACAATGTAATTACCTGCACACAAACCCGTTGCTGTAATTAATGTTTGCCCATTACTCCATGAATAGGAATAGGGTGAAGTGCCACCTGTTGCCGCGACCTGTGCATTTCCATCACAAAGCCCGTTGCAGGTAACATCAGCGGAAGAAACCAGCGTGACAGCAATCGTATCAGGTTCATTAATAGCAGCCGTATTGCTGGTATCTGTAATTAAATTGGCATCAATAACTACCAAGTAGTAATTTCCCACACACAAAGCGGAAATAGCTGGATTGGTTTCACCTGCAATAGGCAGGTTGGTTCCCGCATCATACCACTGATAAGTATATGGAACAATGCCACCGTTTACACTTACCGTATCTGCCGTTCCATCGCAAGAGCCGTTGCATAGTACATCAGTAGAAGCAATGGTAACAACCAAGACTCCGGGCTCAATAATGGTAGCGCAAGTCGTGTCAACACAGCCGTTGGCATCGGTCACTATTACACAGTAATCACCAGAGCAAAGGCCGGTTGCTGTAATAGTAGTTTGCCCAATTGGGTTATAAGAAACATCTGTCCATTGATAAGARTATRCMGTAGTTCCTCCTGATACTGAAACRGTAGCATCRCCATCACACAACCCTGCACCTGARRCATCAGTAATGGAAGTAATTGCAGCATTTARTAYCGTTGGTTCAGTAATGGCTGYGCTTGTTGAAGCAACACAACCGTTTACATCTGTAATTGTAACAGATGCTGTACCGACACACAAGCCYGTTGCTGTTGCWGTGGTATTTCCATTTGACCACGAATAGGTGAAAGGYGATGTTCCGTTTGAAACAGATACCGTTGCCTGCCCATCACAAGCGCCATTRCAGGTTACATTAGCATCAACTGTTGTGCTTGCYGTTGGTGARCCATTATCATTAATAATAGCCGAAGCARYGGTTGTACATCCAGTRTTGTCRGTTACTGTTACATTGTAAGTTCCTGCMGRAAGCCCGGTTACAGTTGCAATGCTRTCGCCCGGTGAACTATCCCATTGATAAGTATAGGGTGAAATRCCTCCGGTAGCTGAGACCGAAACTTCGCCATCGGCCAACCCGCAATTGGAATTGACTGTCGAAGTGGTCAATGTGATTTGGGTGGGCTCATTGACTGCAATTGTATCAATATTCGTGCATAAATTGGCATCTGTAATTGTTACATAGTAGGTGCCGATACAAAGCCCTGTGGCAGCTTGCGTGGTTTGAGAACCGGCCGAAGCATCCCAAGTATAAGAATAGGGTGTTGTTCCCCCAGAAGGTGTGGTTGTACCACCGCCATCGCAATTCCCAAAACAACTCGCATCAGTTGCTGAAACAGTGCTTGAAATGGGCAATGGTTCAATAATCGTTACGGAAGCAATGTCAATACAGCCGTTATTATCTGTTATCGTAACTTGGTAGTTTCCAATTTGCAAACCGGTAGATGTTGCAGTGATTTGACTGCCGGCATTGCTATCCCACTGATAAGTGTAAGGCGATTGCCCACCAGCCATTGAAACGGTGGCTTGCCCGTTTGTCCCGTCTGCACAGGACACATCATTATCAACAACCGCAGAGGCAGTTCCTGCCGAATTGTTGCTTACAGCTATACTATCCAACGCAGTGCAGCCATCACTATCAGTAACGGTTACAACATAAGTTCCTGCAGCAACGCCTGTTTGCAAAGCATCAGTGCTGCCAGCCGACCAGATGTAAGTATAAGGAGTAGCGCCTCCAGAAACTGAAACGTCCGAAGAACCATCAGCGCCACCGCAATTTGCATTGATAGAAGACAGAGAAAGTACAATAGCAGTCGGCTCCGTTACAATGAACGGAATAATGCTGTCGCATCCGTTGGCATCGGTTACTGTAATGGTATAATTTCCTGCGCAAAGCGCTGAAAGGTCTTCAGTAGTAGCACTATTACTCCAAGAGTAGGTATAGCCCGTTGTTCCACCGGAAACCAATACATCGATACTGCCATCACAAGCACCATTGCAGGAGACATCGGTTACTGTGCCTGAAACGTTAAGTTGGGTCGGTTCAGTAACGATAACTGTATGGGTTCCTGTTATCGAATTAGCATCAGTTACCGTAACAGTATAAGTTCCAGCACACATGTTAATCGGGTCCTCAGCGGTTGGCCCGTGCGACCACTGATAGGTATAGGGCGTAATACCCCCGCTAACGGTCAAATCCACCAAGCCATCACATGCTTGGAAGCAAGTTAAATTGGTAGTTACATCGGTGATAATAATAGCACCCGGCTCAGTAATGATCACACAGATGCTATCCTGGCAACCGTTTGCATCAGTAATGGTTACACAATTTTGTCCGGCACAAAGCCCGGTAGCGGTTGCGGTGGTTTGTCCGTCTGTCCATACATAAGTGAAAGGAGATGTTCCTCCGGTAATTGAAGATGTTGCCTGCCCGTCACAAGTTCCTGCACCTGAAGCATTGATGTCAATAACCGCAGAAGCTACTCCACCCGGAGCATCATTGACAATGGAAGTTGTTACATCAAAACAACCATTGGCATCAGTTACCGTTACGGTGTAAGTTCCTGAAGTCACACCTGTAGCACAACCTGTAGTTTGCGAACCGGCAGCAGCGTCCCAAATGTAGAAATAGGGGGAAGTGCCTCCTGAAGGAGTAATACATGCTTGCCCATCGGATTGGCCGCAGTTGGCATCAACTGCTGATGGTATTAATGCTAATGCAGGAGGTTCATTAATGGTTACTGAATCAACAGTTGTACAACCATTGGCATCGGTTACGGTTACATAATGTGTTCCCGCGCAAGCCGAAGAAAGATCTTCTGTCGAAGGACCTGAACTCCAGCTAAAACTGTAAGTAGTCGTACCCCCGGTAACGGTCAAATCTGCTGTTCCATCACAAAGCCCATTGCAAGTAGCATCGGTTGAAGTAATAGAAGTACCCAATGCGGTTGGTTCGTTTATGGTAGCTGTTGCAATTACTGCACATCCATTAGCATCGGAAACAGTTACATCATAGCTTCCGGCACATAAGCCCGTTTCAGAAGTGGCAGTATTGCTGCTTGGCCAAATATAAATGTAAGGCGTAACCCCGCCCGAAGCGGCAACCGTAGCGCTTCCATCGCAAACACTATTGCACGTGGCATCTGCGGAAACAGTAATCGAGGCAATTAATAGTGGTGGTTCAGTGATGGTAACGCAGGACGTTGCAACACAGCCAATAGCATCAGTTACATTCACGCAGTAATTTCCAGCTGATAACCCAGATACAATCGGGTTGGAACCGCCTGATGGCGACCAGGAATAAGTGTAAGGCGTGGTTCCTCCTGAAGCTGAAACTTCAGCACCACCGTTATTGCCGCCAAAACAAGAGACATCTGTTGAATCTATCATTGTTGCCGTTGGCGCTCCAGCATCGCTGACCGAAGCCGTTGCGGTGGCTGTACAACCGTTGGCATCCGTTACTGTTACATTATAACTACTTGCCACTAATCCCGTAGCGGTTTGGGTAGTTTGGTTGCCCGTATTTCCATCCCATTGATAAGTATATCCCGTTATGCCACCTGAAGCATTAGCCGTGGCATCTCCGTCAGGATTGCCACAAGTAGCATCATTTGTAGCCGTAGAAACCGTCAACGCAGCAGGTTCGATAATGGTTACGGAAGCAATAGCCGTGCAACCGTTAGCATCGGTTACAGTCACATTGAAAAGACCAGCACATAGTGAATTGATATCTTCTGTTGTTGCGGCATTGTCCCAGCTATAACTGTAAGGCGTGATTCCACCACTTGCT
>NVWW01000099.1 GCA_002746335.1 Flavobacteriales bacterium | reverse complement strand
CTATAACGATACGTATCAGGTTTTTTAACAGTTTCTCCAGGACGATCTCACTCGACAGGGTTTGCGATGCCTTGAGGATACTGCTTAAATCCAGTGATTGCCTACGCTCTTCAGAAGCAACATCTCTACTCATTTTAGCAGTGGGCTGCAGCCTTTCCTTTATATAATCTGCATAGCGGGTTTTAAGGTCTTCAACTTTAGCTAGTGCACCCCATTCTGTATAGAGGTCCATAGCATGTTGAAGATAATATCGCCCTTGTTGGGTCAGGTCAATTTCTATATAGAACTTCGCAGCCAATTCATACCCTAAAGCTTCTTCATTTATATAGTCATATTCATTGGCCAGGGCAATTGACTGTTCATAATAGTTGATCGCTTTTTCTCTTTTCCCCAATACCCTGTGTTTTTCCGCCTCCACCAAATAAAACTTATGAAGATAATTCATCGGGGCATGTTTAGCCCACTTCTTCAGTTTTTTCTGATTAGAAGCTACCCTTTTAAGAATGGCGCTTTTTTCATTCTTTGTTTTTTCATGGTATTGGGCAAGATTCACCAGGGATTCATAAAAATTGGATAAGACGGTAAGTAATAAGCCCACTCCGCTTTCCAAATACTTTTTTACAAACACTGCATTTTCAGCCGCCTCTTTATACTGTTGAAAATAGTAGCACAGGTATAGTTTATTGAAATACATAGATAGAATCATGTTCTTATCTTCCATCTTATGGTAAAATGGCGACATTGTTTCTTCATTGTAAGCGTCACCAATTAAACGGTAGGTGTTTTCTGACTTGCCCATTAAATTCAACGCCATTTGCTGATTCATGGCTACCCTGTTAACATAAGTCTCTTGTTTGAGTCGAATGATCGTCTCTACAGCTGAAGCCATCTCCTGCTCAACAACCGGTATTTTTGTACCTGTAACAAAGGAATAGATAACATATATAGAAATTGAATAAGCGGCATACTCCAGGTCTCCCGTTTCCAGGCCATTCTTATAAGCTTCCTTTAAAAGTGGCGCTATTTCCCTGATATGTAGTTTCCAATTCTTTATAAAGGTCGCATCTATAAAAACCACTTTGGTTCTCAGCTCTTTAGTATCTGATTTCTCTTGTAAAGCCAAGGCCAATTCACCAAACTTATAACCCGATTCAATCTTACCCAACACTCCGCAGAGAAGTAACCCGTAAGCTGTATAACCAAAAGGAGATAATTTATGGTTGCCATACCGCACTGATAATTCAACCATTTTCAACATGGTTAGAGGCATGAGGTTTGGAAGAGCCAAATAAGCAGCAGCGCCTATATGCGGTACGATGTGCATGGCCGCCATTTTATGCGGATTGGTCATTGCAGGGAGGTCTGCCAAATTTTTAAATCCTTTGAGCCGTAATAAGAACTTGACCTTCAACAATGCGATGACAATGTGAAATTTGTTAGGTTTTTTTGGAAGCCCTATACCCAGCTGCCTTAATACAGGCAGTCCAACATTGATGGCTTCAGAAAGCTTACCTTGTGCTACATTTGATTGTATTCTGACTTCACAAGCCGTGATCTTGTCTAATATTGTTCGTCCTTTTGATAGTATGATATCTACCTTTTCATCGGCATGCTTGTGATTACCAATTAGGTAGGATGCTTCTGCCGAATGTGAATAAAGAGATAGCATGAGTTTGTAATGATGCTCCCAGCCAATACCATCTATAAAGCTGATTCCCGACTCGAAGTAATTCAAAGCAGGTTCAAAGGCCGCTGATAACCTGGCTTTTTGACCCGCCTCCAAATTGAGAGAGGCCATTTGAACCTTTTCTTCCACTGACTCTATTAATATCCTGCCTTTGTTTATATGATTGGCGATATCAAACAGGTACTCTTGCCGATCTGATTGCTTAATATTAGCGAGCAACAACCTGCCTATCCGCAAGTGTACTGATTTGGTATTCTCTTCCGCTATCAATGARTAWRCSGCCTGCTGTAYCCTGTCATGKACAAACTGATATTCTACRTTRRCYACGTAACCANTNCNGGWCAATACRGTATCTATCAACTTATAATCAGTGCCTATAGGTACTATTAACCCTTCATTTATAGCTAACAACAATTGTTTTGCTACTTCCGCTTGCAGGTTTTTATTGATGATTGATAAAGTGGAAAGATCAAAACGATTGCCTATACAGGCTGCCAGTTTTAATATTTCCTGGGCACCATCAGGTAGTTTTTGCACCTTGCCGGCCATCARYTCAACTACATTGTCGGTAATCTTTAGYGACCTGATCTCATCTACATCCCAYTGCCAATCYTGAAACKCCTGATCAAAAGTCAACAATCCCTTTTCGTACAAAGMCTGTAAAAATTGRTTSACAAAAAAGGGATTGCCATGCGTTTTTTCATARACCAGCGCTGACAAAGAAGMGGAGGTAGCTAAATCRMTGCATAAGGCATCTGAGGTCAAMYGATTGATGTKTTC
Source organism: Flavobacteriales bacterium (assembly GCA_002746335.1). Lineage (GTDB taxonomy): Bacteria > Bacteroidota > Bacteroidia > Flavobacteriales_H. Next base: position 13,044 of record NVWW01000099.1, on the reverse strand, counting down.
TAAKGARAGGTTSGGYAAGGYAATAYYRWGTATCACTCCWCCTTCWTCSCKRATMTCTTTTATSGTWAGCATKGACGGRTGKGMAGRGGTCACTTCATTGTCTCTRTARGCGCCTATWAATAAAAMGTACTGTATCTCTTTATCGGTCATCARCGACYTKAWYAGRTTCARTGAGGCAGTATCGGCCCATTGAAGATCATCAATGAACAATACCACGGGATGATTAGAGGTAGCTATAGACTTCATCAGGTTGCGGAATACATAAGTAAACCGATTTTGCGACTCTATACCTCCTAATGCCGGCACCTCCGGCTGTGGACCGAGGATCAACTCTAAATTTGGAATAACATCCGTCAATACTTTGCCTACTTCACCAACTGCTTGCTGAATAGTCTCCCTCCATCGTTTCAGGCTTTCTTCATCTTCTGCTAACAACAGGCTGACAAATTCTTTAAATGACTGGACAATTGCATAGTAAGGCACCACTCTTTGGTATTGATCAAACTTGCCMGAAATAAAATGRCCTCTTTTTTCAGTGATAGGTTTCTGTATTTCATTGATTAAGGCCGACTTGCCMACWCCKGAGTATCCTGCAACCAACACCATTTCGGTGCTTCCTTGRCCCACCCTGGCAAAGGCATCCATCAGTTTCTCCAACTCGGTTTCCCGGCCGTAGAGTTTCTCWGGTATTCTGAATTGAGAAGAATAATCTCTTGTCCCCAGTTGAAACCCCGCTATAGTTCCCGTCTTATTTAACTGGTCCAGGCATTCTTCAAGATCATCTTTTAAGCCCCAGGCGGAACTATAACGGTCTTCTGCATTTTTGCTTAGCAGTTTCATTACTATATCAGAAACTATGACCGGTATTTCCGGGGATCTTTTTTCAAGCCGCTCCGGGGTCTTTGCCAGGTGACTGTGCACCAATTCCATCGAATCTGATGAAGAAAAGGGCAAGGTACCCGTAAGCATCTCGTAAAAAGTTACACCTAACGAATACAGATCGGTTCGGTAGTCTATCGTGCGATTCATCCTGCCTGTTTGCTCTGGAGAAATGTAGGCGAGTGTGCCCTCCAATTTGTCGGGATTGCCTAAATGAGGCATCTTTAAACTGATCTTCGAAGAGATGCTGAAATCGATGATCTTTACTTCGGAACTATCAGGTGATACGAGTATAGCATTACTGTTAATGTCTTTGTGGATGATATTGTGTTGATGGATATCACCCAGCACCTCTGATATTTGTATTGACACTTTTAAAAAGTCTTTCAGACTCCTCCGGTTCTCTACAAAAAGCTCTTTCAGGGTACGCCCTTTGAAGTATTCAAACAGCAATGCCTCTTTGTTGTCTATACGTGTCTTTTCAACGGCTTTGCAGATGCCGCTGATATTCAGGCCACTTGTAATATCATACTCGTTATTTAAACGTGCCAGTTGTTCTGCTGTGGGGTGGTCGTCCTTTAGAATCTTGACAATAGAAGCATGGGCAGCTTCTCCATTATCTTTATAATAAAGAGCTTCTTGATCTTTCTCTACCAATAACTTCATAGGCGATGGCATTTAATATCCAATAAGCGTTATTGTCACCCAATATTACTATTTTTTGCCTATATTTTCATGCTTAAATAGATTAAATTAACTGGCAATCAAATGAATAAACTAAAAAAGAACAATAATGTTGAGGTTCTTTATTAATTTATTCATTTGCTTTTAGAACAAAACTCCTAATAGAATCACCCTGATAATATAGACGCTACTCCGGTATCCTGACACCAATCATCAGGATATCATCTACTTGATTTATGTCTGATCTCCAGGATTCTATGGTTTGAGTTAAGGTCTCTTTTTGCTCAGCCACGGGCTTTTGCCTGATTGACAACACCAATTCCTTTAAACGTTTTGCCGAAAACTTCTTGCCTTTTTCGCCTCCAAACTGATCTTGAAACCCATCAGAGAAACTGTATAGCATATCGCCTCGTTGTAGCTGAAGCTCATGCTTGAGGAAAGGTCCTCCCCCGTTATAGTCAAAGGCGATGGACTGTTTGTCTCCTTTTATTTCTAATAAGTCATTACCATAAAACCTAAACCTGGGATCTTCCGTTGAAAATGCTTTGGAAATTCCTTTCCTTACAACATACAGCGGGTTAAAAGCTCCAGCAAATTCCAGCGTATTCTTTTTTTTGTGCAAAATACACAGCGCTGCATCCAGTCCGTCTGTTTGTTGAAATGACCCGGAAGTTTGGCCAAAAGCCTTAATGATACCGGCTCTTAGTTCGTTGAGAATTTGATCCGCTTCTTCAACACCTTTCTCTATAATTACCTCGTTTAGCAAACTATGAGCTATCATGCTCATAAATGCACCGGGCACTCCGTGACCCGTACAATCTGCAGCCACCCAGATCGCTTTGCCACCGGGGGTTTCATAACCCCAATAAAAGTCTCCACTCACTATGTCTTTGGGTTTGTAAAGAATAAAATGCTCAGGTAACATTTTTTGCAAATATTCATCCGAAGTCAGGATTGCATGTTGGATGCGTTGAGCATAGCGGATACTGTCAGTTATGTCTTTATTCTTTTCTTCGATGATCTCCTTTTGGCGTGTAATCCAAATGGTTCTCTCTTTTACACTTTCTTCCAGGTTTTCATATAGGTTGGCATTTTCAAGGGAAATGGCCATTTGGGTGGAGAGCATGTAAAGCACTTCAAGATGTTGCTGGGTAAAAGCGCCTTCTGTTAAGTTATTTTCCAAATATAACAACCCGTAGAGTGCCCCTTGGTTAAATACAGGCATACAAAGTACCGACTTAGGATGATGCTGTTTTATATATTGGTCATTGGCGAATTTCTCCTCCTCACTTGCGTTGTTTAATATTAAATTCTTCTTTGTGCGAATCACATAATTTACAATTGAATTGGGAACTCTCATGCTGGTTTCGTCAATAGCCATCGGTTTTAACCGTGTCCCTTCTTCTGTCGTGATATCAGCTGCAGCACGAATAAACCATATTCCGCTCCGCTGCAGGAGTAAAGAACATTTTTCTGCGCCCGCATTTTCTATAATAATCCCAATCATCTTATCCAACAAACTATTTAATTTAACCTCCCCTGACATGGTGTTAGTGGCTTTAATAATGCTATTCAAGTCGAGAGAATCCTTAACAACCAGTTTAGATGTAGTAGTGGATGATAATGTGACATCCTGTGTAGAATGAGAGCTTGTTTGGAGTGAGTAATTTGTTTTAATCGCATATTTATGTGCCAAGTATTCAACCTTGGCTTTTGCACCCCATAGATCATACAGCTTCAGTGTTTTTTGCATGTAAAATGTGGCCAAATGATCTTGTTGGCTTCCTCTGAATAGTTTCCCCGCCAACTCGTAGGCCAATGCCTCATCACTTAAGCAGTCATTTTTTTTGGCCAAGGAAATGGAGTTGTCATAATGGGTTCTGGCTTTTTCATTTTTTCCCAATATCCTATACATCTCCGCTTTTATTAAGTGGTATTTGTGTAAATAATTCATTGGGGCGTGGTACGACCATTTTTTCATCTTTTTTTGATTGGCAGTTACTTGCCTGAGTAGCGATTTTTGCCGCGATTTATTAACAGTAGGATATAATGCAAGACGCGATAAGGAATCATAAAAATGGCGAAGCGGGATGAGCGCTGTTCCAACTGCACTATCCTGGTACTTCTTTGCCTGCTCTGAATTTTCGAGCGCCTCTGTATATTGCTCAAAGTGATAGCATAAGTAGAGCTTATGATAATAGGCCATAAAAGTGGTCGTGTTGTCTTTGCACTGTATGTGAGATGAAAGCATATGATCCTCATTATATGCTTCACCTATCAGTTTGTACGTGTGGTTTGATTCTCCAATAAGATTGAGCACAGTTTGGCGAAAAAGGTCTACTCTGTGTACAGCAGCTGTTTGCTTTAACTGAAGAATAACTTTGCTATTTGATGTAATCTCCTTTATAAGATCAGGTAATTTCGCATTTGAATAAAATGCGTACATGGAACCCATACTCAGGGCATATACACCAAACTCGATATCGCCTGTTTCCAGCCCGCTGCGATAAGCTTGGTGTAAGGGTGCTATGGCTTTCCTGATGTGAATTTTCCAATGATTTATGAAAAAATGGTTCATGAAAAGTACCTTTGTTTTAACATTGGTAGCAGCGAGCTTTTCAAGCATGGCCAACGATAGTTGGCCATATTTATAACCGGAATTCATTTGTTGTAACATACCGCTGAGAATGAACCCATAACCCGCATAGCTGAAAGCGGTTAAATCGTGGTTTCCGTATCTTATTGACAAACGAATCATCTTTAATATCGTTAGAGGCATTAATTCCGGAACAGCCATATAAGAAGCGCTGCCTATACGTGATATGATCTGCATGGATGCTATTGCATGGGGATCGGTCATTACAGGAAGGTTTATCAAATTTTTATAACCCTTTAGCATTAATATCAACTTGGTTTTTAGCACTGAGATAAGAATATGAAATATGTTAGGCTTCTTTGGAAATGTTATACCCAGTGATTTTAACGCAACGATAGCAGTTGTGACAGCTTCTGACATTTTTCCCTGCGATATACAGGACAATACCTTAGCCTCATAAGCCTTAGTTTTGTCCAATACCGTTAGGGCATTTTGTAATACGACCTCTGCTTTTTCTTCCGTTTGTTCATAGTTGCCTGTTAAGTGGGATACTTCTGCTGCCTTGGAATAAAGGGACAGTTTCAAATCATAACAATTTTCCCAAGTGCTGTCTTCTATTAAACTTATCCCTGTTTGAAAATAGCTCAAGGCCGGCTCAAATGCTGCTGATAACCTGGCCTTTTCTCCTGCCTCTAAGTTGAGTTGGGATAACTCTTCTTTCTTATCAGCAGAACTCACTAATTCAATCCCTTTATTCAAATGATTTACAATATCAAACAATAGCTCATCCCCATCTTCTTCCACAACATTAGACAACAGTAGTTCACCTATGCTTAGATGAACCGACTTCTTATCAGTTTCATTAATCAATTGATAGGCGGCCTCTTGTACACGATCGTGGATAAATTGATATTGAACTTTAATTGTATGGCCGTTCATTACTGCATCGATCAGCTTATAATCAGTTCCTATAGGCATAATCAAACCCTCTTCTAAAGCGACCCACAGTTGTTTTGCTGTGGCTTTCTGTGATTTTTCATTGATGATAGCCAAATTAGAGAGGTCAAACCGATTGCCAATGCATGCGGCCAATTTTAATGCTTCCTGTGTTTGGCCAGGTAGTTTCTGTATTTTTTTCGCCATCAAGTCAACTACATTGTCAGTGACATTTAATGACTTTACCTCTTCTATATCCCATTTCCAACGATGTTTCTGGAAGTCAAACACCAGCAATTTTTCCTCATATAGGGTTCGTAAAAACTGATTCACAAAAAAGGGATTGCCATGAGTTTTTACATATATCAACTTTGCTAAGGGCAAAGCAGTATATAACCCGCTATACAATGCGTCCGCAGTTAACTGATTAATGTCTTCTAAGGAGAGGTTGGGCAAAGAGATCTCTTGAACAATCCCATCCTCTTCCTGGATTTCTTTTACGGTAAGCATGGCGGGATGAGAAGGGCTTACTTCATTGTCTCTGTAGGCACCTAAGAGAAGGAAATAGAGGATATCCGGATCGGTCTGTATTATTTTTAAAAGGTCTAAAGAGGCAGTATCCGCCCATTGCAAATCATCTATGAATAGCACGACCGGATGATCTGCCCGGGCAATGGATTTAAGAAATGCTTTGAAAACGTAGTTAAAACGACTTTGAGCTTCAGTGCCTCCCAGTTCGGATACTTCCGGCTGTTTACCTATTATCAACTCTAAGTTTGGCATAACATCCGTCAGTACTTTGCCAACGGTTCCAACGGCTTTTTGAATGGTCTCTTTCCACGCGGTCAGGCGATGTTCATCTTCTGTTAGCAACAAGTTGATGAACTGCTGAAACGCCTGGGCAATGGCATAGTAGGGGATGGTTTTCTGAAGCTGGTCAAACTTACCAGACATGAAATATCCCCGCTTTTCCATAATCGGTTTTTGCACTTCATTTATCAATGCTGACTTGCCTATACCTGAGTATCCCGACACTAACAACATTTCTGTAGATCCCTGGCTCACCCTGAAAAATGATTGCATTAAAATATTTATTTCCTTTTCCCTTCCGTATAGCTTTTGTGGTATTTGAAATTGGGTACTAAAATCATCTGTGGCGATTTCAAAGGACTCTATGTTGCCTGTGCGCTTTAGCTGCTGTAAACAATTTTCTAAATCTCCCTTTAATCCAAATGCAGATTGATATCTGTCCTCGGCATTTTTGTTCATCAATTTCATTACAATATTGGAGAGTACCCGAGGTATCGAGGAATCCAGGTCAGTGGGAGGTGTAGGAGTTTGGGCAATATGGCAATGTATCAGTGCTGTCAAATCTTCTGCTGAAAAGGGTAATTCCCCTACCAATATCTCATAGAATGTAACGCCTAATGAATACAAATCCGTCCGGTAATCCACCACGCGGTTCACTCTTCCGGTTTGCTCGGGAGAAACATAAGCTAAGGTGCCTTCTAATTTGTCCGGGTTACCCAAATGTGGAATTTTGATGCTGATTTTTGAAGAAATGCTAAAATCAATGATCTTCACCACATTGGTTTCAGCATCAACCAAGATATTATTGCTGTTAATATCCTTATGAATAATGCTGTGGCGATGTATTTCTTCTAAAGTGTGCGCAATAGAAACAGCTACTTCCAAAAAGTCTTTAATGCTTCTGCGTTGTTTAACAAAAGTATCTTTGAGAGTTTGGCCCTTGATGTATTCGAGAACCAGGGCCTCTTTGTCATCAATTTTGGTTTTTTCATAGACTTTTCGAATGCCGCTGATATCCAGCCCTTTGGTGATTTCAAATTCATTGTACAGGTAAGATAACTCACTTGGTGAAGGGTGTTCATTCTTTAATACCTTAAGAACCACAGATGGAGAACCATCCCGGTTTCTTTCTTTATAAAAGATATTTTTTTTCTCGCTTTCAAATATTAACTGCATAATCCATATTATTGATGCATCTACGGCTAATTTGCCCGAAAAGTACCAACTATAGATAGTAATTGATAGCAACGATAGACTGATTTCTTACGTCTGTAAGCTCAAATTGACATTTATTTGGTTATTTCTTTAATAATTTAAATACCGTCCGGCATATTCGCAATAAAGAGGAGCTATTGTTATATAAATAATATGAAATAGAAGTTCCTTATTTATTGACTTAAAACAAGCTAAAACAGACAGCGGGTACAAGTGTCTTTAGTTTAGATGATTTGGTCGCCCAGCTCTCACACTTTCTTCATCCATTATTTCTTGATTGCAATCAAGTGTATTGACATTTCGAGGTGGTAAATTTGTAGCATGAAGTTTTCAAATCAACACGTTTGTTCAAACGGTTAGTGAGCAATTCGAAAAACATTTAACGATAATAATGATGAGAAATGGCATTGGAAGTACGATACTGAAACTACCGCCTCCAATATTTTATGTAACAGGAATAATATTAGGTATGATAATGGATCATTTTTTTCCTATTCCGCTTTTGCCTGAAGTGTGGAAAGATCGAATTGGAATTATACTTCTGAGTATAAGTGGTACGATTATCTCTTTGGTAGTTATCCGATATAAAAAACTAAAGACACCTTTTTTTAATGTGTATAAACAGCCTAAAGCCCTCATTACGGGTGGGCTTAATCGCTATTCTCGCAACCCGGGATATGTGGCTCTGTCCTTTCTATATTTAGGTATAGCAGTTAATCTCAATAACATCTGGATACTTGGCCTATCAATTCCTATAATATTGGTAATGGATTTGTTGGTTATTAGGAGAGAAGAAAGACATCTTGAAGCAATATTTGGCAAGGAATATCTACAATATAAATCCACAGTTCGCAGATGGATTTAAGCTTTCAAATAATTTTACTTTAAAAATATGTACGCTATCATTATTCCTGTTTGTAGTACAGGAATCAATATACTTACCTATTTCCTGATCATATTTTTTCATTATTCTATTGTTCGGTAATTGTACTCGAACATAATTTCGTAAAGGTTTCTTCTTACGAGAACATCCAGGAATATTGTACTCCAAAAATGACAAAAGCCCTATAAGACCTTCGTCTCATGGGGCTTCTGATTATTGCATTTACTGAGTTTAATGCGGTCCGGACGAGACTCGAACCATGCTCGGAGCCCCTTTGTTTTCAACACTTTCAAAACCCCATTGCAAATCTCCAACGATTAGCCCACTAATAACAGCGTTTTTGCAAAAGGAATCAAGGAACGGTTTGCGTTAATTTGCTCGGTAAAGATAACTTTTTGAGTTGTACTGTTTAAATCCTGTCATTTTTTTTCACAACCACTACTCTGCCGGAATACGTATAGGTGAGTTGATAAATTGATGCAGCTGATGGCAGGAATTAAACTCATACGCCTCGTCATTCTTACGCTACCCATATGCTGGAATCAGGAATTGACCTGAGATATGTAAAAGAATTACTCGGTCACAACAGTTTTAAAACTACTGAAATATACACCCATATCAGCCGCAAAAAATTCCAGCAGCTTCGAAGTCCTATCGAAGATATGCTGATTTTTAGTACTTTAGGCGAGTAAATCCATAAGGTGTATAAACGGCATGCCGTTTATACATACGTTGGCAAACATTAAAAGCGACAGAACATGAATAGTAAAATGACAAAAATCGCGACATTTCTTGACGGGAACTTCTTCATGATAGTATCCGAGTTTTACAAATTTCAACACGAGAAACAGAATTATCTTCAATTCAATGGACTTGCATAGTTCATAAGAGAGGAAGTTTCAAAACAAGAGCAAATCGACAAAAGATACTGTCAAATCGTAGAAGCCCATTGGTTTAGGGGGAGGTTCAATACAAATCAAATGATACAAAAGAACCCTGACGATACTAAAAGATTGAAACAAATGACAAATGAGAGGTATAGAAATGACCTCTTTATGTACAATGGAATTGTGCAACACGCATACCCTATTCAATATGACCATTTCTCTGGTAGGGCACAAGAGAAAGGGATTGACGTTTGGCTCGCACTTGAAGCTTTTGAACTGGCCGTTCTGAAAAAATTTGACGTTTTGGCTCTCATTGCTGGAGACACGGATTATGTCCCGTTGATAAGAAAGCTAAACGGGCTTGGAACAAGAGTAATGGTTCTCGGTTGGGACTTTGAATATGACTTACCAAATGGAAAAAAACATATCACAAGGACAAGCCAGGCGTTACTCGATGAGTGTTCTTACCCAATAATGATGGACGGTGTAATCAATGACCGTTCTAATAAAAACGACCCCATAATAAAGGGACTGTTTCAACAGTAAAAAATAAATACCGTTTGCCAACAAAGTGCAAAAAACACAGGGCTGACAGTAGTTTTCGAGAGTTTGTTGCTCTTTTGTAACATTCTTCTCTGTGGACAAGTACGTAGCTTTTAAAGCCCTACGATTTTTGCACAGTCCGTTGGTGGTAATGAAAAGAAACCACATGAATACTGATAGTACAGCTGGTTTACTAATTGATTACGGGAAATTGAAAGATTTTCTAATAAAACAAACGTATATTCAAAAAGCCAAGAGTTTTTTCGATGCGCCTTGTGGTGAAGGAAGTCTGCTAAAACTCATGGAGAACGAAATTGGGAATAACCATCTTCTCGGTTTAGATTTATCCGATTCGCAACTGGCTTTAGCAAAATCTAAAACTTCCAATGTGAAATTCATCAAGGAAGATATATTTGAAATGGAGCGTGTTCAAACCTTAATTGACAACTCATGCTATCTGCATATTGGTGGGAGTTTTTTGAATGCTCTAAAAGACGAAGAAAGGAAGAAATTATTGCAAGTTTTGTATAGAATAAAGGGAGTTAAATACTTGGGGTTTGAAGTTCAAAATCAGCAATACCAAAAGCAAAAGTTTATTTTTAATAAGTGGTACGAAGAGAAATTAGCAACAGGAATAACTTTGAAAACTACTAGCAGAGCTTCTGGAAATGAATCATTTGAATTAGAAGTACAGGTTTTTAGAGGTATAGAAAAACTTGCAGCTGTTACAGAGCAGCTATACTTTTGGGGGTTAGAAGATTGTAGAGCGGATTTACTGGATGCGGGATGGAGAGACGCGGACATTAAACACGCAAGCTATAGAAACGAAAATGAACTATCCCATTATTACATTGAAGTAACAAAGTAACAAGATGTCGGATCAAATATTAGCAGCTCTTATTGGCGCAGTCGTAGTAATTCTTGTAGCGATAATTCCTTACGTTGTTAAATTGATTTCAAGGTTGAGGGCCGAAAGGCAATCTAATTTAATGTGGGGTTACTTAAAAGGATCGTGGGATGGAGAATGGGAATGTTCAACTGACGGAAGTAAGAAGGAAAAAATAAATGATGTCGTTACTTTCAATAAAATACGGGGAAACAAAATTTTGGGAACAGGTTACGCCTATAAGGAAGGCACATACGATATTGAAGGAACGGCTAACCATTTGTCAATTTTATTTACTTATAAAGCGGTAGGAGAAAATGTAGATGACATAGGTGCCTTCTTGCTTATTAAAGAGGGAGATAACAACCACTTATCAGGAAAATGGTTACAATATGAAATTTCCGGCCAAAAAATAATTTACGGTGATGTAGTTTTTACCAAACAAAAGTAATTAACAATGAAAAGCAAGAAAACTTTAATTGAAAATATCAAAGCTAAATTGTCTCATTTCACACGAGAATATGAAATTTGGCAGTTCGGTTCGTCTTTAAAATCAAAATCCTACACAGATGTGGACATTGGAGTTGTTGTAAAACTTCCTGATTCGAGGATGTGTGAAATAACGGAGACGTTAAAGAGCATAAGGAATGCAAAGGTGGTGTTACCAGCGGATTATAAAAAGCAAAAAGATTCATGCTATCACATTGTAGTAGTATCAAAAAGGCAACTTTCCCGCTTGCCAATTGGAGAATCAATTAAACGAGGTAGAATAGTGTATAAATCCGCTGCATAAAACACTACCGCCAACAAAAGATAAAGCGAATTAAAACTCGCTTTATCCAGTGCCGTAGCTAATTACAAAAATGACAAAACATAAATGATTGTTTCGATTAAACCTCAGATAGATTTATCTCGATATGATATAGGAGAGACTCCAGAAGAGTGGGACTCAAAGTCACATTGCCTAAACACGGAATATAGAGATAATAATGGAAAAGGACCAAAAAATAAATCAGGATTTTACTTTCTTTTTGATAACATAGAAACCACGCAAGCTGTTGCTAAAATTGCCTGTAATAAAAATGAAATAAAAGACAATTACTGGTTGACAATAACTCAGACCACCGATACAATTTCAATTATTGACTTTTCAAAATGTAAATGCATTCACGATATACTTGTGATACTCGACTCCTTGAATATAAATATCTACAACTCCAATATGATAATAAATGGTTTTGAAGACAAAAAAATTGATGATTTAAAAACTCATAATCATCTGACAAGAGTTATCCCATATATTTCTGAATTAATGGAGGTGAAGTGGTTTGGGCAAATGTTAACCGATTTTGACAATGGGGAAACCTTCAAAGAATTAGCGAATGTATTAAAAATTGATGGTTATCGTTGGTGTGAAAACATTAATCCATATGGTCTAACTTATTGCTTATTTGACCATAATAAGATCGAGCAACCATCAAAAAGAAAAATATTGATAGAATAAAGCTAGTTACAACAATGGGTATAGGTTATAGCCACTCAAAGCCAAGTTAGAGCCCATAAATAAATGAGCGAAACAAAGCAACAAGAGACAGAGTTTCACCAACAGAGAAACGAACATGTAGATAGGTATCTCAAAAAGGTTTTGAAACCCTTTTTGCCAAACGCTAAAATATCTTCTGTCTATAGCATGGGTGCAGTTGGCAGACCTTTTGGTGGGGCAACAATTCAAATCAGCCCATCAAACAAATCACTACTTGGGAGCAAGTACTATTACAATAAACAACTAAAATTCATTCATTACACAAGCCTAAGAAATGCTCTGAACATTTTGAGAGAAAAGGCAATAAGATTGTATGATTTGAACAGTATGAATGACCCTTTAGAGCTAAGTCATTCTATTAAGAGCCTACTCCCTGAGAAGTCTGACCATCTCATTGATGACTGGAAACAAACCGTTTTTTGTCTTTCAATGTGCGACTTTAGACGAGAAGAGGAAAAGAAGAATTTTGACAACTGGAGAATTTTCGGAGACAATGGCAAAGGCATTGGCATGGTACTTTCATTTCCAAAATACTCACAAAAAAACTGGTTAAATCGCTATTTAAGCCATGTTTACTATAAGGACATAGATTTGAAGGAAATAAAAAAATTCTTCAAACGGCATAATGACTTTATCGAGAAAAACGGATTTAACATTCGAGACCCAATTAAGAATCTAATCCTACATATTTCATGTTTTCATAAAGTTGGTATTTATGAGAATGAAAATGAAGTTAGGTATTTATACATAATCGACAAAAAGAGCTACCAAGACCATGACAGCAAGGAAGTTGAAACAGACATTGTCAACAACAAACAGGTTTATTATACAAGATTACCTTTAGACAGGCGAGAGCTTGAGAGCAGATTAAAAAATTTAGAATTTAAAACAGAAGAAAAACAAAGGATAAGAAGACTGTTTCCAGAAGTAAAGGTTGAGCAAATCATTCTTGGATATGACTACCAAAAGAGTGACGTATGGGACATAAAAAGGGTTGTAAACCAACTTTCTCAAAGTAATTTAGGTTATCAAGTAGATGTAAAAATTAGTGAATTAAAAGAATATTTTAAAAAGTAACGACACCCAACAAAGGTAGCTGATGCACAACCCTCTGTTGAGAGAAATCAATAAGCTTTTTAAGCCCCGTTGAGTGGCTTTCTTTTTGTTTCTATTTTGCAGTGT
>NVWW01000098.1 GCA_002746335.1 Flavobacteriales bacterium | reverse complement strand
TCATTTTTAATAACATAATACTTAACTTTGAAAAAAATCTGTCCTAATGGGATAGACCGCTACAAATAAATTAATTAAACTTTGTTGTGCTATACAGCCATCCCAATAATTTCCTCAAAACCGTGGACAGCATCATTACAACTATTGAACAGAGCCACGACATCTATAAAAAGAACGAAACAGTATACTGCAATTTTCGCATGAAGTTTGCCAGATGAGCAACAAAATTGACAAATACAAAACTAAACTCGAAAAGGCTGAAAAGAAAATAGGCATTCTTGAGGGCATGATAGAAAACCGGACTCGAGAACTTTATACTACAAAAGTTGAACGTGAACGGCAAAACAAGGAACTGGAGCAGTTTGCCTACATAGCTTCGCATGACCTGCAAGAGCCCCTAAGAACAGTAACCGGCCTGGTTGAACTTCTTCAACAAGAATACAAAGGGCAACTTGACGAAAACGCTGACAGGCATATCCAATATATTACCGAATCAATATCCAGGATGGACCAGCTGGTAAAAGGGCTTTTGGGTTTTTCAAGAATTGGCAGGGAAAGAACATTGAGTGAGGTTAACTGCAATACCGTTATTAAAGCAGTCATTAATGATGCTGACCACTTGATAAAAGAAACAGGTACGCATATCACCTATTCAAAACTGCCTTCCATAATTGCCTCGGAAATCGAGCTTCGGCAACTTTTTCAAAACCTGATTCACAATGCCATCAAATTCAGAAAAAAAGACGCTGCCCCTAAAATTGAAATTTCTGCCATAAAAAAAGTCGACATATGGGAATTTGCCATAAAAGACAACGGAATAGGAATAGATCAGAAAAATCATGATAAAATTTTTATGATTTTCAAGTGTCTGCACACACGCGGCCAATATAAAGGAACAGGAATAGGGCTTGCTAATTGTAAAAAAATTATAGAATTGCATGATGGAAAAATCTGGCTGGATTCCGAACCGGATAAAGGAAGCACTTTTTATTTCACCATACCAAACTAAATCTACATGAAAAGAAAACTCAATTGCGTATTGCTCATAGACGATGACGAGCCAACAAATTACCTGCATAAACGTATCATCGAAAAGCGCAACTGCGCGAAAAACATAGAAGTGGCACAAAGTGGTACACAGGCATTGGAATTCTTTACAGAAAGAATAAATGACAAGCACTCTCAACCAGACCTTATTTTGCTTGACGTCAACATGGCCATGATGAACGGCTGGGAGTTTTTAGACGAATACGACAAACTCGATGCTGAACAAAAAAAAGAAACAGTCATTATAATGTTAACAACCACATTAGATCGGGCATACAAACAAAAAGCACAAGAAATAAAAACTATTAACGGGTTTCAAACCAAGCCACTGAGTGAGAAAATGCTGGAGGAGATACTAAATGAACATTTTGCAGACCGACTATAAATAGAAAATAAAGGTCTGCTGCCAAACAAAGCGAATCCAAGCTATAAGTACCCTATTTGCTCTCCCATATAACCACAAGGATAAAATTTCTATTGACACCAATTGGACCGGCTACACAAGAAAGTTTATATAAGTAAAAGAACAAAAATGGTTAGATCATTAGTATATCTGTTGCTACTCGTACCTCTGTACGGTATAACCCAAAAAACAGGTGGGTATACCCCCATGAGCCAACAAGAATGGTTCGGCAATTACCAACACTACATGGCTGAAAGTGAAAAGCTCAAAGAAGTAAAGAATGCCGATCAACATGCTGAACTGGGTCAATGGGCTTGGGAGCATGGTTTAGAGGATGAGGCATGGGAGCAATGGCTAGAAGCCATCAAATATGATAAGAACCATACATCCAGCTACACTGCCATGGGCTACAAGAAAACCAATGGTAGTTGGCAGCGGCCAGGAAATGTGAATGAGGAGTGGGTACAGCAAGTGAAACAATCTGGTCGAGCCTTTACCTACACTTTCGCTTTTGCAGACGATGTGGAGCCTGAATTCTTTGAAGAATTCAGCTGGCGGGTGCGCAGACTCAACTGGTTCATATGGCACCTCACAGAAGGACAGATGTACCTGGAGAAGATTAAAGTAGTGGATAAAAGTACAGATGGGCGATTCGTAATTGAAAAAGGCCGGTTGTACCAAACCCTGCTATCAGGTGGCGGTGCTGTATGCTACAACTCCGGCCAGGAAGACTGGTATGTGAAGAGCGGTGGCCGCTGCTATATGCGCATCCTATGCCATGAGTTCTTTCATGGGATATTCGGCTTCCCTGATGAGCGACACGGATGTATTTGCCTTATGCAGGGAGGTCTCTACGGCATAAAAACGCCCGACTTGAAACTGTGTGATAAGGCCACCCACAGGGAAAGCACCGTTACCCCTACATCCTGCTGGGAAATGGCGATGCAGCGTTTTCCCGACATGAAACACACAGGTGAAAGTCATGGGAGAGCACCGGAAGTGGAAATAGAGATTGTGAATAACTAACTGTTTTTCAATTCGAATCCTTACAGGATGTCTGCCTATACCAACCTCACTACTATACTTTTCAAAACATCATTGACAAATTACCCACAATAAAGTTCAGCAAAAAAGCCCTCTCCTTTGCAATCCCGAGAGCAATCAAGACACGAATAGCCTTTAAAAGATGGATTCGAAAAGTTGTTCCTCAACTTCTAATTCACGCAAAAATTTTATCGATTTGTCAATGTCTTTCTGAAAAATGCGGTCGTCTTCAATAAAGGGCACTTTCTCCCGGTATTTTGCAATGATTTTTTCAACGAAAGGGGATGATTTTTCAGGCCTTCTAAATTCCAATGCTTGTGCAGCATTTAGCAGTTCAATAGCAAGAATCCGCTCTAAGTTTTCCATTACTTTATATGCTTTCAAAGCTGCATTGGCGCCCATGCTCACATGATCCTCCTGTCCGTTTGAGGAATCAATCGTATCCACCGATGCGGGTGTACACAGCTGCTTATTTTGACTCACCATAGCAGCAGCGGTGTATTGTGGAATCATCAAACCGGAATTCAACCCTGGATTGGCCACTAAAAATGGCGGCAAGTCTCTTTGTCCGGAAATTAATTTAAACGTGCGCCTTTCGGAAATGCTGCCCAACTCCGCCAAAGCAATGCACAACGAATCGAGGGCCATTGCCAGCGGTTGCCCGTGAAAATTTCCGGCTGAAACAATCAAATCCTCATCAGGAAAAATGGTAGGATTGTCTGTCACCGAGTTAATTTCGTTCGTAAAAACATAGGCTACATAACTAATTACATCTTTGCTTGCCCCATGCACCTGCGGGGTGCAACGAAACGAATAAGGGTCTTGCAAATGTTTTTTATCGCGGGTAATCAATTCACTACCCTCAAGTATTTTTCGCACGTTTTTCGCAGTAAGCGACTGCCCTTTATGAAAACGGATTCCATTAACTAAATCGGTAAACGGATCTATTCTGCCATCATATGCATCCAGCGAAATAGCCGCAATGATGTCGGCCAAAAGCGATAATTTGCGCACTTTGATTAGGCAGTGAACTCCGTAAGCACTCATGAACTGTGTTCCATTAAGCAATGCCAATCCATCTTTTGGCCCCAGTTGCAACGGCTGCCAACCCAATTCTTCCAAAACCCCTTTTGAAGATGTTCTCTTTCCCTTGTAATGCACTTCACCCAACCCAATTAGAGGCAATGAAAGGTGCGCCAGAGGGGCCAAATCACCTGATGCACCCAACGAGCCTAACTCATATATCACTGGCAATACATCCTGGTTATACATGCTTATTAATCGCTTAACAATTGGCAATTGCACACCTGAATTGCCGTAAGAAAATCCCTGTGCTTTTAGCAAGAGCATGAGTTTTGCAATATCATGAGGGATTTCATCTCCCGTACCGCAGGCATGAGAAATTACCAGATTATGCTGTAATTTATTCAATTCATCCCTTGAAATGGTTTTATCGTACAATGCACCAAAACCTGTAGTGATGCCGTAAATAGGTTCTTTGCTTCGAGCTATTTTTTGGTCAAGGTAATCCTTGCATTTGGTAATTTTTTGCTTTGCRTCTTCGGCTAATTCCAGCTTCGCACCCGATGCGATAACTTGAGCGATTTGCGTTAAGCTTAATTTATCTGAACTAATATGATGTACATTCATTATTGAAAAATTTAAAGWAGTAAAATTTGAGAAGATTGCCGAAAAGAAATTTCAGCGGGAATACATGGCCATTCGGTCAAGGTTGACGGCCCACATTGCAGCAAAATTGATGTGATTTTGAATCATAATTCAGCGCAATTTATCAATTAATTCGTCAACGGTCAATTCAAATTGCTCTCCTGATTGCATCTCTTTCACGGTCAGCTTACCGGTTTCCATTTCTTTTGGCCCTACCAAAGCTACGTATTCCACCTGTTTGTCGTTGGCRTATTTCATCTGCTTTTTCATTTTAGATGAGTCGGGRTAAATCTCAGCGCTAATGCCRGAATCTCTTAATTTTCGCAGCAAAGGCAGGCAATAGGCAGCCTCCTTTTCACCGAAGTTGACAAACATGGCTTTTGTAGAGACAGAAAGGCTTTCGGGAAATAATCCCAGTTCATTCATTACATCATAAATACGGTCAGCACCAAAGGAAATGCCCACACCYGAAACATTTGGCAGGCCAAAAATACCAGYCAAATCATCGTAACGCCCGCCACCACATAAACTTGATGGAAAGTCATCTGTTAYTACTTCAAGAATAGCCCCCGTGTAGTAATTGAGACCGCGAGCAAGAACTGCTTCGAATTGACAGTTGAATGCTGACAGTTGGCACTTTGCAAGCGTATCAAAAATGAATTTCAGCTCTTCAATTCCTTGTTTTCCAACTTCCGAGCCTTTTAGCAGCTTGGCAGCTTTGTCTAATTTTTCTTCGTTGGAATGGTTTTCTTCGGAGAGCACGATGTAAGGCAAAAGGTCATTAATTGCTTTTTCCAAATCTTGATGCTTTCGCAGTTCATCCATCACTTTTTCAGTACCGATTTTGTCGAGTTTGTCCAAAGCGGTAGTGAGTTCGGTGAAGTTATCCTGAACACCAAGAACCTCCGCAATACCATGCAAGACCTTTCGATTGTTGATTTTCAGTTTTACATTTTTGATTTTTAATGCTGTAAAAACATCATCAATCACCTGTATCAATTCCACTTCGTTGAGCAAAGATTCCGAGCCAATCACATCCACATCACACTGGTAAAATTCACGGTAACGGCCTTTTTGCGGGCGGTCTGCGCGCCACACAGGCTGGATTTGATAACGCTTAAAAGGAAAAGTGATGTCATTTTGATGCTGCGCCACATAACGGGCAAAAGGAACGGTGAGGTCGTAACGCAGCGCTTTTTCAGTTCTTCCGGCCATATATTTTTTAATGTCAGCTTTATCGAAGTTCTTCCCTGTGTGTTCTTTGTAGAATGGAACTAATAATTCTACAAGCTCAGATGGAGTGCCTAACGGTTCTTCTCCTGAATTCAAAATTTTAAAAATCAACCTCTCCCCTTCCCCACCATATTTGCCTGTCAAAGTTTCTAGCTTTTCCATAGCAGGAGTTTCGATGGGCTGGTAGCCGTATTTTTCAAACACACGCCTAATAGTATCGAAGATAAAATTGCGCCTCGAAACTTCGGCCGGAAGAAAATCGCGGGTACCTTTTGGGATGGATGGCTTAGACAATGGAAAAAATTTACGTCAAAGATAAAAGTGCGAAAAGAATATCGGAAGAATTATCGGATAAAATCCGAAACCACTACCATATCTGACGTATTGAAGGCATAAAGTGGCAACGTATCCAACACATAAATATCAGAGAGTTCGCCATTGCCCCTGCCACTGGAAAGCCATATGTTATGGTATTTTTCATAGTCAGTCCAAGGGCATATCATAGAGGGCGAAAGATCGCTTGTCTTGTGATAAAAAGCCCACTGTGTAACCATGCGTTCGGTCTTATCAACATAAATTTCAAACCGTTCACCAAGCGTGTTGGGACTGCCTTGTTTGTAGGTTACCTCCAACACATCGCAAGGCACATCGAGGTAGTTACCTTTCGTTCCGAGGTACTTGAGCGTTACACCTTTGTCAATTAGCTTAAAAGGCATTACAAGCCAGTAAGAGTCATCAGCCCATGTCTTTTTTCCTCTTTCCAGGTATTTTTTTAGCGAGTCCGGGTTCGAAATCTCTTCTTTTCCAATGAACACTTTGCCTTCACTTGTGTTTACGTTCATCACAATCAGCAAGCTGTCGGTAAGTGATTCGATACGGATATTGCCTGTGTTTTTATCCCAAAAGTGTTTGCGTTCATCAAAAAAGGTCCACACAAAATAACGGGCTTTTTTCCATTGCTTTTTCCCGCCCATCACTTCTAATACTTCTTCCGCAATTCTAATGGCTTCGTTATCAGAATTCTGATAATCAAACCCTTCCACTTTTAATGATGATCCTCCTTCAATAGGCTGTTGCGGGGTGCATGCCGCTATTAGCGCTACCGAAAAAAACAATACAAAAAATCGTAAAAAGGTCATACTCATTGTCTTAAACAGATCGCAAATATTGGAATTTTTCTGATACAATAATGACTTTCACACAAAGATTCGACCTATTGGCAATATTTGGCTATCAATTTATAGGCACGAGCTGTTTCCCAATCATTGCAAGCGCCATTTTTGTCTCCTGAAAAAGCCTTTACCTTGCCTCTGTTTATATAGGCATCAAGATAATCAGGCTTCAATTGAATGGCTTTCGTGTAGCTGGAAATGGCCTTGTTATAGTTCTTTAAATATCCATAAGCATTGCCCATGTTGTTATAGGCCTCAGGCAAATATGGATTGAGTTCAATAGCACGATTGCAATCAATCACAGCTTCTTCAAACTCTTTGAGTTGATTTTTTAAATTAGCCCTGTTGCTGTATCCAAAAGCAAATTTCGGGTTGATTTCCAACGCTTTGTTTAAATCTGGCATAGCTTCTCGTAAATCTCCTATTTGACGTTTTAATATCCCTCTATTGCTATATGCTTCATAGTAAGTCGGGGCGAGTTCAATGGCTCTGTTGTAATCAGCCATGGCCTCCCCAAACAACTTCGCCTCTTTTTTCAAAAGGCCACGGTGGTTGTAAGCCATGGCGTAGCTGCTGTCAAGCGCTATTGTTTGATTAAAATCTGCAAGCGCCTGCCGGTAATTTTTGTTTTCCTTATAAGCGATTCCACGGTTTAAATACGCAATTTTTACAGCCGGTTGTTTTTCAATCACATCACTCCAAAGCGACACGCTGTTTTGCCAAACTGACACTCGCTGGAAAGCAAAAAAAGAAAAGAGCAAAACAATACTTCCAGCTATAATAATTGCTGTTTTTGAAAAGCGCTCATGTAACCAATGAATTCCATTTCCACACAGGTAAAAAAGACCAATGAATGACAGATAGGAATACCGGTCTGCAATGATAGCATCTCCAATGGGTAAAATTTGCAGCACAAAAACAATGGAGCAACTGAAAAAAATAACACCAAAAAATAATTTTCGATGGTGTTTTGCACGGTAAAAAAGCCAAATGATAAATAGTACGAGTACCGGCAAAATGAGCAGAAAATAAAATGGCAACTGCCCAGACAGGTACGGATAGGGATAAAAAGCAGAAAGGTTTATGGGGAGTAATAGTTTCATAAAATACAGCGAAAAAGCATACCCAGCCCACTGCACCCGCTCGAAAAATGTGAAATAAGCCGTAGTTTGCATATCAACCTGCTGGTGCTGTGCCTGAAATGCCAGCCACCCGAAAAACAACGCCAATAGAAAAAATGGAATTTTATCTGTAATAACTTTTACTGAGAATTTTCTTTTCAATAAAAAATCGAGCACGAGTAAAAGTAAGGGCAACGAAACCGCCATACCTTTTGAAAGGCAGGAAAACAGAAAAAAAACAAGGGCTAACGAATAGTTTTTGTACTTGAAATTTTGCAAATAAGAAGCGTATTGAAGCAAAGCAAGCAACATGAAAAAGGTGTACAACACATCTTTCCGTGCAGAAATCCACACTACCGATTCCACGTGCATAGGATGTATGGCAAACAGAGTAGCTGTGAAAAAGCCGATCAAAAAATTACCTGATATTTTTTTAATGAAAGCGAATACCAACAATACATTCAGCAGATGAAAGAGCAGGTTGGTCAGATGAAAAACACTCGGGTTTTCACCAAATAAAGCATATTCAACTGCATAAGATAGCAACGTGAACGGATGGTAATTTCCGAAGTAAAATTCACTAAAAATCAACTTCAGATTTGGAATAGTAAGTGAACGAATCAATTGGTTTTCAGAAATGTACACGCCATCGTCCCAATTGGTGAGGCCACATTGCAAAAGGGGAGAAAAAACAAGAACAGTGAGAAGAAGCAGGGCGAATACTTGCTTCGCTCGTGTTATTCGCTTCGCTGTTATTCGCTTCGCTGTCATTTACGCTTGGCACTCATTCAATGGTTATTAACTCCCACGCCTATGACTTTGTTTGGCAGTTAAAACCACTAAATGACTATTAAATTACTACCGAATTACCACTGAATGACTATTGAATTACCATTGAATTATCATTTTTCTATCCTCTCCTGAAAATCAAAAAGTCCAAATAACTGAGCGTTGTTTTAAAAATTTTCATCTTTGATTTTCCCGCCCTACTGCCCGATTTTGAAACGGTAGGTACTTCTATGATAGACGCATTCTCCTTAATCGCTTTAATCAAAATTTCCAGCATGCAGATAAATCCCTTTTCACGAATGATGTAGGCGTTGTGCTGTTTAATTTTTCGAATGAGCGAAAGGTGGTAAACACGGTAAAATGAACTGAGTGTTTGTACGTTGATGTTAAAGAACAAACGAAACGCCATGTTCGCAGCAAATGAAATGAGCTTGCGAAACAAGTTGGTTTTTTCAAAGCCCCCACCTTGCGAATAAACCGATGCCAGCACCAATTCATAATCCAATTTTGAAATTGCGATCATCTTTGGCAAGATACTCAAATCAGATGTATTGTCTGCTTCAATAGTAATAATTATATTATTTTGATTACCAGAGTTTTCTGAAATCCAATTAAATCCTTTATTAAAAGAATCTCCCGGGCCGAGGTTCTGCTCTTTTTCGATGATGTGGAAGTCCGTTCCAGCGAATTTCTCTCTTAAAATTTTAATGGAATCATCGGAAGAACAATCATCAACAAACACATAAAATTTCTGTTCCCCTTCCAATACATTGGTGAGATTTTGATGCAGCAATTCAATGTTGGCTGCTTCATTGTAAACGGGGATTAGGAAATAGTGGGTCATGTTCGGTGATAATTCAATAGCTATTCAATTGTTATTCGGTTGTCGGTTGTTTTTCAGTTGTTATTCGATTGGTATTCAGTTGTTATTCGGTTGTGTTTTATGATTTAGCAATGTTTTTCCTTAAGGAGGCAATGTAATTATTCAGGCGTATTCCGATGTCTTTTATCTCCTTCGTACTTTCTTCGAACATTTCGTCAGACATGAGTTTTCTGTTATGGGCTTTTGTCAACCATGTTTTTGTCTCATAAAGTGAACCCCGAGAGTAATATCCAAAATTTATTGTTTCGCGATAATGATATCTTCCAAAACCTTCACTAAGATTAGCTGCAACGGAATCAACAGACCTGACTAATTGCTTACCCACAGTGTCTTTAGCAAACCAATCCCATTGCTCAACAATACCCCAAACTTGATCACCGAGTTCCATTGACTGCTTGTAAACTCTTAATTCTTCAAGTTCCATATTGCTATTTTTATTGAATTACCATTGAGTCACTATTGAGTTACCATTGAATAACTATCGAATTCCTATTGAGTAACTATCCAACGTTCCGCTGCCATTCGATGGTTCTTTGCAGCCCTTCTTCCAAATGGACTTTTGGTTCATAGCCGAATTGTTTTTTTATTTTCTCAATGTTAGGTAAGCGCCTCATCACATCTTCATAGCGGCCAAAATTGCTATAGGGAATAAACTTCAGTTTCAGTTCGCTGTTTTCACCATTCACCAGTCGCCAAATCAATGTGGCCAAATCGAGTATTGAAATTTCATCTTCAGCATTAGAACCAATGTTGTAAATTTCTCCATTGGCCGATTCGTTTAAAACACAATGGGTAAGGGCTTCTACCGTATCATCTACATAAGTGAAAGTACGTGTTTGCAAGCCGTCTCCGTGAATTTCAATCGGTTCGTTGTCAAATGCCTTTGAAATAAAAACCGATTGTGGTCCACCCCACCACGTGAGGTTTTGGTGCAGCCCATAAGAGCCGAAAAAACGCACAATGGTGTATTTTAGCCCATGCTCATCATTGTTAGCAATGATGTAATGCTCACCGTAAATTTTCGACAAAGCATAAGCCCACCGCTTGATTTTGGTTTGGCCAAGCACCAAATCTGATTCCTCATCAAAAGGGAGGTTTTTGTTTTTCCCGTAAACATCAGAGGTGGAAGAAAACACAATTTTCGCATTGCATTCCACACATTTGGCGACCACATTTTTGAGCATGGAGTAGTTCTCATCCAGCGTTTTAAGCGCATTGGAATAGCGTGGTATTTTTTGCGAGGCGAGGTGCACGATCACATCGGGGCTAGTGCCTTCAAAAACCGATTTTTCTTTTACATCACCTTCAATAAAATGAAATTTGGAATTGGGTTTCAACTCAGCAATATTCCGCTCGAAGCCATAACTGAAGTTGTCAATTCCGGTTACCTCATGGCCCGAATCCAGCAGCCGTTTGGCCAAATTGGAACCGATAAACCCCGCTGCGCCTGTGATGAGGATATGCATACTCCTGCTAATTACAAATTTTATCGAATTACGAATAAAAAGAAAAGTTGCGAAGATAAATAAAGAAGGCAAAGAAAGCCGAACTGCCTCTAAAAACCAACAGCACCTTGCCTGAGGCGTGGGGGCCTGTAGCGGATCTCAACGCTAGCTAAAAATCTGTTTTAATCCCGATAAAAATTGGGACAGGTTGTTTTTAGCGGAAGTTAGAACGCAAGCTAGCGGAAAAACAGCAGAAAGTCAAGTGATTTCATCTGAAAATGGTTTATTGAAGTTAGCGCATTTTGAGGTAGGATGATGTACAGCAGTTTTGGAATTTGGGGCGGCATAAACGCAAAAGCGCTATAGGACTATTGTCGTTTATGCTATGTTAGTAGCGGCTATTGAATCGTATCTGTCGATGGTTGAAACTAACTATTCTTCATCCCACCAAGCTTTTGGTCTTTGTATTTTAAGCTTTTGTCCCACCTTTATACCATTTTTTGCAAATGGATTATCTAAAAATATTCTTTCAAGGCTCACATTATACATCTTACTGATTGCATATAGCGATTCTCCTTCGCTTACTATATGATCAGCGTATTTTATATTCTCCTTTTTTTCTCTTAAATTTTTTAGGGTTTCTATTAATATATTCTGTCTCTCTATTTCCTCCTTCAATAGTTTAATTTCTGCTTTTAATTTTTTTTCCTCATCTAAATTGGAACTCTTAATTTCTTCTGTTTTGTCCTTTAATTCCTTCTTAAGTTTTTCCTGATTTTTAATTTCTTTCTGTACACTATCCTCCAACTGTCTTGTTATTTTTCTAAAATCTTCTATTTCTGTCATCAATGAGTCCTTTAATAACTGGTTTTTTATGGCTTGTATCTCATTATTTAATTCAGCCAATTTTACCTCTTTTCTATTTATTGGTTCAAAATAATCCGTCCACCATAGAGCTAAAAGACCTGCAGCAACTGTACCAGCTATAACATATTTAATGATTTCAAAAGCCAGCTTTGCTTTTTCTAACCTATTCTTTTGGATTTCTGATTTTGTTCGATCTTCTTCTCTATTTTCTATTTCATCTGATTGACTCATCTTAAAGTAAATTTGTGGGTTCCGGTTCTTTTTACAAATTCAATAATTCTATCTGCTAATTCGATCAAAAGTGTTGAGCTTTTTTTATCATGCCAAGCTAATAGCCGGTATTTCCTAATCAGAAAGTGGAAAAAATCTAACCAAAAAATTAGGAATAAATAGAGATGGGCATTTTTCATCAATCCATTCCATAATTATCTTGATTAATGTTCAAAAGTCAAATTTATCGCCTATAGCCGCTATTGTAGTGCGTTTTCTTCCTTTCTATACTTGGACTCACCTGCTATTAGAACGAATTGTACAGCGTTAAACATTATTTTGTTCTGTAATACCCAATTTTGTTCATCGGTTGCTAAGTGAACCTTATTTGTTTCATATCCTCTCAATTCATTGGCCTTGTCTTTTGAATCAACGTGGTTAAGATATACCAGATATTTCGGACTAAGTGAAAAGTATAGTTCACTATCATTAGTCATTATTTCGTGCCTTGCCGTTCTATTGTCCAGAACAACAGGATTGTCAGTTGTAAACCAAGGTTTATCGTCCCGCGATTTTATTATCACAATTTTATAATGGCCTATTCTTCTCAAAAGATGTTCGGTGAAGAATAATAGGGCTCTGTTCACCGCCTTTTCAGGAGGGCTATCAATCATTAATCGATAATAGTTTTCCTCTTCAATTGATTCAAAGTTGTCGATACTCTTGAGTCTGTGTGCGCAAATTACCTTGACGAAATTCTCACGATTTTCGTGCTGAAGTAAGCCTAAAACCCAATCTCTCCAATAATCCGAACGACAGATGAAATTTGGAATTAACTGAAGTAGAACAGCATATGATTTTTCGCTCAAAAATTGATTTACATCTAAATCCTGGAGCAAATCAGGGTATTCATTTTCAATGTCACAGTTGATTTCTTCAAATAATCGATGAATTCTTTCATCATCACTCTCAATATCGAATACATTGGTTTCCGCACTAAAGCTTCCGATACTTTTTTGGCGTGTAAATTCTTCACCTACCTGTAGAACTGATATTTTCCAATGACCATTCTTTTCATACCCAAATTGTTTAAGATACACTTGTGGGATTTTATGCTGATCTTGAAATTCGGGATTTTTCATTATTGTCTTCTAAATGCGCTACAATGCTTAGCTAAAATCTGTTTTAATCCCGATAAAAATCGAGACAGGTTGTTTTTAGTACTAGTTATGGCGCAAGTTAGTAGATAAACAGCAGAAAGTCAAGTGCTTTCATCTGAAAATGGTTTGTTGATGTTAGCGCATTTTGCGATAGGGTGATGTACAGCAATTTTGGGATTTGGGCTTGATACAGATTTGGAGGGGTACGGCCAACGGTTTGGCTATGAAACGCACGGAGTTTGGAAACGTCTCTTTCTCAGAAAACAGAGTCGTTTAATAGCTCAAATATAAGTGATTAAAGGTCTGCCCCATGTTTGCATGCCCACTGTTATAGCCATTAGCCCGTTCACCGCAATGTTCATTTTTTGCACTAATATTTTCTTTTCGGTCCACCGCCTGCCTGTCTGCCTGCAATTATCTTCTTTTTTGTCTTAAACAACCGTTGTTTCAATTTAGATTCCGCAATGCTGTGCAATGGAAAAATCAGGCCGGCCAGTCCTGCGTTGATGATGAGTTTGTATGCCGGTTCTCCACCTGTATATTGCTCTATATTCGGGTCTGTTAGTACGAGCAG
This sequence comes from Flavobacteriales bacterium, assembly GCA_002746335.1. Lineage (GTDB taxonomy): Bacteria > Bacteroidota > Bacteroidia > Flavobacteriales_H. The sequence goes on along the minus strand of NVWW01000098.1, from coordinate 2,193 downwards.
GAATTCAAATACAAGCAGGAAGGTGAAGAATACGCCTCCTTCTGCCAGCCGCACAGGTATATTGAGTCTGCCGCTGAAAAGCAAGGTGATAAAAAAGGCCACGATAAAAATGAGGATGCCGGAATATTGCAGCAGGTTGCGTCTCTGTGTATGGCCTGCTGAGATTCTCGCCTGTTCTTCTTCCTTGCGTTTTCGGTCTGCTTCCGCCATCTGCATTTCGTGTTTGGCTTCTAACTTTCCGAGGTCTTTGCTTTTTTCCTCATTGAAGGTACTGTCTTTCAGGGTGGAGTATTGTTTGTAGTGTTCTAAAGCGAGTTTGTGGTTGCCCAGTTTATCGTAAGCTTCTGCCAGTCCCGAATGTGCTTCACTCCCTTCATTCAATGCTCCAATACTGTCGGCAAGCATGGCGGCTTGCTGGTAATTTTCTATGGCTTTGTGGTATTGCTGTTTTAAGGAATATACTGAGCCTATACCGCTTAGGGTAATGGACATAGTATGCTCATCACTTAGCTCTTGTTCTATCACAAGAGCGAGGTTATGGTAGTGTAAAGCGCTGTCTAAATGGGTCTGGTTGCCTGTAGCCCGCCCGCCTGCCTCCTGGAGGCTGTCGCTCTGCTTATATAGCGCTGTGTACAAAACCCCGATGTTCGTGTAGGAGCCAGCCATGCCCTGTTTATCGCCCAGTTCTTCTCTTATTTTAAGGGCTTTAAAATAGTATTCAAGCGCACGCGGGTAGTCGGATTGATTATCATAAATAACCCCGATGTTGTTATAGGACGTAGCCATTTTTTTATCGCCCAGTTGCTCTCTTATTTTAAGGGATTTAAAGTAGTAGTCAAGCGCACGCGGGTAGTCGGATTGATGGTGATAAATAACCCCGATGTTGTTATAGGACGTAGCCATTGCCTTTTTATCGCCCAGTTGCTCTCTTATTTTAAGGGATTTAAAGTAGTAGTCAAGCGCACGCGGGTAGTCGGATTGATAATCATAAATAACCCCGATGTTGTTATAGGACGTAGCCATTGCCTTTTTATCGCCCAGTTCCTCTTGTATTTTAAGGGACCTAAAGTAGAGGTCAAGCGCACGCGGGTAGTCGGATTGATTGTGATAAATAATCCCGATGTTGCCAAAGGAGCCAGCCATGCCCTCTTTATCGCCCAGTTCTTCTCTTATTTTAAGGGATTTTCCAAAGTATTCTAATGCTTTGGGATAATCGCTTTGTACATAATGAATAATTCCAATGATGTTTAAAATGTTGGCTTGTCCTTTTTTATAGTTCAACTCCTCTGCAAGTTTCAGGCATTCTTTTGCATATTGCATGGCGTCTTTGTATTCACCCTTTTTCCATAACGCATCACTCAGGGCATTCAATGTTTTTACTTTTGTCGTGTCGTGGTCTGCCGTTTCAATCACTTTTTTGAGTGAGTCTATTTTATGGTCACCGCTTGTCAACATGGTGAAAAGCAGTCCCGCGAGCAGGTAGGCGGTTAATTTTATGGTCGTCTTTTTATTCAATCTTATTTTTTACAAGTATCTGTTTTTTCTTCGTCTGTCTCCAAAACGGGGTATTGGATACAATGTTCTAAGCTAAGAGTTCGTTTTAATCCTTCGACTATGCTCAGGACAAGTTGTTTTTAGCAGGAGTTAGGGCGCAAGTTAGCAGATAAACAGCAGGAAGTCAAGTGCTTTTATTTCTCCTTTTCCAACAGTTAAAATCCAGCTCTACGAGGGATCTGCGTAGTTTTTTCTATTCTCCTACCTCGTTCATCAAAGGTGATTTTTTTATATTTTTGTGTCGTATTTTTACTGCCATGACTGCCAACGCTCAGTTCTTTCATACGCATTTTACCATTATCATGATATTCAAACCTCCAGAATCTTCCCTTCGAAGTGAAGAACGGACTGTGATAGCTTACATATGCTTTGCTAACAACCCGACCTAACGTGTCAAAATACACATCATCCGGTATCAACCACCAAAGCGGCTTTGTGAAATCACGGGATATGCGGCTTTTCATTACCCCATCATAATAAGAAATTGTGGCAAGGGTAAGATTAAATTTTTCGCGCTCAATTAATACTCCTTCGCGGTACACCCATTTTCTCCACCCTTTTTCACAAGTACAATAACTTGAGTCTGACGAATACTTGACCGTATCGCATTTTTGAGAAATATCGCTTGGCTTAAATGCT
>NVWW01000097.1 GCA_002746335.1 Flavobacteriales bacterium | reverse complement strand
AACAGGTTGTACGTTTTCGTTTTAAAGGTTATTCGTGGTTTCGTTTGGATGCATGGTGACAGTGGATCCCCGCCTACGCGAGGATGACGAAATGGCTTGATGATAGTGGATTCCCGCCTATGCGAGGATGACGACACAGGGCTGGTGATGATTTATCCACGTCTGCGCGAGGATGACACGCTTTTACTATTGAGAGATTGACGATAATACTTCATGCTTGGTTTTATGTTTAAACAAGCGCAAACAACCTTAACCATCAACGCCAACGGGCGTGGCTTCACCAACTTCACCCGCGATATTCAATCATGGATTGGGCAGACAGACATTCAAACGGGGCAAGTGACCTTATTCGTGCAACACACCAGTTGTTCCCTCATCATTCAAGAAAATGCCGACCCTGATGTGCTCATTGATATGGAAACCTTTATGTCCAAGCTGGTGCAAGACGGCGACCCATCTTTTCGCCATCAAGATGAGGGTGATGATGATATGCCCGCTCACATCAGAATGGCGCTAACCGCTGTGTCGCTGACTATTCCTGTGAGTAAGGGCAGGGCTGCTTTGGGTATTTGGCAGGGTGTGTATTTGTATGAACACCGCTATGCGCCCATGCAGCGGCGGGTGATGTTGCATGTGGTGGGTGAAGCATGAGCCATAAAACCATGAAATATAAAATTCTTCATAAAGATGTGTTATCCAATCAATTTTTTAAGTTGGATGCTTATGATTTGGAGCATGATACCTTTGATGGTGGTTCGTTGCAGATTCGACGTGAACATTTGGAGCGCGGCAATGCTGTTGCCGTGCTTTTGTATCTTCAAAAAATTTGCTGCTGATTGATTTTCTTACGTGGGGAGAAGGTTACCATAATAATCATCATGCTTTTAGCAGTAAAGTAAATTTTGCAAAGAAATGGTTTGAAGTTGATCCTGTTTATCAGGTTATAAGATTCTTTCGCCTGCTGAAGATCATTAGAGTATAAAAATAATTCTTATTTACCTTAAGGGAGCCTCTAATAATTATTATAATGAAAGTTTAACGCTTTAATTAAACTTTTATCTCGAAGAACAAGAAAATAGCTTCAAAAGCCCTATGTTCAAATACTGTAACGAGCAGAAAACTCCATTACCACCATCCTAATAGTTTCCACCACCACAACCCGATGCCCAGCCAAATCACAAGGTGAAAAAGGGAAATAAGAAAACCAACAGAGAACCACTGTTTCGGCTTCACATAGCCTAATCCGAAATAAATAATCACCGGGCCGGTGGAGTAGTTGGTGAGGCAACCGCAGAGGTTGGAAAAATAAGCGATGAGCGCCACAGTGAGTAGAGTAGGCGTGCCAAGGTTTAAACACACGGCCAAAAACGCTCCTGCCAATGCAGTGATGTGGGCAGTAAGCATCGAAAAGCCATACATCGAGTAGAAATAAACGAGCGAAACAATTACTACAAGCAGCAGCCCGCCCGTGTTGTATACTTCCAAGTATTGCTGTACGTTTTGCGAAAACCAGTCAATCACCCCGATATCTTTTAATCCACTGGCCATTGAGAGCAACCCGCCCAGCCATATCAACGTATCCCATGCAGCAGCGTCTTTTACCATATTTTGCCAGTTGTGCGTATTGGTAAAAATCAAAGCACATACACCAAACCATGCCACTAAAGTAGTGCCCATGCCATGCCATTGGGCCGTTGACCACAGCAGCAAAAGTGCTACCATCGTTGTCAACATTGTTTTCTCTCCTGCTGTCCATTTGCCCATTGTTTTCAATTCATCTCTTGCTGCTTGCTGTGCGGCTTGCGCATCTTCCAATGTTGGTTTTATGATTTTTATTAAAAACACGGGCAATAAGGCCAAGCCAATTAACCCCGGAACAATCGCCCCCAATGCCCACATTCCCCATCCGAATTCAACATCAAAAATATCTTTAGCAGCTTTTGCTACTAATGGATTGGCAGCCATCCCGGTGAGAAACATAGCTGCTGTGATGAGGTTAGCATGTGCACCCACCAGAGAAAGGTAGCGGCCCGCTCTTTCGGGATTTTTATCTGGGAAGGAATGTAATGCTTCAGAAAGTGAACGGCTAATGGGCGCCAAAATGCCTCCGCCTCTTGCCGTATTGGAAGGAACCACAGGACCAAGAATTAGTTCCGCACCGCAAAGCGAATAACCCAATCCCAATGTTGATTTCCCTAATTTCGAAACCAATGTGAGCGCAATCCTTTTTCCCAACCCTGTTTGTTTCACCGCGCCTGCAATCAAAAACGCGGCAACTACCAGCCAAACGGTTTTATCCCCATATCCCGAAAGGGCTTCGGTAAGTTTAATCGTTTGCGTTGCGGAAAGGGTAACAAGCCCCAACAGCACCATCGGCCCCATAGGAAAAGGGTTGAGAACAAAGCTGAAAATGATGACAATAAAAACAGAAAAAAAATGCCAGGCATCAACGGTTAATCCATCGGGAACAGGAAGGAACCACAAAACAATTCCTGCCAAAACACATATTCCAAGTTTGAGCCATCTTTGAGGCATGGTCAAATGTATAAATTCTTATTTTTGCCTTCTTCTAATCAAAACCCAATATCATGACGATAAAAATAATCTCTTTTGCCACTGCTTGCTTTATGGCTGTATTTTCATTCGCTCAAAATAAAGACAAAGCTGAATTTGTTGACTATAACAATGAATTTTATGGGGAAATTAAAAAGAGTTTGGACGGACCTGCTGCAGAAAGTAAACCGCACAAAGTTTTCCGAATGGATCAATCCAATATTGATGCACCCAAAAGCATAAACGAATTTACTACAGTTTGGTGCCAGCCGCCCGTTTCTCAGGGAAGAGCAGGAACTTGCTGGTGTTTTTCCACTTCTTCCTTTTATGAAGCTGAAATTTTTCGAATTACGAAGCAGAAAGTAAAACTATCTGAATTGTACACAGTTTATTGGGAATATGTGGAAAAGGCCCGCGAATATGTACGTACAAGAGGTGGGTCGTTTTTCGGAGAGGGTTCAGAAACCAATGCGGTTGCCCGCATGATGAAGCAATACGGTATCGTTCCTGCCAACGCTTATGCCGGAAAAAAGGAAGAGCTTGAATACCACGACCACAAAGGTATGTTCAGTGAAATGAACAGTTACCTTGAGTCAATAAAAAAACAAAATGCGTGGAATGAAGAAATTGTTATAAGTACCATCAAATCTATCTTGAATCATCACATTGGTGAACCGCCTTCTCAAATTACTGTCAATGGCAAATCCATGACCCCACTGGAATACATGCAAAATGTGGCAAAAATAAATCCTTCGGATTATGTCAACTTCATGTCTTTGATGAAATCACCATACAATTCAAAAGCAGTGTATGACGTGCCCGACAACTGGTGGAAAAGCGATGACTATTACAACGTTCCGCTCAATGATTTTCTCAAGGCCATCAAAAGCGCCTTAAAAGACGGGTACAGCATTTCCATCGGTGGTGACGTTTCCGAATCGGGATTAAACCCCATGAGTGACATTGCCGTTGTTCCAACTTATGATATTCCATCAGAATACATTGACGAAAGCGCACGCCAATTGCGATTTTCTAACGGCAGCACTACGGATGACCATGCCATTCACTTGATTGGATATACCAAAAAAGATAACGGACATTGGTTTTTGATAAAAGACTCGGGTAGCAGCGCAAGAAACGGCAACAACAAAGGTTATTACTTCTACCACGAAGATTACATCAAGCTAAAGATGATGACTTTTACCGTGCATCGTGATGCAGTGAAGCAGTTTATAGCGAAAATGGATTAATAGTGCATCGCCATTAATTTTCAAAACATCCCTTTTCGGATGTTTTTTTAACTTTGTTATTATGAAACGGTCCATCGCCATTATGACCTTTCTTTTTCTGCTCGCTTTTTGCACAAAGGTTAAGATTGATGTACCAATAAAAGACGACTCAGACCCAAACGGTAACAATACAAGCGACACTACTGACTCCACCGTCAATGCTATTCTCGACACATGTATTGCACTGAATGTTACTTTCAGTGAAGACATCCAGCCAATTTTTGTGTACACCTGTTGCGAGTGCCATGCGTGGTGCAAGAATTACAATGGCATTATCGGTTGGATTCCAAGCGGAAAAATGGATACTGTGCTTTTTATAGAAAAATCCATGCCGCCTACTTATGCTACAGGCCCTAAATTTTTAACTGATCAGGAACTGCTAAAAATCCAATGTTGGATTGATGCCGGTTACCCGAACAATTGATGCGTAAAATTTTATCCATACTGGCTCTTCTTCTTGGGTGCTGGAATTTTATTTCCGCTCAAATTACCTTTGAAAAGACATATGGAAGCAGCTCGAAAGACGTGGGCTACGATGTAAGCCAAACTTCTGAGGGAGGCTACATCATTGCAGGTGCATCAAAGGGTTTTGGAAATGGAAATTATGATGCTTATGTGGTTAAAACAGATGAAAACGGGGATACGTTATGGACAGCTATTTTCGGAGCTGCATCTAATGACAAAGGATATTCCATAAAAGAAACTACTGATGGCGGTTATATTTTTTCCGGTTACAGCACCAATTATGGCTGGGACTTATACTTGGTAAAAACCGATTCTATAGCAAATTTACAATGGCAAAAAAAACTTGGTTACTTGGGGAAGGACTACGGCTATTCAGTGTTGCAAACGTTTGACGGAGGATTTGTAAGCACAGGTTATTATGAAGACGCAACAGCTATTAAAACCGATTTATATCTGGTGCGCACCAATGGAAACGGAGACACACTCTGGACAAAAACTTATGGAGGAAACGCAATGGACGCAGGCGTTTCACTCATACAAACAAATGACAGTGGATTTGTAATAGTAGGCAATACCACAAGCTATGGCGCTGGTAATGCAGATGTTTATCTCGTTAAAACAGATAAAAACGGAACAGAGCAGTGGTATCAAACTTATGGAGGAGCCGATTATGACTGGGGAAGAGAGATTGTTCAAGCGCCCGATGGCGGGTTTGCTATTGTTGGTTATACTTACAGTTATGGAGCAGGCAATTATGATATTTATTTGATTAAAATTGATTCTGCCGGAACAGAACAATGGTCGAAAACCTATGGCGGCAGTGATTACGACCAAGCACACTCCATTAAATTGCTTGATGATGGTGGCTTTATCATTGCAGGAACGACTGAAAGTTTTGGTGCTTCAAAAAGCGATGTTTATTTATTAAGGACTGATTCATCAGGAAAAGAAATATGGTCAAAGCTATTTGGAGGACCGGAATACGAATTGACAAAATCAGTTAAAGTAACAGATGATGAAGGATTTGCTATTATCGGACAAACAGATAGTTATGGTTCCGGATTAGAAGATGTTTATTTTATCAAAACCGATGCTAACGGCTGCTTGCTTGGAAGCGGAGAAACTTCATTAACTGCATCTGTAATTTCTTCCGGTTTGTTGTGTAATGGCGCATCTGATGGCTCAATTACTACCAATGTATCCGGAGGATTGACACCCTATTCTTACCAGTGGAACACAGGAGAAACCATAGCTTCAATATCAAATCTTTCTGTAGGCGGCTATTCGGTAACCGTTTCTGCAACGAATGGCTGTTCATTAAATAAAATAATTTATTTACCAGAATCAACTCCCATCATTGCTGCAACTTCTTCAACAGAAGCTTCCTGCGGTGGTGGAAATGACGGAACAGCAACAGCCGGTGTTTCAGGAGGATCATCTCCGTACACTTATGCGTGGGATAACGGACAAACCGATTCAGTTGCTACCGGCCTTTCGGCAGGAACATACAGTGTAACAATTACCGATTCCAATTTATGTTCCGCAACATTTTCTGTTAATGTGAGCAATACAGGCGCTCCTTTAGTTATCGATTCCATCACATCGGTCACTTGCTATAGCTATTCCGATGGCGTACTGAGTGTTTCAATTTCAGGAGGAACACCACCTTATACCTACAGTTGGAACAACGGATCCACTGATTTGAGCCAAAGCAATCTTACGGCAGGAATCTATACCATCACTGTTACTGACAGCTTAAATTGCACCAACATCACTTCACTGAATGTCCCACAACCCGATTCAATTTTGATTTTGGCAAGTGTTGTTGATGCTACCAATGCAGATAGCTTGAATGGAGCAATTGATATTTCCATAAACGGAGGTACAACACCCTACACTTATTCGTGGAGCAATGGTGATACCACTGAAGACATATCAGCCCTTTTGCCGGGCAATTACACGGTAACTGTTACCGATGCCAACAGTTGCCTGCAAACACACACCGATTCGGTAGATGATTTGAAGGTGTCTATAGTCGAATTGGTTTACGATAATGATTTTAAGGTTTACCCCAACCCTTTTACAGAAAACTCAATTATTGAATATACTTTGAGAGAACCATCCATTGTGAATTTGGAAATTTATGATGCCCTTGGAAGAAGAGTGACAACACTTGAAAAAGGCCTTCAAACTACAGGCACTTACCTGCACACTTTTTTACCTTCAGAGCACGAATCAAATTCAGGAATTTATTTGATCCGATTGGCAGTTGGCCACCGAATTTTTTCGAAAACGTTGCTGAGAATCAGATAATTTCTGGTTTTCTTTTCTTTTGCTGTTACAAGTTTTTTCTATCTTTCTCCAGTGAAAACCTTTATTAAACACCTTTTTGTAGCTTGTCTTTATTTGAGTGTTGTTTATTCTACATTTAGTCAAACAATACAGCCCCTTGACGTCAATACCCTTATTGAGCAGCTTAAAATCTCGAAGCGAGATACCAATAAAATACAGCTGCTACTTAAAATTGCCGATTACTACCTCACAAGTAACTTGGAAAAGTCAATCATTTTTGCTGAAGACGCCCTGTTCCTCTCAAAGCAACTGAAATACCCCAGAGGTGAAGTGCAATCACTTATTAAAATCGGCACTGCCAATAACGATTTGGGGCTGGTTAACTCAGCGCTTGACAATTTTGATCGAGCACTTGACATTTTACAGGAACAGGGTAATGACAAGCTACGCTCCTCAGTTCTTAATAATGTTGGAATTATCCATGACTATCAGGGCGAGTATGAAAAAGCGATGAACTACTACCTGAAAGCCCTACACATACGCGAAAAAATTGGCGATAAAAAAGCAATCGCTGAAAGCTTGAATAACATAGGTATTATTCATTACTACCGAGCGAGCTACAAAAAAGCGCTTGAGTATTATCTCAAAGCACTGGCAATACGTGAGAAACAAGAGGACATGAAAGGCATTGCGGCAAGTTTTAACAACATTGGAGTGGTATATATGAACCAAGGCAGGTATCAAAAGGCCAAAGATTACTACTCCCGTTCCCTGGAAATAAAAAAAAATCTCGGTGACAGCCAGGGCGTAGCAGGCTGCCTTGACAACATCGCTTACATCTATCAAAAACAGGGCAAGTACGATGAGGCGCTGGAATCATCAACACATGCGCTTAAAATTTTTGAAGAATTGGGTGATAAGCAGGGAATGGCCATCAACTTCAACACGCTTGGTGAAATATATGCCGGCAAGGGTGATTACGAAAGAGCGCTGAATTATTTTCAAAAGAGCTTAGCAACCGCCAGGAGCATCGGCTCGAAATTCATTGTACAGCAGAATTACCGCACACTCGCTGAAATCTGTGCCAGTCGTGGAAAATACAAAAAGGCATACAATTATTACCAATTGTATTCGCAGGTGAAAGACAGCATCATCAATGAAGACAGTAACAAGCAGATTGCTGAGATGGACGCCAAATACAAAAGCCAGAAAAAGATTGAACTTCTAATGAAAGACAAAAAATTAAAAGAAGCTGAAATCGCTATGCACGAGGCAGAAAAAGAGAAGTGGAAAACACAGCGAAATTTGTTGATCGTGGTAGCTGCGCTGATATTTGCACTTGCCTTTTTCATTTTTTGGCTGTTTAGGCAGCATCGAAAACATGCGAGAATAGCGGAAAGACATACAGAAGAAATTGAGCAAAAAAGCAAAGACATCACCGAAAGTATTCTCTATGCGCAAAGCATACAGCAAGCTACCTTGCCTGAAATTGATGAAATTAAGAGCGCATTTTCCGATTGCTTTGTCTTGTTCCGACCCCGTGATATTGTAAGCGGTGATTTATATTGGTACTCGCGTAGAGGCAACACACGCATTATTTGTGCTGTGGACTGCACAGGGCATGGTGTTCCGGGTGGATTCATGAGCATGATTGCCAATGACATGCTCAACCAAATTGTGCACGATGAGCATATTGACAGCCCTGATAGTGGACTGAAAAATCTTGACGAAAAAGTTTCAAAAGCGTTGAGCAAAAGCGGTATTCGCACCAACACACAAGAAGGCATGGACGTTGCGATGTGTGCCATACATCCGGAAGAGGGCTTTATGCATTTTGCAGGCGCCAAAAGACCTTTGTGGATTATTAAGAATGGTGAGTTGAAAGAATACAAACCAAATAAAGCTACAATTGGCAGCAAACAGGCAAAAAACATTCAATTTAGCATGCATGAAATAAAAATAGAGAAAGGTGATTCACTCTACATTTTTACCGATGGCTACTCCGACCAATTTGGTGGAGAAGATGAGAAGAAATTTTTGCAGAAGCGATTTAAAGAATTGTTGCTTGGCATTTGCCATCACGGCATGGAAGAGCAAAAACAAAAATTAATAGAAGAATTAGAAAATTGGCAAGGTGATGTGGGGCAAGTAGATGATATTCTGGTTATTGGAATTAGGATTTAACTATGAAAAAAACCTGTTACTTTTTGTTTTTATTTCTGATTTCGATAGCACTAAATGCGCAGCATATTAATCAACCGGACAAAGAAATGATTCTTTCAATTATGCAAAAACAGGAGAATTGCTGGAACAGAGGTAATCTCATCTGTTTTATGGAAGGTTACTGGAAAAGCGATTCACTCAAATTCATTGGTAAAAACGGTATTACCCACGGTTGGCAGAAGACGCTGGAGCGCTACCAAAAATCCTATCCAGATAAGGCCACAATGGGAATGCTCAAATTCGATATTCTTTCGGTTGAGCAACTTGCAGAAGGAGTGGTCTTACTCATAGGCAACTGGCATTTATCGAGAGAAAAAGGCGATGTTGGTGGACATTTTTCATTGGTTTGGAAAAGAATAGGAGGGCAGTGGGTGATAATAGCAGACCACTCAAGTTAATCCAATACCATGAGAAAGACGAAAACACAAAACCTGCTTTCAACTGTTGGCCTTTCTTTCTAAAGAAACTAACTACTACTGCACTTACTGGCAAGAAAATGGAATTCTAACGTTTTTTGTGTTTTGCTGACTACTGCTTTTGTGGTTTTTTTGTTGTTTTGAACTTTAATAATCACAAAATGAAAAAACTGCTTTACATTCTCTTCTTTCTCGTTATTTCGAGCGAGGAGAAGAAGTTGTTTTCTCAAATTCTTGACCCGAAACTAATTAATCAACAATGGAAGACCGATACTTCTAACCGAATTGTTGATTTAAATGAGATTATTGCTGTCATTCACAAAGACGATATTCAAGCCATCCATCATCCTAAATTTATTTCCAATTCCGTTGCAGACAGCATGTTTTTAAATAATGAGCCGGTAATAACCGTCAGGATTAACCAAAAAACAAAGGCCTATCCGTTGAGTATTTTGTTGCATCACGAAATCGTAAACGATGAACTGGCTGGGCAAAAAATATGTGTCACCTACTGCCCGCTGTGCAATGCAGCCATTGTTTTTTATAGAGATGTGGAATTTAAAGGCAAAACATATTCACTCAATTTTGGCGTATCCGGCATGTTGAGAAACAGCGACCTTGTGATGTATGACATGCAAACTGAAACGTGGTGGCAGCAGTTTACCGGCGAAGGAATTACGGGAAAGTTGGCAGGCGCAGAACTCAAAATGCTTTCTTCATTGCTGATTTCTTATGAAGAATTTGTTAATGCTTATCCCGATGGTTTAATTCTCTCAACGGAAACCGGTTTCGATAAGCCGTATGGAACAAATCCATTTGAAAACTACGATGACTTTTCAAATACCAAACCGAGAATGTTTTTTGGCAAAATAGACAATCGTTTTGCGGCCACTGAGCGTGTGATAAACATCTTTGGAATCAACCGCGATAAGGTTTATCCTTTGTCTGTCATCAAAGAAAAAAAGGTGATAAACGATGTTTACGAAGGCAACCCTGTGGTGGTGTTTTACAAAAAAGGTGCGCTTTCTGTGGTTGATAAAAGAAATATTTCCGAATCAAAAGATGTAGGTTCTGTGGCGGTCTTCACCCCTGTAATAGAAGACAAGAAACTTATTTTTTCCTATTCTGAAGATGGGGTTTTTCAAGATGAAGAAACCGGCTCACTGTGGAATCTTGCGGGAAATTGCATTAGCGGAAAACTGGCAGGAAAAACACTCGAGCCGATTTTGCACGGAAACCATTTTGCCTTTGCCTGGTTTGAATTTTATCCTGCAACRGAYATTTATGAAGAAAAATRAGCGTCAATCAATGCARCCCTTTYGCAGAYAAATGCCTTTCTGCATCCAATGCCGCCATGCAGCCGGTTCCGGCTGCGGTAACTGCCTGGCGATAAACTTTATCTGCCGCGTCCCCTGAAACGAAGACACCYTCAATGTTTGTTTTTGAAGTTCCCGGTTCTGCATATTTGATGTAACCCACTTCATCAAGTTCCAGCCAACCTTTGAAAATGCTTGTGTTGGGTTTGTGGCCGATTGCTACAAAATARCCGGTCACATCCAATACTTTTTCTTCATTGGTTTGGTTGTTAAATACTTTCACGCCTTCCACGGTTTCTTCACCCAAAATCTCTTTTACTTCGTGATTAAAAAGAATTTCGATGTTTTCAGCATCCATTACCCTTTTCTGCATGATTTTCGATGCTCTAAAGTGGTCTTTCCTGACAAGCATATATACTTTAGGGCAAAGCTTGGCGAGATAAGAAGCTTCTTCACATGCCGAGTCGCCAGCGCCAATCAGCACTACATCTTGCCCCTTAAAGAAAAAGCCATCACAAACCGCACACGCAGAAACGCCTCCTCCTTTTTCGCGCAAACGCAATTCTGACTCAGTGTTCAGCCATTTGGCCACTGCTCCTGTGGAAATAATCACAGCATCAGCGGTGATTTCTGTTTTGTCATCTACAACAACCTTATGTGGGTGCCCTGAAAAATCAACTGAAGTTACGTGTCCCCAGCGGATGTCTGTTTCAAATCTTTCTGCTTGTTTTTTAAAATCTTCCATCATCTCTGGGCCTGTGCGTCCATCAGGATAGCCGGGATAATTTTCCACATCAGTAGTAATCATCAATTGTCCGCCCGGATCACTACCTTGATATAAAACGGGCTTTAAATCAGCTCTTGCAGCATAAATGGCTGCTGTATAACCGGCTGGCCCCGAGCCGATAATGAGACATTTTATGTGTTCGGTTTCTTTATTCATTTTTCAAAAGTTTAAAGCAAATGTATTATTCTGAAAGCGTGTTTAATGAATAATTGAAGACAAATAAAGAAAATGTGTTTAAGAGCATCTATATGCTTATTTGTTCAACATCTTTAAAATTGTGAATGAGAACATACGAACACAATCATTTTACAGCGAATAACGTGTCGTAAGTTGCACCATAACCTGCCCATAATCCAAGAGCTCCACCTTCAATGTTGGTAGGAACGTTCGCAGGAGAGGCAAAAGGGCTGCCATTACTATTGATTTGCACTTCATATAGGCGCATATACTCATAAACATCATTATCAATGGTAGTGAACTTCACCACTATGGTGTCTCCGATTTTATAGTAATGGTCAACTTCCCCTGGCTCATTTTCGTGGCCGGTTGGAGGGTGGCCACGGTCATAGGCAAAATCAAACGAAACGCCATCAACGAACTCATCATTGAATGCCGAACCGAAAGGTGCAATAAAGTTGTCATCTTTTGGTTCTCCGTTAGCATCTAAAGTGATTCGTTTAGCAAACCAGCGGTAGGCATTTCCTCTGCCGGTCGGGTCAGTCATTCGTGCCCATGCAAAACCCAGTGTATCCTGAATTTGTACTTCGAACCACACGCTGTCAAGCGGAACCAATTGTGGTATTTCAGTGGATGCAGTGTAAGTGTTTCCTTCCGATTCAACGGTTAGTTTATAGGTTTTTCCTACTTCGCCTTTCAGGTGATTCCCTGAAATTAAATCGACAAAAGGAACAGTGTAAACGCAGTAGTTGAACGTACTTAAATCTTGTTCATTAATACCAAAATAGCTCGCAACTAGAGGCGCAATAGTGGAATCCAAATCATTGAGACAAAGCTCTTCGAGCGTACTGGTTGTATTGCCATCTTCAACAGTGACAATAGCATCATGCACAAACAGGTTTTGAATAGCATTCAAATCAGTTTCTTCGAAATAAGCAGAACTTTTGGTAAGAATGACGATTGGAGGGGCGCCTGTTACTCCGCTTGATTCAATAACACCTTCTATGACTAATTTTGGTTCGTATTCAGGTATTTTGATATTGATTTCTTTTTCGCAGGAAAATAATGCAAATAGAAAGAAAGTGTATAAGAGTTTTCTTTCACGAATCGCGAATAAGGTGCGAATAAAACCAATTAGCGCATTGGCGTTTGATTCGCGATTAGTTAAATTATTTTTCGTTTTTGTCATTTTTTGAAATGCATTCATCGTATTCCTTTTTCTAAAAACTAAACTGCCACGAAATCGTTGGCAAAATAGGAAACAGCGAAACCTGCTTGGCAGTCATTTTTAGTGTTCCTTCATCATAATTGCCTTCGTTGTCGAAGTATATGAAATAAGGATTAGCCCGATTATAAATGTTGTAAATGGATAAATTCCAGTTCGATTTTCCACTACGAAGCAAGTTGCCTACCACTCTAAAAACTTTCACTCCTGTAGAATCATTAACAGGTTTTTGCGGTCTTTCTTTACCTTTTAAGGTAGCAGACAAATCTGCGCGATGGTAGGGAGACATGCGGAAAGAGTTGCGATCTCCATACTCAGCTACAATGTTCCCTTCATACAAATACCAGCCTGTGGGCAATGTAATCGCATTGCCAGTAGCGTAAACAAACGTAGCAGAAACGTTCCATCTATCATTGATATCATAGGAAGCCACCACCGATAAATCGTGTCTACGGTCGTACTTGGCGGGGAAGGTCTTGCCCTGATTCAGATCGGTAAACGTGCGGCTGGTTTTCGAAAGTGTATAACCAATCCATCCCGTCAAACTACCCGTTCTTTTTTTCAAAAACAGTTCAACTCCATAAGAGTCCCCCTTGCCAAAGGTTAAGTTATTGTCCGAGTTGTCGTTGATATTGTCCCCAGGCAAATGCCCTTCTTTATATTCAATTAGGTTGTCCATCGTTTTGTAATATACTTCCACCGATGATTCGTATTTATTGTCGAGAAAATTACGAAAATAGCCCGCAGCGTATTGTGTACCGATTTGTGGCTCTACCTTGTCCGAACTTGGAACCCAAACATCAGTGGGCAGTGCAATGCCCGAAAGCGATGCCAGATGAATATATTGATAATTGTGTGTGTAAGCCGCTTTGAACGATGAGCGCGAATCGATTTTGTAACGACCAGTGAATCTCGGCTCCCAACCCTGATAGGTTCTGATGATTTCACCCGGCTTGTATTCGATAACAGATTCCGTAGCACCAATGTCGTCTTTCACGAACCGTTTGAACGGCCCAACCTGGCTAAATATAGAGTAACGAATACCTACATTAAGCTTTATGCGCTCGGTTAAATCAAATTCATCATTGACATAAATTGCTCCGTCATGTGCGTGCTGCTTAATGATTCCGCCTGTGTCGAATTCTACTTCACCTTGTGCAGCAGTGGCACTGCTGGGTGTAAAAATGTGGTAAGTGTAATGTGCTCCGAACTTGATGTTGTGACGGATGGAAGGAAAGTAATTCAAATCCACTTTTCCGTTAAAATCCCTAATTCCTGAAAAGAGCTTCATCTCAAAATCATTTTGAAAGGCCTCAAAACTGAAATTGTAATCACTGTAAATCAGTGTGGCGTTCATAAATAACTTATCACTGAAAAGGTGATTCCACCGGAAGGAAGTAGTGGCATTACCCCAAGGTATTTTCACCCTAAAATTGCTATCAGGCTGCTTGAAGTTAAACACATCGCGTCCAAAGTAGCCACTCAAAAACAAGCGGTCTTTGTCTGAAATTCGATAATTTATTTTTGCATTCAAATCATAAAAATAGTAACCTGTACCTTCAAAAGTTTCACCATCAGGGGCATATTTCGCAATTAAAGGCATGAATAAATGGGCATAAGTGCTTCTTCCTGAAACAATGAAAGAAGCGGTATCTTTTATTATGGGTCCTTGTACTGTGAGTTTGGACGATATTGCCCCGATGCCGCCATCCACCTGAAAGCGTTTGCTGTTTCCTTCTTTCATGGTAATGTCAAGCACCGATGCGAGCCGCCCGCCATATTGCGCAGGCATACCACCTTTAATGAGCTCGATGTTTTTGATGGCATCGGCATTGAACACTGAAAAGAATCCAAACAAGTGCGAAGCATTGTAAACGATGGCTTCATCGAGCAAGATCAAATTCTGGTCAGGACCTCCACCGCGCACGTAAAAACCGGAATTACCTTCACCTGCCGACTGCACGCCAGGCAACAACTGAATGGTTTTCAATACATCCACTTCACCCATAAAAGCGGGTAGTGATTTCACCTGCTCGATATCCATTTGGATAGTTCCCATTTGCGCGTTCTGTACGTTTTCGTCATTCTTTTCGGCAGTAATCACCACTTCTTTTGTGATAATGGCTTTTGTGACAAGCGAGATGTTATGGCGGATGTTTTTATTTAACTCAATTTGTATGGAATGATCTTCAAACCCGAGATAGGACGAAACAAGCGTGTAGTTGCCTTCTTCGAATGTCATCGAATAAAAACCGTAAACATTRGTGGCRGTACCTTTAAGYGTTTCTTTGATGTAAACGTTGGCGCCAATTAGAAACTCACCGGTTAATTCGTCTTTAACATAACCGCTGATGGTGTATTTACTCTGCGCGAAAAGCAGCGCTGGTAAAAARATAAGTATYGTCAAAYAGGCTCTCAATCTATGCTTTTTCATAGCGAGTGCAAATTTAGCACATAAAGACAAAGGGTGATTGAAAGAGGAGRGAAATTCAATGTACTTGCTAAAATGTTCAACCAATTGAATAAATACRACATCATGCGAGCAAAAATTATAAATTTGCACCCCTTAATTCGGGGAGTAGCTCAGCCCGGTAGAGTACACGTCTGGGGGGCGTGTGGTCGCAGGTTCAAATCCTGTCTCCCCGACAGCGTAATGATCATGTTTGCTCAAACCCTTGTAAATCAAGGGTTTTTGTTTTTATGCTTTCTGCTTAAACACCTATAAAACCAAGAGTGTTTTTTTGTGTTTTCCGGCTGGTAAAACTCAGATGTTTTTTCTTCAGACAAGTATTTCCGATGAAAATAACAAGGATTTTATAAAAAAGTTATCACACCACGAAATTTTAAATTGCTGATTTTGTGAAAGTTATATTTCCACGTTTGGAAAAACATCATTGTCAATTTGGATATTTCTCAAATAATTCCTTAATTGGTTTCAAAATTAAATCAGAGCCTTACGCTTATCTTCGGGGGATGTGAAGAAAGCCATTGAATAAGAACCTGGATAAAGAAAATTTAGCAAGAAGTTTTTCCTGACGAAAAGATTGAGAGTTATCTGGTTATTAATTAACC
>NVWW01000096.1 GCA_002746335.1 Flavobacteriales bacterium | reverse complement strand
GGTCCGCTTTTTATGTCCTTTGTGTTAATCTGTCTCATTATGGGGCTGGCTATATGCATTGAGCGCATCATTTACCTTACCATGGCCACATCCAACGTTCAGAAACTACTCAACAACATTGAAGGCGCTTTGCAATCGGGTGGAGTTGATGCTGCCAAGGAAGTTTGCCGCAACACCAGCGGACCCGTAGCCAGTATCTTCTACCAGGGACTTGATCGCTTCAACCCAAATGCGGATGACGGCAGCATTGACATGGTCGAAAAATCTGTAGTTTCCTATGGTAGCGTGCAAATGGGTTTGCTCGAAAAAGGACTTTCATGGATTTCTCTATTCATTTCGCTTGCACCGATGCTTGGTTTCTTTGGAACGGTTATCGGGATGATTCAGGCATTTGACGACATCGCTGCCGCGAAAAACATTTCACCCGACATTGTGGCGACAGGTATCGGAGTGGCGTTGATTACCACCGTTTCAGGGCTGCTTGTGGCAATGATTTTGCAGGTATTCTACAATTTCATTATTGCAAAAGTTGATGGGCTGGTGAATGAAATGGAAGACGGTTCCATTTCATTGGTGGACATTTTAATCAAACATAAACTTACCAACTAAGCATGAAAATGGCAAAAAAAATTCCAACCATATTATTGTTAGTGATGATGGTGGCGGGGGCGCTTATTTTCTTTTTCACCCTGCCTGATTTCGAGTCGTTTTTTAATGAGCAGACAGGGCGCGAAGAATACCGCTGCATTAATTGCTGGCCGCTTGATTCATTTGTAACTTATACCTACATTTTGCTTGTCGTATGCTTGATTTTGGTTGTAGTTGCATCATTAGCTGATTTAATTATTCATCCCGAAAAAATAAAAGGCACACTCATTGGTTTTATTTCTCTTGGAGTTGTTTTGGGCATCAGTTATGTTTTGGCATCGGATGTGGTGATGCCCTATTACGAGGGTATCAACCCGACCGTTTCGAAAATTTCGGGGACAGGACTTTACGCCTTTTACCTTTTGTTTGTGCTTGCAATCATATCAATTGTATTTTCATCAGTAGTGCGGTTTTTTAAATAATGGGAAAATCAAGAAGGGGACTACCGGAAATCAATTCCAGCTCAATGGCCGACATTGCCTTTTTGCTGCTGGTGTTTTTTTTGGTAACCACAACGATGGACTCGGAATGGGGCATTACTCGCCTGCTGCCACCTCCTGATGAAGATATAGAGCCGCCAAAATTCCACGAGCGCAATGTTTTTGTTGTGCTTGCTAATGCCAACGACCAATTGTTAGTAGAAGGTGAATTGCTCGATATTTCAAATTTGCGCGAAAAGGCCAAAGAATTTATCGTCAATCCACAAAACAAAGAGGACTTACCCGAAAAAGAACAAGTGACCGTAGCTATTGCCCAACAAAAAATGGCGCAATTCAAAAGCAATCCGGATAACAGAGACGATTACATCAAGTGGAAAAAAAGGCTTGAAGCAGCCAAAGTTTTAGGCGAATTTTCGGCCTCGAAACAAGTAATTTCTCTGCAAAACGACAGGGGCACATCCTATAATCTGTATATTCAGGTGCACAATGAGCTCGCTGCTGCTTACCGCGAAGTGAGGGAAGAATTCTCAAATCAAAAATTTGGTAAGTCATATGAAGTGCTGACGCCCGAGCAACACAAAGCAGTAAAGAGTGTCATACCACAGCGCATTTCAGAGGCAGAACCCAAAAACGTAAGCAATTAGTATGGCAAAATTCAAAAGAAAAAGTGGAGGAGATGGGCCATCAATTTCAACGGCCTCATTGCCTGATATTGTGTTCATGCTGCTTTTCTTTTTCATGGTAACCACGGTGATGCGCGAAGTAGATTTGAAGGTTAAAATAGTCCAGCCGGAGGCATCAGAAATTCAAAAGTTGAAAGACAAGTCACTGGTAAATTATATTTACATCGGATTTCCTTATGACAAATCCCTCGGAACAGAACCGAGAATCCAATTGCGGGATGCATTTGCCACTACTGAAGACATTCCGGCTTATATCGAGGAGCGCAGAGCAGAGGTGGAAGAGCATCAAATTCCAAAACTCACCACTTCAATGAAGGTGGACAAAGATGCCAAAATGGGCATCATAACGGATGTGAAAATACAACTGAGGAAGGCGCAGGCACTAAAGCTCAACTATTCTACCCGCGAAAGCAGGTAAATAAAGTCAATTCAAACTCTTTAACCTTTCTGCCACTACTTTATTCCCGTCTATGTATAGCGTAAAAACAAGGGACTTCCAGGAATAATCATTGTAGTAAAAAGTAACATTATTAAAGATATTGTCTAGTTCAATGGGAGTTTTTTGGAGTTCGTTTCCAGAACTGTCCGTTATCACGAGGTAGGCCGATGAGCATTCTACAGGTATTTTTCTCAATAACGTAAGCGTGATGGAATTGTTGAACGGGTTTACCCGAGGGGGTAAAAATTCAACTATAGGGCATTGACCGTTTTGCTCGGCCTCTTGTGCAAAAGTTGCTGAACTCAACAGCACGCTCAAACTTATTGAAACAATTTTTAAAAGATGAAAGTTGAACATCCTAACTAAATTATTTTCCCTTTCAAAAATACCACAAAAAAGAAAAAAGCCACCCGAAGGCAGCTTTTCTTTTTAAAACAGGTGTTTTTAATTATCTGATTATGCTCAATTTACGGGTGAAATTTGCTCCCTTGCTTGTCAGCTGCAGGAGGTAAACGCCTTCAGGCAAGTGTGAACAGTCAACGGACAAGGATTGACTGACTGGTTGTTCTTGAAATACGAGTTCGCCAATCAAGTTGTAAATTCCAATGTGTTCTATTGGTTGGTTGGCATTTACAAACAATTTCCCGTTAGCAGGATTTGGATACATGTTGAATTGAACCTTCTCTACTTCCATTATGCCGGTAGCCCATGCCCCAACTGTAGCTGTGGCGATTATTTGGCACCCATTTTCGTCAGTAACGGTAACCGTGTAAGCGCCCGGTGTCAGGTTGTTGATTTGCGCTCCTGYGCCRCCATTACTCCAGCTATATGTTAGTACTCCCGTGCCRCCTGAGGCCACTACTGTGGCGCTGCCTTCAGAGCAAGTGTCGCAATGCGCATCTACAGTTGAGGTCGTGGTGGAAAGCGCAGTTGGTTCCCATACAGTCGCTGACGCCATAGCAGTATTCCCAATKCCATCTGTAATGGTAACATCRTAAATGCCAGCGCAAAGTCCTGTTGCCGTTGCATCTGTTTGGCCGTTGTCCCACGTATAAGAATAGGGGGMAACTCCGTTGACAGCCATCACTGTGGCATCACCATCGCAGTCACCGTTACARTCAACATCTGTAATYGTSATCAGYCCGGCAGCAACGTTTGGCCCGAGTATRTARSTRRCTTCTATYGGKGTTGTCAAATCACTTTCTACTTCCATTTCCACCAAGGAAAAACCTTCGCCATTAGCAAACCAGCGCAGTGTATATGTGGTGTCAACAATGGGGTTCTCATCTAAAAAYCCRGGRAATRCGGGTGCYAGYCCCCATCCTCCRCCRGAGTAAATGAAAATGGAATCAACAGTGATTTCCATGGTGTATTGCCGMAGGCAATCGAAGGTRTCTGAATTCAGATACACATCKCCAAAAGCATCGTTGGTTACMGTTGCGTAACCACTATGAATGATCATCACTGAATCCACYAACGGAATACCTGCRGCTGAGGCRTCTTCTTTAAYCAAAAATGCAGAAGTATCTTGATAAGTATCGTTGTAATTSGMAGGGAACTGAATCATGGTRGATGRYGGGTTAAATTTGACTGCAAGTGGCACTCCTACRCCAAAAGGGTCTCCRTAAAATCCGTTAATGGCKACCATGGTGGAGTCKGAATTGATGTAGGTGGTTTGCTGSCCGTCTTCGGCAGCTAGGTTTGAATTTGGAAAGTCATTYGCKGTAAAAGTGGAATCTGGGTCAACAAACACGAGGTCRCCCATTTCATCTACCTGGAAATTGGAAAAATCCCATGGGCCTGTTGCTCCAATGGAACTGGCAAGCAGGGTGTCTGTGGCTAATGTAATGGTGTCGCCAATATTGGCGAAATCGCTTTGTGTAACGGTGATTTGTGCCTGTAAATTACTTGCAAAAAGACAAGCGGTAAATGCAAAAATTGCAGGTAAATTTTTTTTCATAATCGCGGATTTTAATTTTGGTTTCAAATTAGAAAGATCAAAAGTAGTAAAAAAAATCAAAAAAGTATGCTTGCCGAGTAATCTGGCGCCAAATCAGCTGAACATCTGTAGGTCGCAGAGTTTTTTATACATGCCGTTTTGCTGCAGCAAATCGCTATGGGTTCCCCTTTCTGCGATTTTTCCTTTGTCGAGCACAATGATTTCATCGGCATTTTGGATGGTAGAAAGCCGGTGGGCAATCACAAGCGAAGTGCGGTTTTTCATCAAATTGTTGAGCGCCTCTTGCACTAACCGTTCCGATTCGGTGTCGAGCGCAGAGGTGGCCTCATCTAAAATCAAAATAGGCGGGTTTTTCATAATGGCACGCGCAATGCTGAGCCGCTGCCGCTGGCCGCCCGAAAGTTTTGTGCCCATATCACCAATATTAGTTTCATAACCGTTTTCCATTTCTATAATGAATTCGTGCGCATTGGCAATTTTTGCTGCTTCTTCAACATCTTGTTGTTTTGCTCCATTAAGCCCGAAGGCAATGTTGTTGAAAACCGTATCGTTAAACAAGATGGATTGCTGCGTAACAACGCCCATAAACCCACGTAGATTTTCTATCTTCAGTTGTTTGATAGGAATGCCGTCAATGAGGATTTCTCCTTCAGTGGGGTCATAAAAACGGGGCAGCAAGTCAGCCAGTGTGGTTTTCCCTCCACCAGAATGCCCCGCTAAAGCAATGGTTTTGCCTTTTTCGACTTTCAGGTTTATGGTGTCAAGTACGTTTTCAGTGTTGTAGGCAAATGATACGTTTCGGTACTCGATATTATGATTAAATTCAGAAATGGATTTTGCATTTGGAATTTCTTTAATCGGATTTTCAGCGCTCAGTATTTTGTCAATCCGTTCAGCAGAGGCGGCCGCTTTTTGCACATTGAAAAAAGCCACTGTAATAGATTTTGACGGGGAAATTAATTGGGAAAAAACTGCAATGTAGCCGATAAATGTTGATGCTTCCAACCCTTCTTCACCGCTCAAAACAATGTTGCCGCCAAACCACACAATAGTGAGTATGACGGACACACCGAGGAATTCGCTAAGCGGTGAAGCCAGATCACGCTGGCGGTACATCCGTACCATAAACCGCTTGTAGGTCTCATTCATTTTAGTGAATTTTTTTTTGGAAAATCCCTCAGCGTYAAACGCTTTGATAATGCGTAATCCCGTGAGTGTTTCTTCTATCATCGCAACCAATTCGCCCATTTTGCCTTGGCCTTTTTTTGCAGTACGCTTTAAACGGCCTCCTATGCTGCCGATAAKYRCCCCGCTTACAGGCAGCAAGATGAATACAAACAACGTCAGATTRGGACTCATTGCGATTAAAAATGTTAGTATTACGGTAATGGTGATTGGGTCTCGAAAAATCATTTCAATGGAAGTGAGCACTGTCCATTCAATTTCTTGCGCATCATTCGTCATGCGGGCAATGATWTCCCCTTTTCGCTCTTTCGAATAGTAGGCAAGGGGTAACTCAAGCGACTTGCCGTAAACTTTGTTTCGCAGTTGCTGCATAATGCCGTTGCGCAAAGGGGCGATAAAATATTGGGCAAGGTAGCGGAACAGATTTTTGAAAAAGATCCCTAAAAAAACCAACAGACAGATGAATACCAGTGCGTTGGATTTGCCTTCATCGGGAGTGCTCATAATGAGCGATGACAGTTCAAAGTAGAATTTGTCAATGGCATATTGTGCYGAGAACTCAAATGCCGGAACGCCCTGCTCAATGTATTTGATGTAATCTTCCTCGCCTTTTTGAAAAATAATGTCGAGCAAGGGAATGAGAAGCGTAATGGAAAACACGTTGAAAACAATAGACAACATGTTGAAAAGCACGTTCAGTACGGCATATTTCTTGAAATTCCGTGCATAACCCAATATGCGAAAAACGTTTTTCATGCGGCCAAAAATACGATGATTAACGGATTGAAAAGCATTTAAGTGTGTATCTTCGTGAACTGATATTGTTATGGAATCAAGAAGGCAAAGCAAAGTATCACGACTGCTTCAACGTGAATTGGGTGAAATTTTTCAGCGCTCTTCATATAGTGGTGCAATGGTAACGATAACCATGGTGCGCATAAGCCCCGATTTGTCTTTTGCAAAAGTTTACTTAAGCATTTTCCCAGAAAATTTAAAGGAAAAGGCCTTTGAAAGAATACAATCAAATGGGTGGGAAATAAGAAAAAAATTAGGAATGCGCGTCCGAAACCAACTGCGAATAGTTCCTGAACTGGTTTTTTTTATTGACGATTCGTTCGAATACTCTGAAAGGATTGATGAGTTATTGAATTCATAAATTTTCCATTTTTCTCTTAGTAATAACAACAATATTTTGTGAGAAGTGCGCTTGCTAAACTTCATAATTATTATCAGCTGTGTGTTTGTTTTGATGGATGGGTTTTCGCAAAAAAATGCAGCAGATTATTTTAAATCGGGGCGGTTAAAAGAAGACAGCTTAAAAGATTACAGAGCAGCGATGCTGGATTTTTCCAAAGCTATTCAACTTGATTCTGCGAATTATAATCTTTGGTACCATCGCGGCCGATGTAAGGATGCCTTGGGAGATCACCTTGGAGCCATTCACGACTTCAATAGGGCTATTGAGCTCAACCCTTATGTTCCCGCTGTATATTATTCGAGGGGAGATGCGAAAGCTGAAATATGGGATTACACAGGTTCTCAAATAGACATCGCAAAAGCCAAGCAATTGAAACCGCAACTCGCAAAAATTCTATATGTCAGGGGTGTGTCAAAATTTAAGTCGGGTAATTTGAAGGCAGCTTGCATTGACTGGGAAAAAGCGCATGAAACGGGCTCGCCCGAAGCGAAGAAAATGATTGATGAACACTGCAAATAACTGCTTGTTTCTTTCCTACCTTTGCTGCTTAATATGAAACGAAAGAAACAAACCCATTCGCAAAAACCATCGTCCAGCCCCGATTTATCTGGACAACCAGCGAACAGTATTCGCCTCAATAAATTTATTGCCAATGCCGGCATCTGCTCACGAAGGGAAGCCGATAAGCTGATTGAAAGTGGGGTATTTTCTGTCAATGGAAGTGTTGTAACTCAGCTTGGCACTAAAATAAAACCTACCGATACGGTAAAATATGGCGGACAAACGTTGCGGGGAGAAAAGCCAATGTATGTTTTGCTTAACAAACCAAAGGATTACATCACTACCATGGATGATCCACAAAAACGGAAAACCGTATTGTATTTGGTTCATAACGCTTGCAAAGAACGCATCTATCCCGTTGGTCGTTTAGACAGAAATACAACGGGGCTTTTGTTGCTGACCAACGATGGCGAGATGACCAAAAAACTCACCCACCCTAAGCATGGCGCTAGGAAAATTTATCATCTTTTCACTGATAAAAAGGTAACTAAAGCACATCTCATTAAACTGTCAGAAGGCGTGGATTTGGAGGACGGAATYGCCAAAGCAGATCAAATAACTTACGTTGGAGATGGYGCTGACAAAAAGCAAATTGGYCTGGAATTGCATTCTGGAAAAAACCGTGTAGTGCGGAGAATGTTCGAAGCGCTGGGTTACAAAGTGCTGAAATTAGATCGCGTTTCTTTTGCAGGACTTACCAAGAAGAACCTGCAAAGGGGCAGGTGGCGTTTTCTCACGGAAAAAGAAGTCGGGCTGTTGAAAAGGATTCAATAGGGCAGGCACATACAAAACCTATCTTTTTTACGTTTGCCTGTTGTGAAACTTCTGAAAAAAATACTGGTTTTTCTGATAATCGCGCTACTACTCTTCACGATTGCGGGTATCATCATCACCCATTTTTATAAGGATGAAGTCAAGGAATATATCATCGCTGAAATTAACAAAAATCTGCAAGTCGAAGCTAAAAGCACGATCGAAGACCTAACTATTTTCGAACGATTTCCCTATGCATCGCTTTCGCTAAAAGACGTGGTGATTCCCGAAGTTATTGCTGAGAAACAGCAACCCGACACCCTTCTTTATATTGAAAAAATACATTTACAGTTGAACTTGGTTGATATTCTGCAAAAAAGATACAATATCAAATCAATAGATGCTGAAAACGGCTTTTTTCGAATGAAAATTGATAAGAGGGGCAATGAAAATTTTATCTTCTGGAAAAAGAGAGAAGGAAGCAGTGAATCCAGTTTTTTGCTCGATCTGGAACAAGTGAATGTTTCGAACATGCAAATTAGTTATCGAAACAAATTGAAATCAGAAGATTATCAATTTACCTGCAATACAGGTGAACTTAGCGGTGCTTTTTCCAACCAACAGTTTGAAATGGATATGAGCGGTGATGTGTTTGTAGCAAAACTCATTTCGGATAATGTAAACTACATCAATAGGAAAAACTTGAGCATTGAAACCAAGCTCACCGTTGATAAATCTACTAACACTTACACTTTTAATTCAGGAAGAGCGACCATTGAAAATAAGTTGAATTTCGAAATTGAAGGAACCATTACAGATGAAAAAGATTTTTCCGATTTGAACTTAAAAATAACGGGGAAAGATCTTAATATGGTTGCAGCACTCGGCATTTTGCCCAAAAAATTCAGCAGACTTTTTCTCGATTACGAAAGTGCTGGCAATTTGTATTTTGAGTTAACGATTAGTGGAGCATCCAGCAAAAAACACCACCCGTCTGTGCAAGCTAAATTTAACGTTGAGAATGGAATCATCAGGCACAAACAGACAAATTACATGTTAAATGAAGTTTATTTAACAGGGGTTTTTTCCAATGGTAAACGCAAAAATGCTACGTCTAGTCGGTTAGAATTCACCGAAATAAAAGCCAAGCTGGGCAAAGGGATAGTGAAAAGCACAGTTTTAGTTGAAAATTTCAATAAACCAAAAGCAACAATCTTTCTTTCGGGCAATATGTTGGCGCAAGACCTGCAACAGTTCATCAAATCAGATACTATCGAAAATATTTCAGGTGAAATTTCGGTGGACATAAACTATGAAGGACTCATTCCAGAAAAAGAAGGATTTACTGCTGCTGATTTCAAAAAGGTTAAAATTTCAGGAACAGTTGAGCTAAAAAACGCGCAGTTGCAACTCAAAAGCAATTCACAAGTCTATGAAAACCTGCATGGCACTTTGGAATTTCAAAACAGCAATGTGAAAATTGATTCACTTAGAGGGCATGTTGCCGCTTCTGATTTTTATTTGTCTGGATTTTTCCACAATGCGCTGCCGTTTATGTTTTTCGAAAAAGAAAAACTCACTGCAAAACTGAAAGTGCATTCAGATAATATAGATTTGAATGAATTACTGAGAAAAAATAACGCACAAAGCAGCGATACTATTTATGCTATTGCACTTCCTGAGCGTGTTTCATTGCAAGCGGTTGCTGATATAAAAAACATAACATTCAGGCGCTTTAATGCGACTGATTTAAAAGGAAAATTTCGCTACGAAAATAATCGGCTTTGGGCGGAAAAAGTGGCGTTTGCAGCGATGCGGGGAAAAATGACCGCTTCGGGGAAAATGATGAAAAATGCAGACGGGAACATTCTTGCTTCGCTTGATGCTAACGTGCAAAACATAGATATCAACCAACTCTTTTACCAAATGGAAAATTTCGGKCAAAAGGTGATTCARGAAGAGAATTTGAAAGGCATTGGAACRGCCAAYATCCGTTTTAGCTGCATGATGGACTCCACGCTCAACATCCAAAAAGAAACCATTTACACAAAAGCGGATTTGACTATTGAGCAGGGCGAACTTATTGGCTTTGAACCTCTGAAAGCGATTTCTGACTACATCAAAACCAAAAAACTCTACAGCAAATTCTTAGATGCCAACGAGCTTGAGAAAAAATTACAGCACATCAAATTTTCTGCGCTACAAAATCAAATCGAAATCAGGGACGAAACCATTTTCATGCCATTCATGGAAATCAATTCTTCTGCGTTGGATATTGAGACCAAAGGAACACACACTTTCGACAACAAAATTGACTATCAAATCAATTTTTATTTGTCGGATTTGCTTGCGAAAAAATCAAAAGGTGAACACGATTTATGGGAGATTCGTGAAGACGGGACTAAAAGGCGCAAGATTTTTCTAAATATGTATGGYTCGGTTGAAAATCCAGAGTTCAAGCACAATAAATCTGAATATAAAAAGCACCTGAAGCAAGAAGTGAACAGCGAAAAGAAAATTGTAAAAGAACTTTTGAAGGAAGAGTTCAACCTCTTTACGAATGATACATCCGTAACTATTCCTAAGCAACAAGAAGATGATTTTGATATTGAATGGGAAGAGAGTAAAGTTGAAGATAAAAGAGAAAAACCAAAAAAGGAACAACCCAAAGAAAAGAAGAAGCTCAAAGGCATTTTTAATTTGGAAGAGAATGAAGAAGAAACTGAAGAATTTAATCCAGATGAATAACAGCCATAAAAACACAAAAGAACTAAAATTTTGTGCTTTCCAGATTTAGTGGCAAATTCTAATCATTCGTACATTCGTAAAAATTCGTAATTTATAGGGTTTGAATATCTACTCCCAAAAGCAGCAGTGGAAAGTCGTCTTGTTCATCGTGGCAATGGTGATTGTGGGACTGTCGTTTTGGTACACGAGCACATTGGTAAAACAAATCGCTAACGAAGAGCGAACCAAGGCACGGCTTTGGGCCGAGGCCATCCAGAATAAGGCCAGTCTGGTAAAATACACCAACGAACTCTTTCAGGAAATCAATATTGAGGAGCGGAAAAAGGTGGAGCGCTGGGCCGAGGCCACCCGTATTTTGGCCAATGCCAACAACATTTCTGATTACACTTTTATTTTGAAAGTGGTTTCTGACAACACCACCGTGCCTGTAATTCTTACTGATGAAGATGGCACCATTATCTCCCATCGAAATTTGGATGCTGAAAAAGCCAAAGACACCAAATACCTGCAGCAGCAAATCAAGTTAATGGAGGCTACGCATGTGCCCATTGAAGTGAGTATTTTCGGGGCAAAGAAAAATTTTCTGTATTACAAAGACTCGCGCATATTTTCTGAATTGAGAAGGGTTTTGGACGACCTCGTCCAGTCATTTATTTCGGAAATTGTGGTCAATTCTGCATCGGTGCCTGTTATTTTCACCGATCAAAACAAAAAGAGAGTCATTGAGTTCGGGAATGTGGATTCGATCATTATGCAATCTACTGAAAAAGTGCAGCAATTAATTGCAGAAATGGAAAGCCAGAATAAGCCTATCGAAATTCATTTGAGTGACGAAACTGCCAACTATATTTTTTACAAAGATTCGCTATTGCTCACGCAGCTAAAATACTATCCTGTGGTGCAGTTTGGGTTCATAGGGCTGTTCATTTTGATTTCTTACTGGCTGTTCAGCATGGCACGCAAGGCTGAACAAAATCAGGTATGGGTAGGAATGGCTAAAGAAACTGCTCATCAATTAGGCACACCGCTGTCTTCACTGATGGCATGGTTGGAATTGTTCAAAGAAAAAGGACTTGACCCCGAAACCACTAAAGAGATTGATAAAGATATCAAGCGGCTGGAAACCATCACCGATCGGTTTTCGAAAATAGGCGCATCGCCAAAGCTGAAAAGTGAAAATGTGCTGGAGGTGCTTGAAAATTCAGTGAATTACATGAAGTCGCGCAGCTCGGAAAGAGTAAAATTTGAAATACGAAGTATTCGTGACGGACAAGTGCGCTTGTCAGAGGAAAGAGAGCAAATTAATTCCAAAGAAAAAGAAGCAATTACCGCTAAAATGAACATTCAACTATTTGATTGGGTGATTGAAAACTTATGGAAGAACGCATTGGATGCAATGAACGGGTCGGGTGCCATCACCATTGATGTTTCCGATCACACAAAATACGTTTATATTGATATTTCCGATACGGGCAAGGGCATTTCATCTGGAAAATTCAAAACCGTTTTCCAGCCCGGTTACACCACTAAGCAACGAGGTTGGGGGTTGGGGCTTTCGCTCTCCAAACGCATTATCGAAAACTACCACCAAGGAAAAATATTTGTGAAACGTTCAGAAATGGGTAAGGGAACTACTTTTAGGATTGTACTGAACAAGTAACATGTCTGGAATATACTTCCACATCCCCTTTTGCAAGCAGGCCTGCCATTACTGCGATTTTCATTTTTCTACTTCGCTTAAGTACAAAGAAAAGTTTTTAGCAGCGTTGAAGAAAGAAATAAAAATGAAATGTTCGGAACTCCAAACTCCGAACTTCAAAGTCCAAACCGTTTACTTCGGTGGTGGCACGCCCTCTTTGCTCACTCAAAAAGAATTGCTTGGCATTTTTGATGAGTTGCATAACAGTTTTGATATCGCTGGCGATGCTGAAATTACCATCGAGGCCAACCCAGATGATTTGAGCGAACAAAAAATCAGGGAATTAAAGAATACGCCTATCAACCGATTGAGTATTGGGGTTCAGTCTTTTTTTGATGCTGATTTGAAATGGATGAACCGAGCGCATAATGCAGAACAAGCAGTTCGTTCTGTGCAAAGAGCACAGGATGCCGGCTTTCATAACATAAGCATAGATTTGATATACGGTATGCCGACCTTAACTAATGAGAAATGGCAACAAAATTTTGAAAAGGCAATTTCACTTAATATTCAACATCTTTCGGCTTATTGCCTCACTGTAGAGTCAAATACGCCTTTGGCACAATTTATCAAAACAGGAAAGGAAAAACCCATTAATGACGAGAGGGGAGCTGAACAATTTGAAATGCTGATGGATTTCATGCAAGAAAACGGGTTTAGTCATTACGAAATTTCTAATTTCTGCAGGGATGGGTTTTATTCAAAACACAATTTGGGCTATTGGTTTGATGAGCACTATTTAGGGTTCGGGCCATCAGCACATTCATACAATGGCATTGCGAGGCAGTGGAACATTGCCAACAACCAATTATATATTAAGGCGCTTAAAAATGGTGAGTTGAGTTTTAACGAAGAAATCTTATCACAAACGGATAAATTTAATGAATATGTAATGACTTCATTACGAACAATGTGGGGAATAGACTTGGAAAAGACTAAATCAAAATTTGGAGAAAAAATAGCAGAAAAATGTAAAAAAATAGCAAAAAAACACCAAAAAGAAGAGTTTTTTCACAAAATAGATAAAAATAAGCTGATTTTAACTAACAAGGGAAAATTGTTTGCTGACCAAATTTCGTCAGATTTCTTCATTTTTGACGAAAAACACGATAAAAACGCGACTTTTTACAAAAAAATGGCAAAAAATCAACTAATTTAACATGATTTCAAAAATTAAATACAATGGGA
Organism: Flavobacteriales bacterium; assembly: GCA_002746335.1. Lineage (GTDB taxonomy): Bacteria > Bacteroidota > Bacteroidia > Flavobacteriales_H. The sequence goes on along the minus strand of NVWW01000096.1, from coordinate 2,368 downwards.
TTGAGTTCAAAGTTGATCTTTCAAAACCCATAGACATTTCCATTCCGATGAGAGCGGGTGAAAAAAGTGTAAGCGCATGGTACGTCTCGCCCGTAAAAATAGAGCCGGTGCGAACAGAGAGCTTTGTAGGAAGTGTTAAAGAGGGTGGTTCGGTAAATTTCCGAGACATCATGTTCAATCCGCACGGCCACGGCACGCATACGGAGTGTGTGGGACATATCAGCAAGGAAGATTATTCCATCAACCAGTGTTTGAAGCAGTTTTTCTTTTTGGCTGAATTGATTTCTGTACAGCCACAAAGTATTGGAGAAGATAAAATCATTACCAAAGAGCAAATTGAAAATGCACTCTCAGAGAAAGAGACAGACGTGATAATTATCAGGACTTTGCCAAACGATGATACCAAACTCAGAAAGCAATATTCCAACACCAACCCGCCCTACTTGCATCATGATGCAGCAAAATTTATACGTGACTCAGGCATTAAACACCTTTTAATTGATCTGCCATCGGTTGACCGTGAAGTTGATGAAGGAAAACTGTTGGCACACAAGGCGTTTTGGGAATACCCTGAAAATCCGCAAACCGACATGACAATCACTGAGCTGATCTACGTGCCAAATGAAATTGATGATGGCAGTTACTTGCTCAATATCCAATTTGCCAGTTTTGAAAATGATGCCTCCCCTAGCAAGCCCGTATTGTATGTTATCGAAACAATCTGAAACAAAACTTACTATTTCCAGTTTTTTTTCTATCTTCGTATTAGTAACTTAGTCAGTTAGTAAAATTTTATTTCAAAATGAAAACAGTAAAAATTGACAAAACAGACCTCCAGATATTAAAAATTCTTCAGGAAGACGGCCGCATMACTAATTTACAACTCTCCAACGAAATCGGCCTTTCACCCGCCCCAACTCTTGAACGTGTTAGAAAACTTGAGCGTCATAATATGATTCAGAGTTACCACGCATCGGTTAATGCTTCAGCACTTGGATTAGGCATACAGGCGTTTATACAAGTAGCGCTGGCAAGGCAAAGAGATGACGAAATTATAGAGTTTTCAAAAAAGGTGCAAGTCATTGATGAGGTAGTGGAATGTCATAAAATCACGGGAGATTTCGATTTCCTGCTCAAAATAATAGTACAAGACATTCCTGCTTTTGACGTCCTGATTTCACAAAAACTTGCCAAGCTAAAGGAAATTAGGCAAATGCAATCGTTTGTTATTCTTTCCACAGGAAAAAAATCTGCAACAGTGCCGCTCAACTACAACGGCAAGAATTAAAGCTATTCATTTTTACTGGTATTTTTAAACTCCCTTTGTCTTCTCCGTTTTTAGACATTACCATTCCAGGCGGAATTGCTACCTTCGCTTGGTTGATTGACTTAAGGGAACTTCTAATAATTCATTCGCATCAAAATTTTCATAKTTTTTTAAAGACAAAGAAAATTTTTGAAACACTATCGGGATAATGTAWGRRAATTTGATGCTGTATTTGGAAAACTATGAAAACCCAATKRGAMCAAAGATAAYAGACAAYCTGACTGCGTTATATTTTTNATGAAATAGCTCAGGCTATTCCAAAAAAATATGCCTTGCATCTTATCTGTTATCTTTGGTTTTTGAAAGAAATGAATTATTAGAAGTTCCCTTAATATAAAAGTTGTGCTTAGAAAACTGTTAGGTTATTTTTTTCAGGGTGTGCTGCTCACTGTACCCCTAGCGGTGACCCTTTATGTCATCTTCAAGTTATTTGTCATTATTGACGGTATTATTCCTTTTAATATTCCAGGTATCGGATTGCTTGTGTTGCTTGTCGTGCTGACTGTGCTAGGTTATTTTGGCTCATCGTTCATTGCCCAGCCGTTTATTAATTATTTTCAAAAATTGCTTGATAAAGCGCCACTAGTAAGAACTATTTATTCAGCTGTGAAGGACTTGGTTTCGGCATTTGTAGGCTCAGAAAAAAAATTCGACCGACCTGTTTTGGTCAAACTTACACGAGATGCTGATTTGGAAAAGCCCGGATTTATCACAAGAGAAGACTTATCCAACCTCAATGTAGGAAGCGGAAAAGTGGCGGTTTACCTGCCGCATTCTTATGCTTGGTCTGGCAACTTGTTTATTGTGCCAAAAGAAAACGTAACCCCACTTGATGTTTCATCAGCAGACATGATGAAATTTATCATCTCCGGAGGGGTGACCACCATAGAAAATGAAAGAGTTATTGCCAGCAGCGGAGAGGAGCGGAACATCATCTTTAAAGATGGCGCCGAGTGGAAATGGTATTATAGCGATGAGCCGTCCAAATTTAACAGTAAAATTAAATTACGAACCCATCCCATCGTCGGCGCCGACAGCACG
>NVWW01000095.1 GCA_002746335.1 Flavobacteriales bacterium | reverse complement strand
AACCATTGAAAGATGATTTTTATCCTATAGGGAACCTCTAATAATTTATTCACATCAAAATTTTCATAGTTTTTTAAAGGCAAAGAAAATTTTTGAAACACTATCGGGATAATGTAAGAAAATTTGATGCTGTATTTGGAAAACTATGAAAACCCAATGGAACAAAGATAACAGACAATCTGACTGCGTTATATTTTTATGAAATAGCTCAGGCTATTCCAAAAAAATATGCCTTGTATCTTATCTGTTATCTTTGTTTTTTGAAAGAAATCAATTATTAGAGATTCCCTTAACTTGGGAAATGTTGAGTTTATATCAATTATTTTTCTGAACAATACGCCTTTGTTCATGTGTTATCAGAATTTTAAAAATAGTCTCCAATCAAGACCGGAATAATTTGCTTACACTGGGAGCGATTTTAATATGATTTGAATCTGGTGGGCTGAATTTTTCATTAACTCTTTTTTATATGCCCAGTTTTGTATCTTCTTTTTGTGAATCGTGCTACAGATATTGTGGTTTTCCTGAAATATAATACTTTTATCCCCATATAAATTCACATGTCAAAATTCAAAATAGACACAAGTAATATTAAGGGCGATGTGATGGGGGGCGTCACGGCCGGTATAGTGGCATTGCCGTTGGCTTTGGCCTTCGGAGTGCAGTCCGGTATGGGTGCTATTGCCGGGCTTTACGGGGCTATTGCCATAGGAGTTGTTGCGGCAATTTTCGGAGGCACTGCCACCCAAATCAGCGGCCCCACAGGCCCCATGACGGTAGTATCTGCATTGGTTATCGGTACGGCCATTGAAAAGCATGGAGGCGTGGAAGCAGGGCTTGCGGCTATCATTGTTACCTTTTTTGTGGCTGGCATTTTTCAAATCGTTTTGGGATTAATAAAAGTGGGACAATATGTGAAATATATTCCCTATCCAGTGATTTCCGGATTTATGAGCGGAATAGGGGTAATTATAATATTGTTACAGATTTACCCAATGCTTGGGCATAATTCTCCCAAGCAAATTTTGGATGTTTTCACCCACTTTGGTGAGGAATTCAACCGGTTTTCATCTCTTAATTGGAGTGCCATTGGGCTGGCGGTTGTCACYATTGCCATCATTTATCTTTTTCCGAAAATTACAAAAGCAGTACCAAGTGCTTTAGTGGCGCTTGTTGGTGTTACAGCCATTTCTTTTTTTATGGGATTGGATGTTGCTGTAATCGGTGATATTCCTTCGGGATTGCCTGAATTTTACTTGGGAGCAATTCTGCACATTAACATCACTGATTTATCTTACATTATAGTTCCGGCAGCCACTTTGGCAGGGCTCGGTGCTATTGATTCGCTTTTGACTTCGGTGGTGGCCGACAACATCACCAAAACCAAACACAACAGTAACCGCGAATTGATTGGACAAGGGCTGGGCAACATGGCTTCTTCTCTCATTGGAGGAATTCCTGGAGCGGGAGCAACGGTGCGAACGGTAGTGAATATAAAGGCTGGAGGTAGAACCCGTATTTCGGGTGTTACGCACGGGTTGTTGTTGATTATCGTACTGTTTGCTGCGACTACATTGGCGGCAAAAATTCCGCTTGCCGTGTTGGCAGGAATCCTTACAACTGTTGGCATTGGCATTATTGATTACAAAGGCATTAAGCACCTGGCGCATGTGCCGCGAAGTGATGCAGCAGTGATGCTCATTGTTTTGGTGATGACAGTATTCGTTGATTTAATGGAAGCTGTAGCTGTGGGAATGGTGCTTGCATCTGTACTCTTCATGAAGAAAATGGGTGACGTTGTTAGCGCTGAATCAGAAATTAAATCCATCAAAGATTTCAGAAGTGAACTGCCATGGAAAGATGAGGAAGGAATTCCCGAAAATTTATTGGATAAGGTGTACATTAAACACCTTGACGGACCGCTGTTTTTTGGATTTACCTCTCAATTTCAGCAAATGGTGAAAGCATTGCCGGCAGTGCAATTGGTCATTATCCGAATGGAAGAAGTGCCGTTCATTGACCAGACGGGGCTGTATGCGTTTGAAGACGCTATCCTTGACCTCGAAAGCAAAGGCATTGTAGTGGTAATGACAGGCATTCAATCTCAGCCGCTTGACATGCTGCGAAGAGTAAATATTGTTCCCGACTTAATCTCCGAATCGTTTTTATTTATGGGCTTTCGTGGTTGTCTCAAATGGCTCAAATACAATTTTGAGGAAGGCGAAGACGGGTTTGAGAAAATTAAAGAAGAGTTCTTTGGGATTAAAAAATCAATATCAGCTTAACCTTTCATCCAGAAAGTATTCCTCATATATTTCTTGTTGTTTTCCAAGCCATTAAAAGTATTACTTTTGCACAAATTTTTTTGAGGTGAAAAACGTATTGTTGATGTTGCTGATTATTATGCTGGCAACTGCTTGTAATCAAAGAGCAGAAGAGCATGTGAGCACAGACATTGTGAATAATCCCCAAACTGCTTCGGGCGAAGTGGATATGAGCGAACTTCCTGTAATGGAATTTGAAGAAGAAGTTTTTAATTTCGGTGAAATCACGCAGGGAGAAAAAGTGAATCATTCCTATAAATTCAAAAATACAGGGAAGACCGATTTAGTGATTACTTCTGCCCGTGGCTCATGTGGATGTACCGTTCCTACTTGGCCGAAAAAGCCAATTGCAGTAGGTGAAGAAGGCATCATTGAGGTGGTTTTCAACAGTGAAGGCAAAAAAGGGCAGCAAAACAAAAAAGTGACTATTGTTGCCAACACACAACCCAGTACGAATGTAGTGGCTATTAAAGGAATAGTGATAGCCCCCGAGAAAGAAAAATAAAGTAATCCGAGATTCATCTCGATAAAAACATGATTGAATGAAGATATTAAACATTTTGTTGATGGCCCCTGCAGAAGGAGGAGAGGGAAATTCCATGACGAGTTTTCTGTTTATTGGAGGAATGATTTTGGTGTTTTGGCTGTTTTTCATCAGGCCGCAATCTAAAAAAGTAAAAGAGCAAAAAAAATTCCGCGAGTCGCTTTCAAAGGGCGATAGGGTTGTAACGATTGGTGGTATTCATGGAAAAATTGCAGAACAAAAAGAAAACACCATCGTCATTGAAACCGAAGGAGGACATCGCCTGAAAATAGAGCGTTCAGCCGTTTCAATGGAATATTCTTCGGGCAATGAACCGGTCGAAGCGCTGGGGAAAAAATAATTAAGACATCAGATACCAGTAGTTAGAATTTAGATAGGAGTACTTTGAACAGTCAGCTACAAATTGTGAAATTCAATAACAGTTACCTAATGTGTTTGGGCAACTGAAATCTATTCTCAAATTTGAGTCAAAAAAAAACCTGCCGGTTTTTTTGGTTTGTCTCTTTCTTTCCACGCTCTTTTGGTTTTTGAATGCATCTACAGACAAGCACGAAACCATTCTCAGTTTCCCTGTTAAGTACAGTAATCTTCCGGAAGAAAAAATACTTTTGAATACATTGGCACAAAGTATTGAAGCTGAAGTAGAAGTACATGGTGCCGGCTTGTTTTCTCAAAAATTGTCTTCGTTAGAAGATACGCTCGAAATTGATGTCAGCCGCGTGCAGCAGAGAAGCCAGGGTAAAAAAAAAATAGCATTCATTACAACCAAGTCATTGTTTGGAAAAGCGAGTGAAACATTTGGATCATCATTTAATATCAAGCGATTTCTCACTGACACTATTTTCTTYGAGTTYGATAAAAAAATCACAAAGACAGTAGCAGTAAATTTAAACATTGATTACACGCTTGAAAAGCAACATTTGCTTAGTGGTCAGGTTGAGATCAAGCCCGCTGCGGTAAAAATCACAGGTCCAAAATCGTTGTTGGATACATTGAAATTCATTGGCACGGAGTTGCTGCAATTCAATAACTTAACTGAAACGCTTAGTACGTCAGCAAAGTTTGATATAACTTCTTTGAATGAAAATATAGAAATTGAACCTAAAACTATTTTGTTGATGGTGCCTGTGGAAAAGTTCACCGAAGGCAGCGTAGAGATTCCTGTCGGAGTGGAAAATTTACCTGATTCATTTGGGCTGAAAATTTTCCCTGAAAAAATAAAATTGACCTTCAATGTGGCTTTCAGCCAATATGATAAAATAACTCCTGAGTTATTTAGGGTAGCGGTGGATTACAGTGCAATTGAACAAAACTACCCGAGCAAATTGAGAGTGCATATTTTAAAATCTCCGGAATTTGTTATTTTGGGAAACATTTTTCCCGAAAAAGTAGAGTACATCATTAAAAAGTAAAAGCCCCTCTCCAGCCCTTCCTATAGAGGAGGAAGTAATATTGTAAATTTGTAATAAAGCATTTTCTTCAGTGAATAAAAAAACAGAGGTAAGCGTAGCTTTTAATTGCCCCTATTGCGGGATAAAGAAGAGGGATTTATGTTGAAAGTAGGTATAACAGGCGGTATCGGCAGTGGCAAATCTCTTGTATGCAAATTGTTTTTGCAACTGGGTATTCCGGTTTTTAATGCCGATATCGAAGCAGCAAAAATTATGATGGACGATGAAAACGTTCAGCAAGAAATCCTTGGTGAATTTGGACAAGAAATTCAAGCCAATGGAATAATTGACCGAAAAAAACTCGCGGAAATCGTTTTTAATGATGATGAAAAGCTGAACCAGCTCAATGCGATTATTCACCCTGCCGTCAGGGAGAAATTTGAATTATGGGCAAGTGGGAAGCATGTGTCATATGTTATTAAGGAAGCTGCTATTTTAATTGAAAGTGGCAGTCACAAAGATGCAGATGCCGTAATTTTGATTACTGCCCCTGAAGAATTGCGCATCAAGCGGGTTTTGCAACGGGAAGACATTTCTGTAGATCAAATCCACGCACGTATGAAAAACCAATGGCCTGATGAGAAGAAGAGAGTATATGCCGATTTTGTAATCAACAACAATGAAACGGAACTCTTGATTCCGCAAGTGTTAAAGATTCATGATGAACTGTTAAAAAGATGAAAATACTTTCATCAAAACAAATCCGCGAAGCAGATGCCTACACCATTGCCAACGAACCTATTGCATCCATTGATTTGATGGAACGGGCAGCAACGGCTGCTTATGAATGGATGAAAAACTCTATTTTTTTTAACAAGAACCGCAGATGGGTAATTTTCTGCGGCACAGGAAACAACGGTGGCGATGGCTTGGCCATTGCCCGAAAATTGAATCAAGATCAGCAAAAAGTGATAGTTTTTGCCGTGCGCATTTCCGAGAAATCTTCCGATGATTTTCAAATCAATGAAAACCGATTAAAAGAAATTGGTTTGGATTTGAAAGACATTAGTTCAAAAGATGATTTGCCCGAAATTAATGAAAATGATATTGTAGTTGACGCCATTTTTGGCTCAGGGCTTTCGCGCCCCGTTGAAGGACTTTCAGCAGACTTGATAAGGCACATCAACGAAAGTAGTGCAACAACAGTTGCAATTGACATTCCATCAGGATTATTTGCTGATTCAAATTCAACCGATCAGAGTAAAGCAATTATTGAAGCAGGCTACACGCTTTCTTTTCAGTTTCCCAAGCTCGCTTTCATGTTTCCAGAAAATGAAAAATATGTGGCCGAATTTCGAGCCATTCCCATCGGCTTGGATGAAGACTTTATTGCAAGGCAAGATTCTCAAAACTATTTTATTACCAAAAAAAGCGCCATATCTATATTAAAACCAAGAAGTAAATTTTCACACAAAGGCACTTACGGTCATGCTTTGTTGGTTTCCGGTAGCTACGGTAAAATGGGCGCAACGGTGCTTGCAGCACGGGCGTGCTTACGTACCGGTGCCGGGTTATTGACTATAAGAGCGCCCAAGTGTGGTTATGAAATTATGCAAACAACTGTTCCCGAAGCCATGTGTGATGTGGATGAATCGGAAAGTTTTCTCACTTCAAATATTAATCTCGAAAAATATAATGCTATTGGCATTGGGCCGGGAATTGGTACTGAAAAAGAAACGCAAAACATGTTGAAACTGTTCATTCAAAATTCTGCTTTGCCATTGGTGGTTGATGCCGATGCAATCAACATTTTAAGCGAAAACAAAACGTGGTTGTCATTTGTGCCGAAAAATAGCATTTACACCCCTCATCCAAAAGAATTCGAACGATTGGTCGGGTTTTCTAAAAACAATTTTGAGCGACATAAAATACAAATTGAATTTGCAAAAAAACACCAGTGTTACGTGGTGTTGAAGGGTGCGCATACGGCTATTGCCTGCCCTGATGGCGAAGTATATTTCAATTCGACTGGAAACTCTGGAATGGCAACAGGCGGAAGTGGGGATGTTTTAACAGGGATTATTACAGGATTGATGGCCCAGGGCTATTCATCTAAAGAAGCAAGCATTTTAGGCGTTTACATGCACGGACTGATGGGTGATATTGCTGCTCAGAATTTAAGTGAAGAATCGTTGATGGCGGGAGATATTGTTTTTTATTTGGCTGATGCTTTTAAATATTTGCAAGCTGAATGACAGTTTGTGTGGCAAGCATTCATACATTTGCACTGTTAAAGTTTTGTTAAAACTCGTTAAGTCATTCAATGAAGAAACAATAAAGTGTATTTTTGAAAGTTCATTCACCGATTATTAACCCTTTAAATCTTATAACCATGAAAAAATTATTTTTATTGTTCGCATTGGCTGCTTTCGTTGGTACCACAACCGTAAAGGCAGAAGTTACTTCTTCTGATGAATGTTACGTAGTTTGTGTTGACTGCGACAAATGCGGCAAAGCAGAATGCGAAGGCAAATGTGAAAAAGGTAAAAAAGGCAAATGCAGCAAAAAAGGTGATGCCAAGGCTTGTTGTAAAAAAGGCAAAGGCGGAACCGCATCTGCCGGAAAAACCTGTTCTAAAGGTACAGCCAAAGCATGCTGCAAGAAAAAAGCAAAAGCAAAAGCTGAAACTTCAGAAAAGTAAAGCTGAACTTTTAACTGAATTTTAGAACGCCACTCCAAACCGGGTGGCGTTTCTTTTTACAATTTTCATATTTGTATTTTCGTAATATGCGCTACTGTTATTTCAACGGGAAAATCCTGCCTTTCGAAGAAACTAAAATCGGCATTAACGATTTGGGACTACTGCGTGCTTATGCAGCTTTTGACTACCTGCGAACATACAACGGGAAGCCATTCCGTTGGCACGACCATTACAGCCGGTTCAAAAATTCTGCGCTTGAGTTGAATTTGCCATTCGGCTATTCAGAACATGAGTTACAACAAATCATTGAGCAATTATTGGTAAAAAGTGAGAAGGTAGATGCCTGTATTCGGCTCATTCTCACAGGCGGCTACAGTGAAGATTCAATGACCATTGCCGAGCCGAATTTCATTATTGCCATTGAGGATTTGCCAATGTCTAACCCTGAAATGTACGAAAATGGTGTTAAACTCATTACTTGCGAATACCTGCGTGATGTACCGCCTGCTAAATCAACGGGCTATCTAAATGCAATTAAATTGCAGCCGATGAAACTCGAGCACAATGCTTTTGACATCCTTTACACCTGGCGTGGTGAAGTGCTCGAAATCACACGCAATAATTTTTTCATTTTCAAAAACAATGTGCTTATTACTCCTGTTGACAACATTTTACACGGTATTACCCGAAAAGTAGTGCTTGAACTGGCAAAAAGCAATTTCACAATAGAAGAGAGAAGGGTAGATGTAGCTGAATTGCAGGATGCTGACGAAGCATTTTTGTGTGGCACTACGAAAAAGGCTATTCCGGTAGTTGAAATTGATGCCTACAAAATTGCAGACGGAAAAGTAGGCGAAAACACCAAAATAATCATGGCGTTGTTTGATGAGTACGTGCAGAATTATTAATGAAAAAACAGGTACGCGATAAAAATAGCAGCTACAATCCCTGCTAAATCAGCTATTAAACCGCAGATGATCGTATAGCGCGTTTTTCGAATACTTACTGCTCCGAAATAAACGGCAATCGTATAAAAGGTCGTCTCAGTTGAGCCCTGAAAAGTAGCTGCCAGTCGCCCTACAAACGAATCAGCACCATAATTCTGCATGGCTTCCACCATCATGCCGCGTGCACCACTGCCGCTAAGGGGTTTCATAAAAGCAGTAGGTAAGGCAGGTACAAAATCCGTATTCAGCCCGAGAAACGCAACGCAGTTCCCAATGCCTGCAATCATCATATCCATTGCACCCGATGCGCGAAAAACACCAATTGCCACCAGCATGGCTACCAAGAACGGGATGATTTTTATCGCTACCGAAAATCCTTCTTTTGCACCTTCAATAAAGGTTTCATAAATGTTAATTTTCTTAATAAAAGCAAGTATAATGAAGCCAACAATAAAAGAAAACAAAATGAAATTTCCGGCTACAGCGGAAATGGTTCCTACTTTTTCCTGTGGTAAGCCAGAGAAATACCAAATAATGCCCGCGATAATGGCAGTAACACCACCGAGGTAAGCCAAAATAGTTTTATCAAAAAGATTGATTTTCTGATAGATGGAAACGGCAATTAATCCAGCTAAAGTGGCGAAATAAGTCGCCAGTAAGATCGGCAGAAAAACATCTGAAGGGTTTACTGAACCGCCAGCGGCTCGCAGTGCCATCACGCTCACGGGAATAATCGTTAATCCTGAAGTGTTCAGCACCAAAAACATGATTTGTGCATTGGAAGCGGTATCTTTTTCGGTGTTGAATTCCTGTAATTCTTTCATCGCTTTCAGACCAAGCGGGGTGGCTGCATTGTCTAACCCCAGCATGTTAGCGCAGAAATTCATTAAAATTGAGCCGCCAGCCGGGCTTTCTTTTGGAATTTCGGGGAATAACTTTCGRAAAAAAGGTGCAACGATTTTCGAAAGTATGTTTACTGCCCCGCCYTTTTCACCCACTTTCATAATGCCAAGCCAAAGTGCCATTATTCCTATAAGGTAAATGCAAATGTTGACGCTGGTTTCTGCCATGGTGAATGTGCTGTTTACCATGGCATTAAAGACGTCCGTATCCCCAAAAAACACAAGTTTGATTAAGGCCACAACAAAGGCAATAACGAAAAAGGCAATCCAGATGTAGTTCAAAACCATTTCGAAAAATAAAGAAGAAAATTAAAATCGTGAAACAAATTTAAAAGGGAAGAAAAGCGAAAAGGCGAAGAGAAAAAGTAGTTATGAACAGATGGAATTTAACAATCCAAATGTTTTGTACTTGCGTGTAAATGATAGTGAAAGCATTAAGTTTGCAGTTCTAACTGAGAGTTTACAATTAAGTTTCAAAATGGTTACAACTAACAGAGCAACTCCGCCCACMCTAAACCTCATCGAAAAAGCAGGAATAATTCGMGCTGAAAAAACTACATTGGACAATGGCATTTCATTATATGCCATCAATGCGGGAGAGCAGGATGTAGTRAAAGTRGAACTGCTGTTTGATGCAGGTTCGTGGCCTCAGTCTGCACCGCTCGTAGCATCGGCTACAAATAACATGCTGGAGGAAGGCACCTCAATGCTTTCTGCCCGGCAAATTGCTGAAAAAATTGATTTTCATGGGGCTTTTATTGATCTCAGACCCGATAAAGACATTGCGTCTGTATCACTTTATTCGTTGAATAAACATCTCGAAAACACGCTTTCTGTTGTTGAGCAAATGGTTAAAGACAGTATTTTCCCACAAAGAGAATTTGATATCTATGTGCAAAATGCACGGCAAAAATTCAAAGTTGAAAACGAAAAAGTGAAAGTGTTGGCGCGGAAACATTTCCTGCAAGCTGTTTTTGGCAATGAACATCCATACGGAAAATTACTGCAAGAAGAGCACTTTGCCCAACTTGAGCGACAGCAATTGGTTGATTTTTATAAAAAATATTATTCCGCAGACAATTGCACAATCATCGTTTCAGGTAAAGTGAATGAAAGCACAGTTGCGCTCATCGAAAAGCATTTTGGTAAAACGGATTGGGAAAATACCAAAAAGGAGCCTACGTCATTTGAGCCGTTATCAAATTCACTCAAAAAACAATTTATAGAAAAAAAGGGCGCTTTGCAATCGGCCATCCGTATCGGGAGAAAACTCTTCAATAAAACACATCCCAATTTCCAAAAACTTTTTGTGCTTGAAACCGTGCTTGGCGGCTATTTCGGATCGAGGCTCATGGCCAACATCCGAGAAGACAAGGGCTACACTTACGGCATCGGTTCGGCAATGATTCCCATGAAAAATGATGGTTACTTTTTTATTACCACAGAAGTAGGTGCTGATGTGACCAATGCTGCCATTGATGAAATATATTTTGAAATGAAGCGTTTACGCGAAGAAGTAGTACCTGATGATGAACTTCAAAAAGTAAAAAATTACATGATGGGTGAACTTCTTAGAAGTATGGATGGCCCATTTTCATTATCAGACCGGCTGAAAGGGCTTTTGCTGTGCAACTTGGATTATGATTACTATGAGCAATTTGTGGAAACAGTAAAAAACATTACTTCAGATGACTTGATTGAGTTGGCGCAGCAATATTTTAAGCAAGAGGACATGCACGAAATAGTGATCGGTCAAAGGAACTGAGAACAAAATCGGACGGCTTTCGTAAAAATCGCTTTAAACTCAAAAAGTTGCATCAAAACTCTTCCGATGCAAAATCATATCATAAAGGTTTTATTGCTCGTTTTTGTTTTGTTCACGAGCAGGTATTTGCATGCGGCAAACGACCCGCCCTCTCTACGTTGTATTTCCGTGCTTTCCAATGGCAACGTGCAGCTCACTTGGGTTGTGCCCAATGATCCAAACGGCTTTTTCGACTCTTACCATATTTATTATTCGGCAAATGGAATTTCTTTTCAGGAAATTGACAGTATTTTTAGCTATGCCACAACTACTTTTGTTCACAGTGGAACCAATGCCAATACGTCTATCCGCTATTATTATTTGTTGACAAGATATGATGATGGAACTGCGGTTTCTTATTCTTCTCCGACAGATACTATGCAGACAATTTTACCCATCGTAATAAACACAACACCCTTTGAAGATGGCTATGCCAATGTAAGCTGGAACCCCATTTATTCGCCCGAACTTTCCACCTCCTTGGGTTGGTATTACATTTACAAACGCATCCCACCCGGAAACTGGACATTGGTTGACTCCACACAATTCGGCAATGAATCATATATTGATGATGAAAAAGTTTGTCAGGATTCGATCTATTTCCGCATTGAAATTGGTGACTCAGCGGGTTGTGTCTCGGTTTCTGCAGTAACAGGCGAATTGATTGAAGACCAGTCTGCACCTGCAAATCCAACAATTGACTCCGTAAGTATTGATACGGCCACCGGCAATGCTTATATTAGTTGGCAGACCAGCCCCTCTGGCGATACGAAAGGGTATTTCATCATACTAAACGGTAGCACCATTGATACGCTTTGGGGAGCTGGCAACACATTTTACATCAATACCAATTCAAACAGCAACAACCAATCAGAGCAATATAGCTTGGCTGTGTTCGACTCGTGTTTTGGTGTGTCGGGTCCGTGGGGCAATACAAGCGCCTCGGGAATCATTCACAATACTATTTACCTGCAAGCAACAGTTGGGCAGTGTGACAGGCAGGTTTCACTTTCGTGGAATGCTTATGTCCAGTGGCCACAAGGCGTTGAAAACTATTTGGTTTTTTCAAGCGAAAACAATGCTCCGTTTACTTTGCTTACAACAATTCCGGCAACGCAAACGTCCTATGCGCACACGGGATTAACGCCCGGTTCTTCGTATTGCTATGTGGTTCGTGCCAACGAAAAGAGCGGTTCCGCAACTTCTACTTCCAACAAGCTCTGCATTACCATGTTTGTCACCCCTCCGCCCCAATTTAACTATTTAGCATCGGTTTCTGTGGAGGGGCAAAATCAGGTGGAGGTGAAATGTTATGTAGATACAAGTGCTATTGTGAGTAGCTACAACATCTGGCGTTCTGATGATGGCAATAATTACCAAAAGGTAGGTAACGAGCCACCCTCGTCCAATCCTATTTTTACTTATGTTGACCAAACTGCAGAAACATCTGCAAAGAGCCATTATTACAAAGTGAATGTGGCGGATATTTGTGGGGATGAAATCATGTCTTCCAATGTTTCGCAAACAATTTTTCTTTCAGGCAGTGCAGATAATTTAACACTTGTCAATACAATCTCCTGGAATGCCTATACCGGATGGGAAACTGTTGGAAGCGGGATTGACTATTACAATATCTACCGCAGTGTGAATGGAATTTATGACAATTCGCCATTGGCCACGGCTTCTTCCTCTACCTTTTCTTTTGTGGATGATGTTTCTGCTGAACTTCAAACCAACGGTGAGTTCTGCTACTATGTAGAAGCAGTGGAAGCCACAGGCAATACTTACGGTTTTCAGGAAACGAGTAAATCCAATGAATTATGCCTTCAAATGCAACCTGTTTTGTGGATGCCAAATGTATTTACCCCAAATGGCGATAAACTTAATGATGAGTTCAAGCCGGTTGTTTCATTTATTGCCTCAAATGGTTACTCCTTTGCTATTTATAGTCGATTGGGTAAGCGCATGTTTGATACAAATGATCCTCAAAAGGGCTGGGATGGGGACGATGCACCCATAGGTGTGTATGTTTACGATGTATATGTTCAAATTGATGAAGACAACGCGATTCGAAGGAAAGGAAGTGTTACATTGATTCGGTGATTACCGCATCAGATTTACCGAACTTTTCTTTTCTATAATTTTGTTGTTGTCAATGCAGGCCACCGAGAATTGAATGGTGCAGAAGTAAACACCTTCTTTCATTTCGCGCCCATTTACCTTGCCATCCCATTTGTCATTCACTTTTTGCGTTTCAAACAACTTGTCTCCCCAACGATTAAAAATGGTAAGCGCGTAATTATTAATATCATTCAATTTGAACTTCACTTCAAAATAGTCGTTTAGCCCGTCTCCGTTAGGAGTAAACACATTGGGGATTTCAATGACATCGTCATTAACGTCTTCTTCTAATTCACTCACATAAGCCGTTTCGGTGGCTTGGCAGTCATCGCTGTCAGTAATTGTAACATCATAATTTCCTTTCGACAACTCGCTGAGGTCTTCCGAAACCTGCCCGTTGTCCCACGAATATGTGTAAGGTGAATTCCCTCCGAAAATGTTTAGGTCAATAGCCCCGTCAAAAAGCCCCGTGCAGGAGGGTGAAGCATCAGTTACATCCACATCGGTGTAAATTGGAGCCGCATCTTCCACTTCTGTGCTGCCGGTTTCGGTGCAATTGTTGTCATCGGTAATCGTAATGGCGTATGTTCCAGCAACCAATCCGGAAAGGTCTTCATCCGTTGAAGCATTGCTCCAATCATATATATAAGGAGCAGTGCCCCCTACCGCAGTGAGGTCAACCGAGCCGTTATTCCCGCCATTGCATAGTGGGTCAGTTATTGAAAAGTTAATTAAAATAGGATTGGGTTCGGAAACCGAAGCATTAAAGGTCTCTTCACAGCCGTTGCCATCAGTAACGGTGAGGTAATAAGTGCCGGCAGCAAGCCCCGAAATATCCTTCGAAGAAGCGCCATTGCTCCAATTGTAGGAAAGTGGTGTCGTACCCCCGCTTGTAGTGAGGGCAATCAAACCATCATCGCTGCCAAAGCAATTCGAATTGTTCAATGAACTGATTGAAATATTCACTTGTGGGCTGAGCGAAACCACAACGGTGTCTGATGTTGTGCAAGTGTTAGCATCTGTTGCAATTACCCAATAAGTTCCTGTTGCCAGAATATCAGCTGTTTGCGTGGTTGCAGCCGTGCTCCAGAAATAACTTACAAAACCAGTCCCCGCATCAATGGTAAGCGTGTCGCCAGAGCATATACCTGTATCAGAGCCAAGATTTACGGATAGCGAGGGGAATTGACTGACAATAATATCATCTGAAGAATAGCAGCCGGCAGTATTGCAGACCGTAACATTAAAAATACCAGGAAAGTTTACAGACAGAGTTTGGTTTATTGAGCCATCATCCCATATGTAACATGCATATCCAGCCCCTGGCTCTAATGTGATAGAAGTACCTTGGCATATCGTTGTATCATTACCTAAACTGACTACCGGCAATGAATCAATTCCAAGAGATATGGTATCGCCATAGATGCAAGTGTTGGAGTCAATTGCTTGTACTGAATACAAACCGGAATTATTTACGGTTATAGTTTGAGAGGAATCACCGGTATTCCACAAATAGCTGGTAAATATGTTGTCTGCATCCAGCACAAGTGATTCACCGGCACATATACTGGTATCCTCTCCAAGGGTTAAATTAAATTTTGGATAAGCATACACCTGAATGCTGTCAACACCCATGCACCCAAAGACGTCAATTACAGTGACATAATAAGTTCCTGACTGGCCTAGATAACCAGATGTGCCTATCACAACTGATGTGTCATTAGCTCCGGTCGTCCAGAAATAATTTACAAAGCCAGTGCCCACATTTAACACGATTGTATCTTCACTGCATATTGTGGTATCGGGACCCAATTCAACGGTGGGTCCGGGATTTGCGGTTAATGTCATTGTATCAGTAACGGTGCAATTGGCTGAATCTGTTACTGCTAATATGAATTGAGTTGTACTCTGTGGGAATGCAGTTGGGTTGGCGCTATCGGGAAAGGTAATAAAAGTAGCAGGCGACCACGAATAGATGTAGCCGGGCACTCCGCCAAAAGCACTTGGCGAGCCACCAATTGTTATGGAAGTTCCCAGGCACACGCTTAAGTCAGCGCCTGCATCTGCATTGACAATCTGGTTCTGGTCTTCAGAAACTGTCAACGTAAAGCTTCCCATATCAAAAGCTGAATCACCATCTACCACTATGTAATAAGTGCCTGTATTGCAAATGGCTGTTCCTATTTGGGTGATGTTGCCGAATGTACTATCACTAAATTCAATTTGAGTGCATGAATCATTTAATAAATAAAGATTGGGTTTAAAGGAAGTGTCGGCCAGTACCGAAATATTCAGCCCGATAGATTGTGTAACAGTGAATTCGTAAAATACATCATTTCCGGGGCTTGATGTCCAGTTATTAGAGTAGCACTCATTGCTGTTGATGTTTGTCAAATCAGTGCCTCCGGGTGCAATTGAACCAATCGAAATGGCGTCTGTGCAAGCTGTTCCTTTTATGTAACGCCAATAGGTCTCCATATGCGGCTCGTAAAAATTATTGGATGGGCAGTTTCCCTGAACATAGCCATGGTCATACCACTGGCAGGGCGGGCCGAGGCGGTAGTCCATCTGTGTGATAAACGGATCGGCATCGCAGTGTTGGCCATCATTTGTGCTAAATACGCAAAACCCAATATTTACGCAACAGCAATTGGTGTTGAAAGTGCATCTGTTGCCCGGGCAAGGAAACCCAATGCTGCCACCATCGCTGCCACAGTTGTCTTGCCATGCATCTAATTTCAAATCGAAATATTGCGGAACTGTTGAGGTAGGGTAGGTATAATTAAATAAGGTATCGTTAAAATCTACAGAAGTCAAAGGGGGATCAAAGTCGTCTGTAAGGCAATTGCCTCCTTGCCAGCCAAGCCCTGAAACATTGGAATTATCTTGTGCCCATATGTAAAAGGTAAGCTCATCGGGGTTAAACCCCAACTGGCCGCCAAAATTCAGCGAGGCATCGGCAGGGGGGCTATAGGTGACATCAAAATTTCGCACCTTGATAATCAGCTCGATAGGGCCATCATTATATGTTTGCGCCAAAGAAAAAAAAGGCAGCAGAAACATAAAGAGAATTCTTTTTTTAAGAGTCATTGTTTAAAATGAAGTTCTAAAAGTAGAAATTTTGGAATAATACAGATAAAAAATTGGGACTAAAATGTCATAAATTTCCTTACCACATCAAAAATCTGACGAAAACCGGCTATTTTTTTTATTGTCAAACAGTTGAAAAACCATCAAAATGATGAACGGATTGTTGATGTGTTCACTCATTCATATGTTAATATCTGTAAGGCGGTCTCAGAAAATCCTTGAAACGGGTGCAAAGGAGCTATCAACATATGTTAATAAGTATTGTTGAAACGAAGTTAAAAAGAAGGGTAGAAAAAGTTTGGAAGAAGAAATAGTGTTGACATACAT
>NVWW01000094.1 GCA_002746335.1 Flavobacteriales bacterium | reverse complement strand
TATTTTCGGCAAGCTTGGTGAAGTTCTTGAAATCTGTGAACAGCACTGTGGCTTTTTCGTATTGCTTCGGAGTGGCCTGACCGGTTTCCTTTAACTCTGCTGCAGTTTCTACCGGAAGAATGTTGAGCAGCAATTCTTCACTGCGCTGCTTTTCATGCTCGATGATGCTTTTTTGTTTTCTGATGAGCTGAAAGCGATTGAACAAAATCAGTGCAAAGAGCAGCACCAGCGCCAATCCAGTACCCACAGACCAGTTGATGATTTTTTGCTTGTTCAACTGTTCTGCCTGTAGCGCATTGTCTTTGTTCAATAATGTGATTTTCTGCTCCTTTTTCTCTGTCTCGTACTTGGTGGCCATTTCGGCCATATGCTTTATACTTTCTTCGCTCAATACCGAGTCTTTGTAGGCTGAAAATTTTTTGTAATGTTTTAAAGCCATTACGGGCTCGCCCTTTTGAGCATAGGTTTCTGAAAGCGCCTCATGCAGTTTTCTGATAATGGTTTTTGAGTTGCTTTCAAGCGCTATCTGCAAACCCCTGTTCTGGTATTCAAGGGCCTTGTCAAATTGCAGCAGCAACAGGCAGGTCTTGCCGGCCTCATTGAGCGAATAAGCAAGCCATTTTTTATTGCCAATTTCTTCCCTTATTTTTACTGCTCCGAGGTGATAGGCAAGCGCGATTTCATATTTTCCCTGCACGCGGTAGATGTTCCCGATATTGGTAAAGGTATAGCCAAGCCCATTTTTGTCGTTTATCTCTTCCTCCACTGCTGATGCTTTCAGATGATACTCGAGCGCCTTTTCGAAGTCCCCTTTCTCCCCGTATATTTTCCCGATTTCATCGAGTGTGTAGCCTAATTCTTCCTTATCGCCAATTTCGCTTTTTATTTTTGCCGCACGTAATTGAAACTCGAGCGCACGGTCATTATCTCCCTGCTCACGGTAAGTACGCGCAATATTGGTAACTGCTGTCGCTTCGGTTTTTTTATCACCAATTTCGCTGGCAATAGCGGCTGATTTCAGTTGGTATTCAAGCGCTTTTTCATAATTGTTTTGTTCGCGGTAAATTTTCCCTGTTTCTCCCAAGGCATGCGCTAGTCGTGTTTTATCTGCGATTTGCTCATAAATCTTTATTGCCTTGATGTGGTATTCGAGGGCCATTGCATAATTGCCCTGCGCCCGATAGATTCTCCCGATAACATCGAAGCCTTGCGCCAGTTTTTTGCTGGCGTGCTCTTCTTCATAAATGGCAGTGGCCTTAAAGCAATGTTCAAGCGCCTTTGCATAATTGCCTTTTTTTTGCTGCACCAGCGCAATACTTGCGTAGCAATCGGCCATTTTCTGACGGTTCCCGAATTTTTCAGCCAAGACCAACGCTTTGTGGGCATATTCGAGGGCGATTTGTGTGTTGTAAAACTGGTATTCTCTACAAAGCTCATTTAAAAGACCGATGGCGCTGGTGTCTTCTTTGGCAGACAAAAGCCGGTATTGAAGCGAGTCAATTTTATAGGTATTTTGGGCAAGAGCATGAAAGATTGAAAAAACTAAAATGATTGAAAAGAATCTTTTCATGCCTGAAAGATAAAAAAAATGCACTTAACTTCATGTCGCTGTGTTTAATTTCATCTCTTCAAATTTTTCGTTGGGCAGCATACCGTTTCCATTTTGCGATAATTCAAGTTTTATTCTCTCCACAAAATACATATCAACCTTGCCTTTGTTCTTGGCTTGAACTTTTCCTCTGTGGATACATTCAAAGAAATCCTTTACCCACCCGTAAGTATCTCCAGAAATGTTCACTTTGCCCGGCTCTCCGCTGCTTTCCATCCGGCTGGCGGTGTTTACTGTATCGCCCCATATATCGTAAGCAAATTTCTTTACCCCCACAATGCCTGCAATTACAGGGCCGGTGTGAATCCCTAACCGTACTTCCCAAAAAGGCTTGCCTTCTCTGGTTTTTTCTTCTTTCCAGTGCTCCATAAATTGTTGAATCTCTAAGCCTGCCATCACTATATCTACGGGATTTGTTTTGTTGGTGCGGGGAAGGCCTCCTGCACACATGTAGGCATCTCCTATGGTTTTGATCTTTTCTATATTGTATTTAGTGATGATTTTATCAAACTCTTTGAAGCAGTAATCCAATTCTGAAACCAACTCAACCGGGGTCATATTTTCGGCAAGCTTGGTGAAGTTCTTGAAATCTGTGAACAGCACTGTGGCTTTTTCGTATTGCTTCGGAGTGGCCTGACCGGTTTCCTTTAACTCGGCTGCGGTTTCTACCGGAAGAATGTTGAGCAGTAATTCTTCACTGCGCTGCTTTTCATGCTCGATGATGCTTTTTTGTTTTCTGATGAGCCGAAAGCGATTGAACAAAACCAGTGCAAAAAGCAACACCAGCGCCAATCCAGCACCCACAGACCAGTTGATGATTTTTTGCTTGTTTAACTGTTCTGCCTGTAGCGCATTGTCTTTGTTCAATAAGGTGATTTTCTGCTCCTTTTTCTCTGTCTCATATTTGGTAGCCATTTCGTTGATTTGCTTTGAGTTTTCTTTGTTCAACAAGGTATCTTTCAGAGCAGCCCTTAGTTTGTAGTGCATCAGTGCTTTTTCAAAATCCTTCATTTTCTCGTATGCCCCTGACAAGCTTTCATAAACTTCTTCCAACCCATTGATGTCGCCAATTTCTTCATAGAGTTGAAGTGATTTTTGGTGGTATGTTATAGACATATTGTTGCTTCCCTTCGCTAACAGCACATCCCCCAGCGAGTTGTAGTTGATTGCCATACCAAGTTTATCACCGTTACCCTCATCTATTTCAAGCGAGCGGGAATAATAATCAAAAGCAAGGGAATAGTTTCCCTGGTACTTGTGAATGTCTCCTATGTTGTTGTAGCAAATGGATCGCCCAAAATCATCATCCACATCTTCATATATCCTGAGCGTTTTCAAGAAATAATCCAAGGCCTTCTCATATTCCTTTTTCTCGCTGTAAACAAGGCCAATGTTGCTTAAGCTGCTGGCATAGCCCTGTTCATTGCCTACTTCTTCTTCCATTTTCAGTGATTTTTCGAGATATTCCAACGACTTGTCCAAATCACCCATGTCCATAAATATCAGCCCAATGTTGTTCAGTGTGGGCGCTATAGCATTATCATTGCCTTGTTTTTCTGTCATTTCCAGACCGATAAAATAATGCTCCAATGCTACTGAATAATCGCCTTTTGCCCAGTAAATCACGCCCATACGTTCGTGGCTTGCAGCAATGGCAACGGAATCATCGAGCTTTTGTGCTAATTCCAGCGCCTGCTTTCCATAACTGATGCCTTTTTCGGTGTTGTGGTATTGGTATTCCCATACCAAATCATTAAGAATTTGTATTTTGACAGAATCTGTCCTTACACCGGCAAGACGGTATTCGAGCGAATCAACGGTTCGTTGGTTTTGGGAGAAAACACTGGAAATGCCAAGAAACAAAATACAAAAAACAAATAAGAACCAATGCCCAAATTTCAGTGGCCAAAACCGTTTAGAATTTATTTGAAATTTGAGGTTTACCATTTGACAATTAAAAAATTACATCTCAGAAAGCAATTGCCGAAACGTTTCATTTGGCACGGTATGCGCACCATTGACTGAAAATTCAGGCTTAATTCCATCGACAAAATACATTTCCATCTCGCCTTTGCCTTTTACTTCAAATTTGCCACGGTGAGTACAGTTGAAGTAATTTTTTATGAGTTTATAAGTGGATTCTGAAACATTGATTTTTCCTACTTTCCCGTTGGACTCCATGCGACTGGCTGTGTTTACTGTATCGCCCCAAATATCATATGCGAATTTCTTTTTGCCAACCACTCCGGCAGTAAGAGAGCCGGTGTGAATGCCAAGTCGTAATTCCCAAAAGGGCTCGTTTGCAGCTTTTTTATCTTCTATTAATTGCTGCATGAAATCACGGATTTCCAGCGCGGCAAGTGTGACGAGCAATGGATTGGACTTGTTTCTAATGGGCACCCCGCCCGCGCACATGTAACCATCGCCAATGGTTTTGATCTTTTCGATGTGATGTTTTTCAACGATTTCATCAAATTTAATAAAACATCGGTCGAGCTCTTTCACCAAATCCTGCGCGTTCATGCCTGCAGATATTTTTGTGAACCCCTGAAAATCAGTAAACATCACCGTTGCCAGGTTGTATTGGCGAGCAGTGGCTTTGCCATATACTTTCAATTCTTCGGCTGTTTTTTGTGGTAGGATGTTGAGTAATAATTTGTCTGATTTTTCTTTTTCGGCTTCAATTTCCTTGTTTTTTTCGGCCAATTGCTTGTTGGCCTGCCGCTTGATTTTGTAAGCCCGCCAAGCCACAAAAACAAAAATAGCGAACAGCCCGAGCACAGCAACAGAAAGGTAAATAATCAAGCGCTGCTTTTCGAGTTCTGACAATTGATTGCTCAGTACTTTTTTTTGCTTTTCGATTTTTCCTTGCTGTTTTTGCACCTGCTCTAACTGCTCAACCAGCACTTCGTTTTGGAAAAACATATTTCTCTTTTGCTTTTCAATTTCCTCTTTCTGTATAGTAATCGCTTGTTCTTGCTCCTTTAGTGTTTCAACTTTCTCGTTGATTTTTTGCTGCTGTACTTCGTTCTCTTCCATCAGTGTTACCAATTCGGTTTTCTGTTCTTCAATCTCCTGCTGCTTTTTGGCTATTTCCTTGTTTGCTTCTTCGATGATTTTTTGCTGYCTTTTATGCTCCTCTTGCATTTCGGAGATTTCTTTCTTTTGCTCTTTTACTATCTTTTTTTCGGTTTCGAGCTTYGTTTCGGTTTTCTTGTAGAGTTGCTGCCAGTCTTCAGATGAAGTGATGGCTTGGTTGATTAATATAGGGGAAATGATGAAGTTTTCCGCTTTCATGCGAGTTTCATTTAACTCGAATTTTTGAAATCTGTCAATTTGAACGAAGTTTATCATCGAAGAGTTAAACGGGTAGTTTTCGCTCACTAGCAGGATACTTTTACCCTTTGTTTTTTTGAGTATTTTGTCAATATCGAAGCCATGTTTTTTATTCACATAAAGAAGCTGCACTTTTAGAATTTCATCTACTGAGTTGAACTGTTTTACTTTGATAAGGCGCCCCTGCACTTTTTTGATGCGCGCCATTTTTTCAAGCTCGGCATAAATAGCCGAGTCGCTACCCAAAACCCCAATGCTGAAATCCTTAAAATACTGCTGATCGGGCCATCCGATGTATTTAGTGAAGCCGTAGATAAACTGGGACTTCACCCTTGCATCGGCATCAATTTGCTGAGCAAAACAGTTGACCCCGATAATAACAGGGAACAATTTAATGTTGATAGTGAGTAATATGTAGAGTATTTTTTTCATGTCAATTCTTACTCTATTACACAAATATCGTCAATGCTGCTGTATTTCAACAGGTTACTTCTTTTAACTACCGCTGCTGCTCTTCCTTCTCTTGCCTGCGCTCTAGGTTTTGTAGTATTCATAGGCGAGTTGTCACTGAGAAGTTTCAGGATACAGGTAGCTTAACATTTTATTTAGATGATAATATCCTTCTGAAATGCCTATTTGTTTTGATAACCATAACAACTTCAAAACTTCACCGCCATAATACAAACATCATCAATCTGCTCCCTTGTTCCTCTCCAGTCAATGTAAGTTTGCTTGATGATGGAACGCTGCTCCTGAAACGGCTTGTCTTGCACGAAGGCCAGCAGTTCTTTAAACGGCTTGTAGTAGAATTTTTTACCATTTGGTCCTCCCTTTTGGTCCACAAAGCCATCTGAAAACAAATACAATACATCGCCTTTTTCGAGCTGAATAATGTGCTTAACAAAAGGTTTTGGTTCTCCACGCTGAAAACCGATGCTTTGCATGTCTCCCTTATATTCATTGAAACTGCCATTTCGGAAATGATACAAGGGGTTATGCGCCCCTGAAAATTCGAGTGTGCCACTTTTTTTGTCCAACACACAAAGGGCCATGTCCATGCCATCACGGGACTCGTTGGCTTGACCTGTCTGCTTTAGCGAACGAATAATACCATCACGCAAATGGTTGAGAATATCATCGGAATTTTCCTTCTTGTTTTCTATCACTACTTCGTTGAGCAGCGCATTGCCAATCATACTCATAAATGCTCCCGGCACCCCGTGCCCTGTGCAGTCCACTACAGTGAAAACCACTTTTCCGTTTTTGGTTTCATGCGCCCAGTAAAAATCTCCGCTTACGATGTCGCGAGGGCGGTAAAACACAAAGTACTCTGGCATAATTTTATCGAGATACACTCTCGAAGTGAGGATGGCTTCTTGTATTCGCTTTGCGTAATTGATGCTGGCGGTGATGGCTTCGTTTTTCTTTTCCACTAATTGTTTTTGCGACTCTATTTCTTCTTTTTGCTTGTTTATGGCGATGTTTTGCTCCTCGAGTTGCTCGTTGATTTTTTTCTTGATTTGATAACTGCGGAAAATAAAAATTCCAAACCCGGCAATCAACACAATCAAAACAATAAACATATAACGCATGAGCCGTTCCTGCTCGATTTGTGAAAGTTGTTGGCTCAGCACTTCTTTTTGTTTTTCAATCTTGGTTTCCTGCTGACTCATTTGTTTGATCTGCTTGTCTAGGACTTCGTTTTGCTCAATCATCTCTTCTTTCTGCTTGGCTATTTGGGTTTCCTGCTGCTTGATTGCTAACTCTTTTTTACGAAGGACAAAAGTCTTTTCATCGAGGTTTTTTTGTTGATCTTCATTGGCCTCAACCAATGTAGCATATTCTCTTTTTTGCTCGTGTATTTCCCATTTTTGACGCACGATTTCTTCTTTTGCCTCTTCAATTTTTTTTAGCTGGCGCTCTGTCTCTTGTTGCAACTGCGAAATTTCCTCCTTCTGCTGCTGCACTTTTTCTTTTTCGCTTTGCAATTCAACCTTGGTTTCTCGATATATTTTTTGCCAATCATCTGGAGATTTGATGGCCTGTGCCAGTAATGTTGGCGAAACTATAAACCCTTCTTCTTCGAGCCGTTGTTGGTTGAGTTCGGATTTTGGCTGGTTATCCACCTGTACAAAGTTTATCATTGACGATTGAAAAGGGTAGTTTTCACTGATGAGCAAGATGCCTCGTGCTTTTATTTTTTCAAGAATTTGATTGATGTCAAAGCCCGTTTTACGATGCACGTATAGTATTTGAACATCAGTAACGTTGGTAATTTGCTGAAAGGTTTTAATGACAAACGGTTTGCCCTGTACGGTTCTGGTTGCTGCCATTTTCTCTAATTCAGCAAAAATGGCCACGTCATTGCCCAACACCCCGATTTTAAAATCTTTTAGTTTCTCCTGGTTTGGCCATTCGATGTATTTTGTGAATCCGTAAATAAAGAGTGATTTCATACGCGCATCCGCGTAAGCTCTCGAAATGCTGTCGTTTTGCCCAAAAAGGCCGCTGCAAAAAAGCAGGAAAGCAATGGACGCCCAATATTTACTTTTTAACTTCATTTCAATAAGCCTTGAAACTAAGCAAATCTAAGCAAAAGAAGTTTACGTCCAGTGGACGTTTGAGCCTGCCTGTGCGGAAGTGAAATGTAAAGTTTATCTTCTTATCAACTCCTAAAACTGTGGAATGACATGGCGATGAATCAAACTCGGCATATAGCGTTTGCGTTCCTTCGTGTAGGTAAGGGATACCTCAAAGCCACCCCTACTGCCTGAAAACTGTTTTAATGGAGATGTATTGACATCATAGCTGAAGCGCAGAGCATATTCCTGCCAAAGAATGCCGAGGTGCATAATAATGGCATCTTTATTGCGATAATACGGCCCAATGAAAACAGTGTAGTCCGACCCCTCGAAGTGGTAATAGCCCAACACACCAAAATTGATCGTGTTGTTGTTTTTCTTTCGCATGAAAAGAAGATTGGCATCTAAATAAAGCTCGTCATTAATGTAATATTTACTGCCACCATAACCAACTATTTTGATGGGTTGGCGGTTTTGTTTGTTGCCAAAAAACGATTCTCTGGGCTGGGTAAGGTGGTAGCCTGCAGCGCTCACGTAGGGCGAAAACTTGTACTTCGGGTTGTTGTAATGATAATAGATGCCGAAATTGACTTCGGGCAGCCAGTATGTGGTGCTGCCAAAGGTTTCCCCGCTGCTGATGTTGGGGTTGAAATCACCATCCGCATAATACTTATCATATTGACTATCATAGGTTAAATTATTTACGTCCAGGCTTTTTTGAATAGCGCCAAGCTGCAGTCCCGTTGTCAGATTGTGAATGTTTCGGTTGTCTACAGTCACTTCATAGGCTCCCGAAAGAATGATACTCAGTTGATTCAACGTGCTTGTACCCGCCCTGTTGTTCCACAAGTAAGCTCCAAAGCCGAATTTTTTCCACGGCTGGTCGTAGGCAAAATAATCCGTAGTAAATGCCTTATCCAAAAACATCCACTGTGATCGGTGTGTCAGGCTTGCTCGGTATTTTCCTTCAAACATGCCCGTCATGGCAGGGTTAATGGCCAATGGCGCTGCATAGTATTGAGAGAGGTGGGCATCTTGGGCGACCACCCTTCCGTCCTGCCAAAGGCAAGAAGCAAGCACTGCAATTACTGAAAGATAGATGGATAGTGCCTTTTTCATATTCATTCTTTTTATTTCACTTTTTAACATATAAACCTACCTCAACAACGTTGTCTCTCCGGCCACTTCAAACTCAGTCCCGCCAATAGTTTTGCAAAATATCGTGTAAACATAAACTCCGATCGATTGTTCCTCACCTCTTTTAGTGCCGTCCCATCCTTCCTGTACATTGGTGGTTGAGTAAATCATTTCACCCCATTCGTTGTAAATTTTGAAATCAAAATCGTCAAACGGGCCTCCGCGCACTTTTAAAATATCGTTGTTCCCGTCTCCGTTTGGCGTGAACGCTGAAGGCACTTTCGGACCGTAAATATCTTCAATTGCAAAATCCATAGCCAGCGTATCAGTACATCCGAATTGGTTGGTTACTAAAAGCACCAACGGATAGATGTTCTGTCCTAAAAATGTATGTGACGGGTTCTGTGCCGCGCTTGTTGCAGTGCCGTCTCCAAAGTCCCAAAACCAATTTACTGCACTGATAGACTGGTCAGTAAACTGCACTTCTTCGAGCATAGCCGGCACTTCTGGCGTAAAAGTGAACGCTGCAGTTGGATGCGGGTTAATCGCTATTGTTTGCGTTACTGTATCCGCACAGCCCTGCACCGTTTGCACGGAAAGCGTTATGGTGTAATTCCCTTCAACCGTGTACAAATATTGCGTGTTTTGAACGGTGTCAAATCCCGAAACATCACCGAAATCCCAATTCCAGGTTACAATCGTATCGTTCGATGCCGTAGTATTATCTGTAAACACAACCGAATCTCTCAAACAATTTGCAAGCGACGCAAAATCGGCTATCACACTTTGCAGCGAAATGTTCTGCACGGCCGTATCGGTACAGTTTGAGTCCGTTGTAATAATCAATTCGACTTGGAAATTGCCTGTTGATAAATAAGCATGTGTTGGATTCTGGCTATTGTCAGTATTGCTATCACCGAAGGCCCATTGCCAATCGGAAATGTTACCACTAACAACCGATGACAAATCAGTAAATGGCACATCGGTATTATCACAGCTCGTTGAGTGACTGAAGTTTGCCTGCGGAATGGCATTCAGGGTGATTTGCATGACATCGGAAACCGGCAGGCAACCACTGGTGGAAGTCAGTGTCAGCGTTACTATTCCCGATAAATTATCAGACGAACTCGGGAAGTATGTTGCGCTCAGCGCTGAGTTGTTTGGCGTGAATGTTCCCGTGCCAGAAGTCGTCCAGATTCCTGTGGTGGTTCCGCCTGTAATCGAGCCGTTTATCGAAACCCCGTTTGAATCAATGCAAACAATTTGGTCAACCCCCGCATCAGTAATTGGTGTTTCCGTCCACTTCACCTCCAAGGTATCTGTTACGGCAATGCAGCCTCCGTTGTTGGCAGATTCCAGCACGAGCAATACAATCCCAACGGTAGTATCGGCTATGCTAGGCACATAGAGTGCTACTAAATCTGTATCGTTTGGAGCGAACGTGCCACTGCCAAGTGTTATCCATTTTCCCGAATTCGTGCTGCCCGAAACACTTCCGTTCAAAAATACGCTCAAGTTATCGGTACACAGGTGCTGGTCTGTACCCGCATTCACTATCGGTGTAGGCTCAATGTTAAATACAAGCGTGTCACTTACTGCGTTACAGTTCCCGTTGCTGGTTGTGCTAATCAGCAGCGTTACGTTTCCAGAAGAAATATCCACTGGACTCATCACATAGATTGGATTAGCGGAAGTAGTGTTTGGAGAAAATGTTCCTGTTCCCAGCGTTGACCACTGGACACCGCCTGCAATTGTCACCGTGCTGTTTAACAACACATTCGGATTGTTTTCGCAAGCAGTCATAACCGTTGTTGCGAGCACTGTAGGCCCAGGCGTAATAGTGATATCAAAAGAATCGGCCAGATTCACGCAGGCACCTATTGAAGTGAGTTTAATCGTTACCAGCCCCGCAACGGTATCGGCTGAACTGAAAGTATAAGCTGTATTCAAATCAGTGCTATCAGAGAATGTTCCTGAACCGGCAGTCGTCCATATACCAGATGACGCACCGCCCACCACCGAGCCGCTCAGTTGTACAGGAGTGTTGGCGCAAGCCGACATATCGCTTCCGGCATCAACAGTTGGAACCGTTGTAATAGAAATGATGGCCGTATCATCTTCTGCAAGGCAATTGCCGTTGTCTGTAGAGACCAGAACCAACGTTACACCTCCATTGGCTGTGTCCAAATTACTGAAGTTGTAAAGCACATTCATGGCCGAGTCATTGGGCAAGAAGGTGCCTGTTCCAGAAGTCGTCCACAAACCCTGTGACGTTCCTGCAGTTACGGAACCGTTAAGTAATACATTCGGTACTCCAGCGCAAACAATTTGGTCGCCACCTGCATCAACCACTGGCGCTGGTGTGATGATTACCGAGATGGAATCCGTTTTCAAACACGCATTGGTTGATGCCAGAGTCAATGTAACTCCACCGTTTGTCTTATCGACACTGCTTGGAATATAGGTAGCACTTAAGGTCACGGAATCCGGAGAGAAGCTTCCCGTTCCCGAAGTCACCCAAACACCTGTGATGGTACTTCCAGAAACAGAGCCGCTCAGTGCAATATTGGCATTGTTGGCGCAAACCGTTTCATCTGTTCCGGCTGTAACTGTTGGCGGGGGGGTAAAACTAATCAGCATAGTGTCGCTTTCCGCAATGCAATTTTCATTATTCGTTGAAGTCAATGCCAGCATAACCGAACCGGCTGTCGAATCACCGCTACTGGGAACATATGTTGCATTTAAAGCGGAATCGTTTGGCGTGAAGGTACCGCTACCAAGCGTTGCCCACTGACCGTTTGATGCTCCCGCAAATACATTTCCAGTTAACGGAACAACATCGCCATGGCAAATCACTTTGTCAGTGCCTGCTGTAACTTTCGGAGCAGGTGTAATGGTGATATTCACATCATCCGATTCTGCGAAACATCCGCCATTATTCGTTGAAACCAATGTCAGCATAATCAAGCCGTTTACAGTATCTGCATTGCTTGGAATATAGGTTGCAGTTAAATTGGTGTCATTTGGCGAGAAAGTTCCCGTACCGTTTGTGAACCAAAGCCCTGTGGATGAACCGCCAGCAACCGAGCCACTCATAATCAGGTTTGCATTGTTTGCACAAATAGTGGTGTCCAACCCGGCATCCACACTTGGCGCAGTAGTGAGGGTTACAATGATGGAGTCCGTCTGGGCTGGACATCCGCTGAAACTGGGTGTTGACAGCGTGAATACCACTGAGCCGGCTATCGTATCCGCTGTGCTGAACTGATAGGTGGCGTTGAGCGCATCTTTATTCGGGATGAATGTGCCGCTTCCCGATGTCAGCCACTCTGCGCTGAAGCTTCCCACTACGTTTCCGCTCAGCGAAACCATCTGGTTTGCACACACCGCCTGGTCGCTGCCTGCATCTACTATCGGCACCTGGATGAAACTCACCGTCATCGCATCGGAAACCGCCAGGCAGTTGCCGTTGTTAGTGGAGGTGAGTGTCAAAGTTACTTGCCCTGCTGATGTATCCGTTGTACTTGGAATGTAAGAACCCGCTAAAGAAGTGTCATCAGGTGAAAATATTCCGGTTCCTGAAGTTGTCCATACACCTGTGGTAGCACCATCTATTACCGAACCTGCAAGTGTTACCGAAGGGCTGCTGGTGCAGAAGGTCTGATTTGTACCTGCATCCACAACAGGCGCAGGAGTGAAGTACACCATCATTGAATCCATTGCGAAGCAGGCATTGGTCGCATATAGATATAATGTAATGGAATCGCCTGCAATATCCCCACTGCTTGGGTTGTATGTTGCGCTCAAAGTTGATGTATCGGGAGAGAAGGTACCCGTTCCCGAAGAAACCCAGCCCCCTGTGGTGGCGCTGCCGCTCACTATTCCGCTTAAGGAAACGGCTGCATTATTCGCACACAATGTTTGATTTGAATTCGCGTCCACAAAAGGCTGTGGTGTGAACGAAACGGTTTTTGAATCCGTAACAACATTGCAATTGCCGTAATTAGTGGAAGTCAATGTCAATAATACAGAACCGTTTGCAGAATCACCAGAACTTGGCACATAAGTAGCCGCTAAATCAGAATCATTCGGTAAAAATATTCCCGTTCCTGAAGTTGTCCAAATGCCTGTAGTTGCACCTCCAGTTATTGAACCGCTCAGAAAGGAGCTGTCTCCATGGCAAATAATTTCATTTGCACCAGCATTTACCGCAGGTGAAGGCGTTATCGTTACCACAATCGTGTCTTTTTTCGCAAAACACAAACCATTATTGGTCGAAGTCAAAACAAGTATCGCGCTGCCTACGGAAATTTCAGCACTGGTTGGCGTGTAAGTTACATTCAGCACCGTGTCGGCTGGCGAGAAGATTCCGCTGCCCGTTGATGACCAAAGCCCTGTAGTCGTTCCACCGCTTACAGTTCCATTCAATACCACATTTGCGTTGTTGGCGCAAACCGTATCATTCAATCCCGCGCTCACCTGTGGAACAGCAATGTAGGTGAACACAACCGTATCAGTAATTGTTACGCACGCGCCCGTAGATTGCAACACCAACGTGGCGCTTAAGTTGGCCGTATCTCCGCTTCCTGGTGAGTAGGTTGCGGTAAATGTTGTTGAATCTGGCGTGAAATTTCCATCCCCCAGCGTTGTCCAAACACCTGTTGACGCACCACCTGTTACCGAACCGCTCAACGGCACATCGGCATTGTTGGCACAGAAAGTCAAATCATTACCCGCGCTAACCACAGGAATATCTGTTAAAGTAACGGTCATTGCATCACTCACCACAAGGCAATTCCCGAAATTGGTTGACGTCAGCGTAAGAGTAAAACCTCCATTCGTACTATCAGATGCGCTTAAAACATAGGTCGCATTGAGTGTAGCATCATTCGGCACAAATGTGCCACTGCCTGATGTTGTCCAGATTCCTGTAGTTGCCCCGCCTGTTACCGAGCCGCTCAATTGCACTGAATCTACGCTGATGCAAACAATTTGATCGCTTCCTGCATTTACAATAGGCGCTGGCGTTATTATTTCTGTTAATGAATCCATTGATGGGCATGAATTTGTCGCATTCAAATAAAGCGTTACGCTTCCAGCAGATGCATCTGCAGAGCTTGGTGTGTAAGTTGCATTCAAGGTTAATGAATCTGGTGAGAAGACCCCGCTTCCCGAAGATGACCATGCGCCCGTAATGGCGCTTCCAGAAACCGCACCATTCAGCACAACAGCAGAATTGTTGGCACAAACGGTATCATTCAGCCCGGCATTGACGAGCGGTTTGGAAGTGAAGGTTACAAACAGCACATCGTTTTCGGCAAGGCATTGACCGTTGCTGGTGGAAGTGAGTGTAAACTGCAGCAAGCCCGCGGCTGTATCAAGCGATGTAGGGAAGTAAGTGGCGTTCAGCAAAGTGGAATCGTTGAAATTGCCTGTGCCGTCAGTCGTCCAAATACCTGTGGTCGCCCCGCCTGTAATCGAACCACCTAGAACAATATTTTCATTGTAGCAAACCACTTGATTGGAACCTGCATTCACTGAAGGTGCGGGGGTAATCGTTATCGTAATTGAATCCACAGCACCCAAGCAAGTTACATTATTGGTTGATGCAAGATAAATAACCACCGAACCGACCGATTCATCCGATGCGCTTGGGATATAAACAGCATTAAACGCGCTGTCATTCGGGCTGAATGTCCCCGAACCGGAAGTCGTCCACTGTCCTGATGTGGTCGTTCCTGTAATCGAGCCGTTTAACTGCACCGAGTCGTTGTTGGCGCAAACCGTGGTGTCATTTCCAGCAGCTACTACCAATTGCGGGGCGAAAGTAACTTCCATCGTGTCGTTATCCACAGAGCAGCCCGAGAAATTGGGCGCGGTGAGAATGAACTGAATCGTTCCTGCTGCCGAATCGGCTGGGCTGTAAATGTAAGTTCTCACCGTATCATCCGCATCGGGCACGAAGGTTCCCGTGCCGTTGGTCTGCCATTGCACCGAAGTCAGTCCGCCAACCACCGAGCCGGTTAATTGAACATTATTGCCCAAGCAAACCACCTGGTCAGTCCCTGCATTCAAGGTGGGAATGGGCGTAAACGTAACGACCATTGTGTCGTCTTCCGCCAGGCAATTGCCGTTACTGGTAGAAGTGAGCACAAACGTTACACTTCCGTTGGATGTGTCTGCAGAACTTGGCGTATAAGTCGCGTTAAGTAAAGTGGAATCGGTAAACGTACCGCTGCCGTCAATAGCGTCCCAAGCACCCGTAGTTGAACCGCCACCAATCGAGCCGTTCAGCGAAACGATCGGGTTGTTGATACAGACGAACTGGTCAGCCCCCGCATCTACATTGGGCGCATCGGTGATGGTGAGTACAAGCGTATCAGTAATCTGGCAAACATTGGTGGATGAAAGCATCAGGTTAATCGTACCAACACCAGTGTCTGCATCACTGGGAATATAATTGCTTCCCGCTACTGTAGTGTCATCAGGCGCGAATGTTCCCGTTCCCGAAGTTGTCCAAATTCCCGAAGTGGTGCTACCGCTCACAGTGCCACTCAAGGGGGTAACTGCATTATTGGCACATACGGTTTGGTTCGTTCCTGCATCAACAAAAGGTTTTGGGGTGAGCGTAACCAGTATCGTGTCGACTACTGCAGGGCAAACGCCATTGTTGGTGGAAGTCAAAACGATGTTAACGAAACCCGCTAATGTATCCAACGTATCGGGCACATAAGTGCCTATCAAGTCGCTGTCATTCGGACTAAATGTGCCGCTTCCCAGCGTTGACCAAATTCCCTTAGTGCTGCTTCCCGATACGCTCCCGCTTAACGAAACAGTGGCATCGTTACAAACGACTTGGTCAGCGCCTGCATTTGCTATTATTGATGGCAGAATCGTAACTGTTAAACTATCTGTGGTCTGCTTGCAATCACCATTGTTGGTAGATGTGAGGTAAAGAATAACGCTTCCCGCCAAAGTATCCGCAGGACTTGGAACGTAAATAGCCGTCAAATTGCTGTCGTTCGGGCTAAAGGTGCCACTTCCTGAAGTCGTCCATTTGGCTGTGGATGCCCCACCTGTAACGTATCCACTCAAAGCAATAGCAGGACCGTGTACACAAACCGTAATATCTGCGCCTGCATCCAAATAAGGCACTGGCGTAAAATTGGCAAGCATGGTATCGGTAACGAGCAGGCAGCCGTTTGCAATAACTGAACTCAACACCAATTTACATCGCGATCAAGGTTGATTGTCGCACACCCGGCGGGATCGCAACTTAATGATCTGCCGATAGCGTTCGCCTGCAACACCTTTATTTCGATTCGGTTTCCAGGTATAGGAGTGCCAAGATCGGCATCCTCGAAGCACAGCCGGTAGTTGAATTGGTTCGATTGGTCCCATAACGCGAGAATCGCCACTGTCCCTACTGCTGCTATCAACACAACTACACTTATTCCGGCCCACACCATCTTTTGGATATTGCTTTGCTCGTCTTGAACCTCTGGCAGCACACCTTGCGCTTTTTTCTTGCTGACAAGATCTTCCCAGTTTTTATAACCTGTATATACACTCAACAAGTTCAAAACATCCACCCGAGGGAGGT
>NVWW01000093.1 GCA_002746335.1 Flavobacteriales bacterium | reverse complement strand
ATACACATCTGACTCGCTTGCTTAGAAATGTGACGATTAAGCCGATTGGTCCGAGAAACGAAGATAAAAAGGCGAACCTCCTATCTTTTATGGTTTCCTTCGCTATTAAAGGATAATGTCTCTGCATAAACGCCAAAGACGCCCCGTATTCCAGCACAACTGTAACAATCCAAAAAATGATGCGCTGATTGCGCAAGACATGCGGTAATGCGCAACTGTCATTTGGGGCACATTGTCTCGGTAGTAGATAAAGCTTACGAAAAGCTAAAAATAAAGTTTCCCCTTTAATGTATAATTTCAATTTAGAGGTTGAAATATATTACATTTGTTATTCTTCGAATTTCGAACCAAATTCTTTATTGTAATGAAAAAAATAACTTTTCTTGTTTTAGCTGTGTTGCTAACTGCTAATTCCTTGTTAGCACAAGTTGACAACGTGGGCATCGGCACTACAACACCTGATAATTCAGCTATTCTCGATGTGGAATCCACTGCGCTCGGTATTTTAATTCCACGAATGACTACCGTTCAGCGAAATGCAATTACCGGCCCGGCAAACGGCCTATTAGTTTTTGATACCGATTCGGTTTCGTTTTGGTTTTATGATACAGGCGTGAGCCAATGGAAAAAAATAGGTGCTGGAGGTGGTGGCGGAAGTGGGGGAGGTACACTTGATGATGCCTATGATTTCGGTGGAAATGGTGTAGGGCGTGTCATTACTGCTGATTCAGGCCCAGTGGAAATCAATGGAACAGGAACAGTTACCGCCAATCAAGGGCGTTTGCATACAACTACTGTAGGCGGAACAGTGGCCATTCCAAGCATAGGTATAAGCGGAACAAGTGGAACTGCCGGCTCAGTGGGTTTTGGCCTTACGGGCGAAATCACCAATACAGATAATCCCGGGGCGGCAATAGCCGCCACTTCAAACGGAACCGGACAGGCAGTGAGCGCTACTATGACAGGAACCGGAGCCGGGGGCCTTTTCCAAGTAACCAATGCAAGCAGTGTATTTTCAGCGCTTTCTGGCATTATAAACGGCTCAGGTGATGCCGTTGTCGGGCAAACAACCGGAAGCGGGAGAGCCGGCTCTTTCCAAGTGAACAACGCTTCCAATGCATCTGATGCATTATATGTTACCACCAACGGTACTGTTGCATCGGGCATTAGGGCAGAAAACACAAATACCGGTGTAGCCATTCAAGCGGTGACAAACAACGCAAGCAATACTTTCTCAGCCGTTCAGGGAACAACCAACAGCACAAGTACAGCCGTTGCTGGCGTAGTGGGCGCCAGCACTGGAGCAGCTTCAGGAGTGGCAGGGCAAGTTGATGCTGCCGCAACAGCTCAACAAGCGGTGCTCGGAAACAATCTTAGAACCACCGGGGGGCATGGCGTTCGAGGCCAGGGATTTAATGGCACCTTAGGAGAAACCAATCACAGTACAGGATTTGGAGTTTACGGAGAGAATTTCGATGCAATTGCCCCCCTTGGCAATGGAATAGGCGTTGCAGGGAAAGGGTATTATGGCGTATTGGGCGAAGACCGCTACCTCGGAGGCGTTGGTGGCGCCATGGGAGTTTTTTCCAACGGAGAGTTGGGAGCTTCAGGTGTAAAATCTTTCAGAATTGACCATCCCCTTGATCCTGAAAACAAATACCTCAGGCATTTCACCATTGAATCACCCGAAGTATTAAATATGTATAGGGGCAATGTCAAATTAAATCAGGATGGCGAAGCAATCGTGCAACTTCCCAATTATTTTGACGAAATAAATGTCAACTTCTCCTATCACCTTACTCCTATTGGCGCTTATGCCCCACTTTTCATTAAAGAAAAAATTGGCAAAGCCAGCACTTTCGTAGTTGCCGGAGGAAAGCCCGGAACGGAAGTTTCCTGGACGGTTTATGCGGAAAGAAACGACCTGTACGTGCGAAAGAATCCACATTCAAAAAATCCTGAACCGGAGAAAACCGAACGTGAAAAAGGAAAATACCAGATTCCTCGACTATACGACCAACCCAAAACTAAAGGAATGTTTTACCATCCACCCTTAGAGAAAATCAAACCGCTTAGTTTAACTAAATCAGTGCCAAGAGAAATAGTGCTTCCAAAAGCCCTTCAACAAGGCAACAAATAATTTGACAGCGGTATTATCATGAATATGCGCTCGATATTCACTGTGCTCCTTTTGGGAATAATGATTCCCCGTATCGGATTTGCCCAAGTTTTTTTCAACAGCGGTGAAATCATAACCCTGAAAAACAATGCGGTAATTCAGGTAAATGGCGATGCAAGCAATAACCAAGGAAAAATTGATGCCGAAGGTAATTTCAACGTTTCACAAGATATTATAAATAACGATTCTTTAATAGGAACTGGCTTTTATCGCATTGGTGGTGATTGGATTAACAACGATCTTTACAGCAGCTCTTCCGGAACCGTTGAATTGAATGGAGCAAACCAGAACATCACCGGAACCGTTAACACCACTTTTAACGTTCTAACCCTTTCGGGTACAGGCATAAAAACGATGACACTCGATGCCTCTGTTTCAGATTCATTACATCTGAATGACCGTGAGCTTGCTACAGACACCAATACGATGTTTGTCTTAAACCCGGATACGGGTATTATCACACGAAATTCGGGATTTGTCAGCTCACTGGGAAGCGGAAAATTGTCTCGTGCAGTAAATTCCATAAACCCCTATCTTTTTCCGGTAGGATCAAGCTTGGGAGTGTTGCGCTATCGCCCACTGGAAATTACCCCAAGCACTACTTTTGCCGATACTTTTCAAGTTAGAATGGCCAATGTGGATGCCACAGTTGAAGGGTTTGACCGTTCTTTGACAGACCTTACGTTGTGCTTGATAAATCCTGATTTTTACCACAGAATCAATCGTACTTCCGGGACAAGTCCTGTGGAGATCACCATTTATTATGACGATGTAGCCGATGGTAGTTATTCGAATATTGCCCACTGGCAAAATGTACCGCAGTGGGAAAATACAGGTGCAGTTTCTATCATAAACAACACATCTCCAACATTAAGCTACATTACAAAAAATTCATGGAACGACTTTTCCTATGAACCTTTTGCATTAGCCAGTCCCGGGCTTTTATCCGCAATGACCAATACTGATGTAACCTGCGGAGGAACAAATGATGGGACAGCAACTACATCTATTTCAGGAGGTCAAACTCCCTTTTCCTATCTCTGGTCTGATGGGCAAACCGATTCCGCTGCAACCGGGTTATCAACAGGCACTTATTATGTAACAGTTACTGACGGAAGCAGTTGTACGGTTGTTGATTCGGCAATAGTAAACGCAACTACCGGTCCAATAGCTGCCGCCAGCTCAGCAGCGGTTTGTGGAGGTGGTAGCAATGGCGCTGCAACAGTTATTGGCTCAGGAGGAACCGCGCCTTACACCTATCTATGGTCTGGTGGTGGCCAAACCGATTCAACAGCTACAGGATTGACAACAGGGATGTATTACGTGACGGTTACCGATAACAGTAGTTGTACGGCTATTGACTCAGTCAGTGTAACCAGTTCTTCCGCTATTCTTCCATCTATCGGTTCAACAGACGAGAATTGCGGCTCAACAGATGGCACTGCTACAGTATCAGCAACCGGAGGAGTTACTCCATATTCATACTTATGGTCTGATGGGCAGACAACCGCTGCTACAACAGGATTGGTTGTCGGGACCTACAATGTAACCGTCACAGATTCAATCGGGTGTGATACAACGGCATCTGTAATTGTAAACGGAGCAGGAGGAGCAACACTTTCAACAACTTCCGTCCAGCCAACCTGCAAAAACGGGAACGATGGTTCGGCAACAGTTTCAGGAACAGGTGGTCTAACACCGTACACTTATTTGTGGTCAGGCGGTCAAACTAATACCACCGCTACCGGATTGAATGCAAACGCTTACAGTGTTACCGTTACCGATGCAAATTCATGCGCTTCGATTGATACTATTTCCGTAACTGATCCCGCAGGAATGACTTTGGCAACAGCATCAGCAGATGAAAACTGCGGAGCAAGTGACGGCACTACAACAGTTACGGCTTCAGGCGGACCGGGAGGAAGTATTTTAACCACCGAACCATTCAATTCAGATGTGATTGATAATACCTTCGGCAGCGGCCCGACCAATGTATGGTGGTCGCCTTCTTCCTGCACAGTTGGAATATGGTTTGACTACACGGCTTCAACCGGCTGTCCTGCCGGAGAAGCCGAGTTTACCGGCAATTGGTTGAATTTTGGCGGATGCTTTCTTCGGTCGCCCGCACAAAATTGCACGGGATCCGACTCAGTTACATTGAGTTTTGATTTCTCAAATTCCTATTTCGCCAGCCAGCCCAACGACAAGGTGTTTTTCAATATGTGGATAGATGGCGGATATCAGAATGCTTCATCAATAAACGGCACTCCGGGCTATGAATTGTTTTTCAGCCAACTACGAACATGTCAACAAATTGATGTTGTTTTCGATTTATCTTCCGCAATTAACAAAACCGCAGTGTTGTTTTACATTAATTCCCAGAGCGGATATAACAACGGCAATACTTACTATGCAAGAGTGGACAACATTAACCTGGCAAGCAACATTGAAAGCTACACCTATCAGTGGGATTCAAATACAGGAAATCAAACTACTACCACCGCGACAGGGCTTTCTGTAGGAACGTATCAAATAACTGTAACCGATGGCAATAGCTGTACGGCAACTGATTCGGTAACCGTGAGCGGAACAGGCGGAGCTACGCTTTCAACTACATCAACGAATGC
Organism: Flavobacteriales bacterium; assembly: GCA_002746335.1. Taxonomy (GTDB): domain Bacteria; phylum Bacteroidota; class Bacteroidia; order Flavobacteriales_H. The sequence continues at coordinate 11,831 of NVWW01000093.1, read as the reverse complement.
AACGTGCGGAGGAAACAACGGAACTGCCACCGTGACGGGCTCAGGAGGGATAACACCTTATACCTATCTCTGGTCTGATGGGCAAACCGACTCAACAGCCACTGGGTTGCAAGCCAACACGTACAATGTAACAGTAACTGATGTGGGAAGCTGCTCAACAACAACGAGCGTTATAGTAGGTGGCTCAACAGCAATCAATCCTACGGTATCCACAACAGATGAAAACTGTGCACAAAACGATGGAGTAGCTACTGTTTCGGTGAGCGGAACAACTACCCCCTATTCCTTTTCATGGTCTGATGGGCAAACGGATTCCACAGCAACAGGGCTTTCCACAGGAAATTATTCTATTACTATTACTGATGCACAAAGTTGTGACACCGTACTTTCCGTAACCATCAATGGCACAAGCGGCCCTTTGCTTTCCTTTTTATCAACTAATATTACATGCAACGGAGACAGCACAGGGCAAGCAGGAGTGGCAGCAACAAGCGGCAGTTCGCCCTATACTTATTTGTGGAGTGATGGACAAACGGATTCAACAGCTACAGGATTAATAGTGGGAAATTACTCAGTCACAATTACCGATAATAATGGCTGTGTGAAAGACTCCATCGTTAGCATTACTGAACCTTCTGTATTTAGCGTTTCAGCCACCACAACCAACGACAGTTGCGGGGGTAACAACGGATCAGCAACTGTCAGCGTTTCAGGAGCCACTTCGCCATATATCTATTTGTGGTCCGATGGGCAAACAAATTCATCTGCTGCTGCGTTGTTGGCAGGAATTTATACAGTAACCATTACCGATGCCAGCAGTTGTGACACTGTAGTTTCAGTAACAGTGAATGGAGGTGGAATTCCTGTTTTATTAGCCACTTCCGCCAATATTCAATGTAATGGCGACAATGATGGCACATCAACTGTTGTGGCTTCGGGAGGAACTACACCCTACAATTATTTATGGCCTGACGGCCAATCAACAGCAGCAGCCACAGGGCTTTCAGGAGGTACATATACTGTTACCGTTACCGATGCCGCCTCTTGTACCAATTTCATTTCAACAACAGTAAACGAACCTCCTGCCATTAATCTCACAACAAGTTCAGCAGGTGCTAACTGTGGTATAAATGACGGTTCAGCTGCACTCATTACGAGTGGAGGTACTTCGCCTTACTCATTTTTATGGTCTGACGGGCAAACCGATTCAACTGCAACGGGATTGGGGGCAGGAAGTTACGATGTTACTGTCACTGATGATAGTAGTTGTACCGAAACCGCTTCGGTGATTGTAAATGGAATCGGAGGGGCAACTCTTTCTGCTAATTCAACGGATGTATCTTGTTTTGGTGAAACCAACGGCTCTGCAACGGTAACGGCATCGGGAGGGATAACACCTTATACTTATTTATGGGATGACCCGCTGGCTCAAAACGACAGCACCGTAACAGGCCTTTTTGCAGGCAATTACAACGTAACCGTTGTTGACAGTAGCGGCTGCCCTACGATTGCTTCAGTTACAATCAATGAACCGTTTCCTTTAAGCCCAGCCGTTTCAACCACTGATGAAAACTGCGGGCAAGCGGATGGCACTGCATCGGTAATTATTACAGGAGGAGTCACGCCTTACACCTATTTATGGTCGAATGGACAGAGTGATTCGACCGCAACTGGGCTTGCAGCAGGCAGTGCTTCATTGACTGTTACCGATGCCAATAGTTGCGATACCGTAATTTCTGTTACTATAGGTGGAGGAGGAGGAGCAACCATCGTTACTACTGCCAATGATGCTTCATGCAATGGAATAAATGATGGGACAGCGGTTGTAACTGCATCGGGTGGAATCGCTCCTTATTCGTATTCCTGGTCAGATGGGCAAACCGATTCCACAGCCACCGGGTTAGCTGCGGGCAGCTACCAAGTAACAGTAATTGATTCGGCTGGGTGTATTTCAACAGATTCGGCAACCATCAGTCAGCCAGCAGCAATTTCGGTTTCTATTACCGGAAATGCCAGTATATGCACAGGTGATAATACTACTCTTGTGGCCTTTGCATCGGGGGCAACGGCTTATGTGTGGAGCATCGGAGACAGCGCTTCGTCCATCAATGTAAGCCCTTTGGCAGACACCACTTATTTTGTTACCGCCTTTGTGGGAAATTGTTCAGTCACTGATTCAGTGTTGGTAACTGTCGAGCAACTTCCGGTTGTTTTAATTACAGGCGATTCAGGGGTTTGCATGGGCGGTACTGCAATTTTGACTGCAAGCGGAGGAACCAGCTATTCCTGGAACACAGGTGATACTTCTCAAACCATAACAGCTATTCCATCTGGCACTACTAATTACACAGTCACTACAACCAATACATGTGGTTCGGCATCAGCCTCCATAACGGTTAACGTGTTTCCATTAACAAATGCTGATGCAGGCAATGATACCACCATTAACGAAGGCGATGAGGCTTTTCTTAACGCTTCAGGAGGTGTGAATTATCAGTGGGAAATTTCATCTGATTTAAGCTGTGCCAATTGTCAAAGCCCTGAGGCAACTCCGGCAGAAGAAACCACTTATTATGTAACGGTAACAGATGCAAACGCCTGTTCAGGCACGGATTCGGTGACAGTTTCGATAATTGACGGTGAGCCAGTAGTGTATTTGCCGAACATCTTTTCGCCAAATGATGACGGTGAAAATGATGGGCTTTACGTGATGGGCGAACAAATTGATTACATCAAATTAATGATTTACGACCGTTGGGGCGAAAAGGTGTTTGAAACCGATTGCTGCTGCACAGAAACCTGTGGCTGGGACGGTACCTACCGTGGCAAAGAAATGAACACCGCTGCCTTTGTTTATATTTTGGAAGGTGCTTTTATCAACGGTGATTTAATTGATAAAAAAGGGAATTTGATGTTGATACGATAAATCATGAAACCATCAACCAAACATATCAAACTTTTGTTCTTGCTTCTGAGTTCTGTATTCTTAATTCTGAACTCATTTTCTCAAGACATCCATTTCTCGCAATTCTACCGTACTCCTATGCTTATTAATCCTGCTTTGACAGGAACTTTCAACGGTGATGTGCGCGTGCTGCTCAACCATAAAGACCAGTGGCGAAATGTTGGCCCATACCGTACATCAGGTATTTCCTGTGACCTGTCTTTTTTCAAGAAAAAATGGAAAAAGGCATTTCTCGCAGGAGGGCTAGCTGTTTTCAACGACCAGGTTGGTAATTTTAAATTGGCTACTACTAACGTACAGCTATCGGTTTCGAGCATTATAGTATTAAATGATAAAAATAAAGTTTCAGCAGGCTTACAGGGTGGGTTTGCACAGCAAAGTATCGACAACACACAACTGCAATGGGGCAATCAATACGATCCTTCGTATTCGGGCGGTTATAACTCAAATTTAGTATCGAATGAGCAGCAATTTGAAAATTACAACTACGGTGATTTTTCAGTGGGGGTTTCTTGGGATTATGGGAAAAACATATCGAGTTTCTCTGGTAACAAGCAGTTAAGAGCAAATGCGGGATTTGCAGTTCATCATCTCAACCGCCCGAAACTTGAGTTTTCGAGTCAAATTGATAAGCTACACATGAATTTTGTTGCCCATGCAGGCACATATATTGGCATCCAAAACACGAATATTGCCGTGCTACCTTCGGTTCTTTACCAGCGGCAAGGTCCTGCTCAGGAACTCAACGGTGGATTAATGATGCGCTACACAGTAAAAGAGGGCTCGAAATATACAGGCATTTTCAAAGAAATGGCTGTTTTGGCGGGAGGCTACTACCGTGCGGGTGACGCTGTAATCCCTTCGTTTGGTTTCGAATTTTCCAATTTTGCTATCGGCATCTCATATGATGTAAATGTTTCTTCACTAACTACTGCCAGCTCTGGCAGAGGTGGACTTGAGATTTCCTTGAGCTATATCAATCCAAACCCTTTTAGAACACAAAGCGGAAAGCAAAATGTGAAGTTTTTATAAAGGCGCAAAACAGCACTAATTCCAGAATTTTTTGCTCCTTATCCTTCAATTTATTTTAAATCCCCCAGTAATTTGTTGATTTTTAGCTGATCAGCATACAGGCAGCAGTGATTATTTATTTTAAGACAATCCGTTGAAATGTACTTTTATTTACATTATTTAGTAGGCGGTCAAAAGTCAATCGTACTAAAAGTCAATTGTGTTAACACTCAAATATATCCCATATATTTGGTTTTACTATGAGTAGGTATAACATGAAAATTTTCATCGTTGAAGATGAGCCAATGTATGCCAAATTGTTGGATTATACCCTTTCACTTAATCCCGATTATGAAGTAAAAAAGTTTGTTTCAGGAAAAGATTGTTTAGACCACCTATACCTAAATCCTGACCTTGTAACATTGGATTACTATCTACCGGATATATCGGGAGATGAAGTATTGAAAAAGATAAAAAAACACAATCCCAATATTGCTGTCATTATCGTTTCAGGGCAGGAAGATATTGCAACTGCTGTTAAGCTCCTTAAGAAAGGCGCTTACGATTATGTAGTGAAAAACGAAGATGTCAGGGAACGGCTTCTCAATATTGTTGGAAGAATTCGTGAAAACATTCGTCTTAAAGATGAAATCAACACCTTAAAGGAAGAAATAGGCAAGAAATACGAGTTCAACAAAGTCATCATTGGGCAAAGCGAGGCTATCAAAAAAACTTTTTCATTGATGGAAAAGGCAGCGGCATCCAATATAACTGTTTCTATTACAGGGGAAACAGGAACAGGCAAGGAACTGGTTGCTAAAGCGATTCATTATCAATCCGATATAAAAAAATATCCGCTCGTTGCGGTGAATGTTGCAGCCATTCCCCATGAGTTGATAGAGAGCGAATTATTCGGGCACGAAAAAGGAGCTTTCACAGGAGCCACGTCAAGAAGAATTGGAAAGTTTGAGCAAGCAAGCAAGGGAACGATATTCTTGGACGAAATCAGTGAAATGGATGAAACAATGCAGGCAAAACTCTTAAGAGTTTTGCAGGAAAAAGAATTGACAAGAGTTGGAGGTAACTCTTTAATTAAAATTGACGCCAGGGTAATTGTAGCCACCAATAAAAAATTAACTGAAGAGATGAAAAAGGGCAATTTTAGAGAGGACTTGTATTATCGGCTGCTGGGACTACCTATCCATTTAGAACCTTTGAGGAACAGAGGCAATGATATTTTAATCATCGCCAAACATTTTCTCGAAAGGTTTTGCGAGAATAATAAAATGAAAAAACTTGCTCTTTCACAGAATGCACAAAACAAATTATCGCAATATGCTTTTCCAGGTAATGTTCGGGAGCTAAAAGCCACTATTGAGTTAGCTGCTGTAATGTGCAATAGCGATGCGATTGCTGCTGGTGACATTCATTTTAACGCTGTAAATCCTGTGGATAAATTGTTTGAAGACAATATGACGTTGAAAGAATACACCAATAACATTATTAATGTTTATTTAGAAAAATACAACAATGACGCTTTGCTTGTCGCTAAGAAGCTTGACATTGGCAAATCAACGGTTTACAGAGCGAAAAAAAAGAACAAATTCGACACCTGACTTTCCCAATTTGGGAAATGTTTCCCAAAAACGAACTTCCGCCTCATTTCACGAAGTTCATAATCAGCTGATTTACAGGTGATTATGAAAACTATTCAAAAAGGTATGATTTTGGAATTAAGTTCTGTCAAAGCAGGACACTAAATACCAAATGTCGTGGGGCCTAATGAAAAAATATCCCTTTTCCTGATGCATGATGATTACTTATTTTCAAAAGCATTAGGGCACAACTTAAGCCAAAAAAAACCGCGAATAACATCATTCAATTTAGTAGAAGGATGTATGCGAAACCTTGATTTAAAACCGATTTGATAATGTTGAATTATTTTCTGGATAGTAATAATAAAAAGAAGGGTTTTGAGGCATTAATCAGCACCATAACAATAGACTTTAATATAAAAGAGGTGATGCTGGCGGGCTATGAAAACAATACAAATATGCAGCAATTAGTTGCTGATAAATAAACGATGTAAAATGCGGTTTTCTATTTCAAAAAAACTGTTATTGGGATATGTGGTTATCCTTTTGCTGTTGATTATAATGGCAGGATTAACCCTTTTTGTCTTTCAGGGGGTGAAGGAAAACTCGGAGTCGCTTGAAACACTTTCAACGTTGTTTGAGAAGGAATTAGAGCAAGTAAAAACCAACAGTGACAAATCTATAAAGAAAGCGAAAGACTTCATCACAATCATTTCCATTTTATTTATCCTGATAAGCATAGTAGTTGTTGTCAATTCCAACAGAATAATCACCAATTTCATTCTGAAATTGAAGGATTTCACGAATAAAATAGCCATGGGGGACTTTACCAAAAGAATAGCTATTTCTTCAAACGATGAAATTGGGGAATTGGCAGAGGCATTCAATCACATGGTCAACGATTTGCAGAAAAACAAAGATGCGGTAGACAAGTTTTCAATAGTAGTGAGCAAAACGGATAATTCTGTCATCATTACTGATAAAAGAGGCAAAATTGAATGGGTAAACGAAGGGTTTGAACGAATAACAGGATACACGTTTGATGAAGTGAAAGGAACATCAGGAAAAATTTTGAGAAGAGGAAATCCAACGGGAATATCTGAAAATGACAAACACTATATAAAAGCAATCACAGAAAAACAAACCGTTTCCTACGAAACCCAGAATTTCACTAAAGATGGGCGGGAGTTCAATGTATACACCACCTTAACTCCCATATTGGACAATGAAGGCAATGTAGAAAAGCTCATTGCAATTGATACAGAAATCACCGAAAAAAAACAGCTTGAAAGGGAATTAATTAAAAGTAAAGAAAAACTACAGGAAAGCGAAGAACTTTACCGCACGATAGTCAACAGTTTGTCAGAAGGCATATTAATTACTGACAAAGAAGACCGAATTACATACACTAACAACAGCATGGTTGAGTTGACGGGCTATTCAAAAGAAAAACTCATTGGCAGTTTAGCACACGAACTCCTTATCGCTTCTGATGACTCGGTTCACACAAAAGCAACAATTGAAGAAAGAATGAAGCAACGTATCGCGGGAAAAGATGAACATTACGAAATCAAAATTAAACTCAAAAACGGCACTAAGAGATGGCTAAAGGTATATGCCGCACCCTATAAAAGCAGCAGCGGTGAAATTATCGGAACCATTGGCGTCAATATGGACGTTACCGAGAGCAAGGCCGCAGAGCAAGCGTTAAAAGAAAGTGAAAAAAAATACCGGGCCGTAGTCAATCAAAGTACCAACTGCATTTACCTTTTGGATGTTGAAACGAATACAGTTATGGAGGCCAATCCCGCAATGCATAGCCTGCTTGGGTATAAACGGGATGAACTCATCGGCAGGCCGCTATACGATTTTGTAGCACACGAAAAAGAAGATATCAATCGCAAAATCAAAACCAGTCTTGAAAAAAAAGAGTATGCCATTGGTGAAAGGCAATACAGAACCCAAGACGGCATGCTGATCGATGTTGAAGTGAGCGCCTATTCCATTACTTACGAAAACAGAGAGGCTGTTTGCATTGTTTCACAGGATATTACCCAACGTAAAAAGGTAGAACGGGAACTCATAAGGGCAAAAGATCTGGCCGAGCAGTCAGTAGAGGCAAAAGAGCATTTCCTGGCCAATATGAGCCACGAAATCCGAACGCCAATGAATGCTATTGTAGGGATGGCAAAATTGCTCTACAAAACCGGCTTAAACGAAAAGCAATTGAAATACCTCAAAGCCATTAACATATCATCTAAAAACCTGCTGGTGATCATTAACGACATTCTTGACATTTCCAAAATAGAGGCGGGAAAATTAACATTGGAAACCATTGGGTTTAAAGTGGAGAGCATTATCAAGTCGTTGATTAATTCCYTKGAATACAAAGCCATTCAAAAAGACATTTATATCRCTTATGMCATTGATGAAAAGGCCAAACARGTGATATTGGGTGAYCCTGTGCGATTAAACCAGATTTTGCTCAATTTGACCAACAATGCCATTAAATTTACCAATAAAGGCAAAGTGGAAATCAATTGTAACACCTTAAAAGAAGACAGCAACCAAATAACCYTGGAGTTTAYKGTAACGGATACGGGCATTGGCATACCRRCAGGTAAATTGGAAACTATTTTTGAGAGCTTTCATCAGGCCGATGAGGGCACGACAAGAAAATATGGAGGTACAGGTCTGGGGCTGACGATATGCAAAAAACTGGTTGATTTGCAAGACGGAGAAATTTCAGTTGAAAGCGAGCAAGGTGAAGGAGCAATATTTAGAGTAAAAATATCATACAAAAAAGGAACCGAAGATGACTTGGTAAAAACAGAAAAGGTGCGAGTAAGCATGGCTATTTTCGAAGGAGTTAAAGTGTTGCTCGTGGAAGACCATGAACTGAATCAGTTTATGGCAACTACAATGTTGGAAGAGCAGGGGTTTGAAGTAGATGTTGCCAACAATGGTAAAATTGCCATTGAAAAACTAAAAGAAAAACAATATGATATAATACTTATGGATGTCCAAATGCCTGTCATGGGGGGCATTGAAGCGACAAAAATTATMAGGAAGAACCTTAGTTCAAAAATCCCTATTATAGCACTTACAGCCAATGCACTCAAAGGTGATAGGGAGAAATACCTGGCAGTAGGGATGAACGAATATATTTCCAAACCCTTTGATCCCGATGATCTATATGAAAAGATAGCGAATTTACTGAACGGCAAAACCCGCATTAGTCATAGCAATTCTCAAGCTGTAGCAACTCCTAAAAAACCAAATGACTTCAACTACCTAAAAGAAAAACCTTATGATTTGTCAATGCTTCAACAGCTATCAAGAGGCAATGATGATTTTATACAAGATATGGTAAAACAGTTTGTAAAGTTAACTCCAGAATCATTAACTAAAATAGACAAGCATGYGGCAAACGAAGAATGGGACAGGGTAAGRGCTGTTKCGCACGCYATGAAGCCTTCCATTGACTTAATGGGAATACATGCCTTAAAACAAGATATCCGCCTCATAGAACAATATGCAGATGAAAAAACCCATCTTGAACAAATCCCGCAATTGGTAGAGAAGCTAGTTAACGTTTGCAATAAAGTGATGAACGCTATGGAAGAAGAGATAATAATGCTTTCCAAATAAAAAAACACCCAGTTAACCTGACCCAAGTTTTCCCAAAAACGAACCTATTTTCCCAAATTGGGAAAATAAGATCTCTTTGTTTATATATAATAATTTGATTATCAGCAAGATATGTTTTTGGCATGTTGTTGGACTATGAAAGATATAAATGATAAAACTATACCGATGAACTACAAAGAAAAAATAAAAATCTTCATAGTAGAGGATGATACCTTCTTCAATAAAATGATAGAAAACCACCTGAAAACGATTAACAAAAGCGGAGGGTTTCAGGATTATTTTTTTTCCACTAATTCATACTCAACCGGAGAAGAGTGCTTGAAAAACCTTAGTAAAAATCCTGATATAATCATCCTTGATTATTACCTGGACAGTGAAAACAAGAGTGCACAAAACGGGTTTCGTACGCTTCAGCAAATCAAGAAAAAAAACAAAAATGTAATTGTAATAATTCTTTCCAGTCAGCAAGAAATGGTAATGACTGTTGAGTTACTCAAAGCGGGCGCTTATGATTATGTAATGAAAGATGATAGTTGCTTTTTTAGAATAGGCGCCTTGGTTCAAAAAATTTTGAATGAAAAACAATTAAGGAGAAAAAAACAAAATAATATATTGGTAAAAGTAGCTGCTATGGTGTTGCTGCTTATTCTTTTAACTGCATTAATTGTATAACAAACTAATATAGGAGGATCATAAAATGAAAAAACAAAACCAACTGTCTATCTTTCTCGTAGAAGATGACCCGCTGTATGCCAGCGCATTACAATATGACTTAAAGTCAGAAAGTAAATACAAAATAAGAGTATTTCCTTCGGGCGAGGACTGTTTGAAAAATATAAAAGCAGATCCTGATATTGTTCTTCTGGACTATTTTCTCAAAGGAGACTTAAACGGGATAGGCGTATTGAAAAAAATCAAGCAATACAAAAACGATATAGAAGTAATATTTCTTTCAGGGCAAGAGAAAATAGAGGTTGCAACAAACGCCATGAAATACGGTGCTTATGACTATGTTGTAAAGAATGAATCCGCTTTTATTCGCACCAAAAATGTGATTAAAAAGATAATTCGGCAAACTGAGTTGATAAAAGAGAATAAAGAATCCAAAATGTATAAGATGCTATTCTTTGTTTCGTGGGCAATTATCCTAACAGCAATTTTGCTCTTGGGCAAATCGTTTAGATAAAGGYTCCCTRAAGCAACGATTTTCAGTAAAAAGCAGGAAAGCCCGARCTCTTTTAATTTGACGCAAAGGGTATTTCCRTTTCCTATAGCCGATTAATAATTTTTTGTAACTTGCCGTTGGTTATCTGATAAATCATTTGTGGAATTTCATCGTACTTGATTTTGGGGGTTAAACAAAGCTCACATTCTATTCCGAGTGTTTCAGACKGCTATAAATTTTCTCGYAACAAAAATCTAARCCCTTTCTAATATTGCCGTGGATCAGCACTGGAATACATTTCARGAMTTTATAAATCGYTGCACCCAATCRGGYAATCGTGAGTTTGATATCATCAAGTCTTATTTTCACTTTGAGCAATACAAAAAGGGGGAACATTATACGCAGTTGGGTGTCGTGTCGAGAAAGCTGGGGTTTCTTTCTGAGGGGATTGCCAGAACTTATTTTATCGATCACAATGCGCAAGAAGTAACGAGGCGGCTGGCTATCGCACCGAGTATGGTCAGCGCCTTAAAAAGTTTTTTAACTCGAACAGTATCCAACGAAAACATCATTTTTCTTGAAGATTCAGTGGTATTGACCATCGATTATCAAAACGACCAAAAACTCATTCAAGAATCTATTGTGTACAGCCAATTTAGAAGAATAGGGATTGAGTTTGCTTTTGTAGAAATGCTCAATTATTTTGAGATATTTTTAACAGAAGATGCGGAGCAACGTTATTTAATAGTTCTGAACTCTTACCCCGAATTGGTACAGCGAATCCCCCTGCATTACCTGGCTTCCCTTCTCGGAATCACACCCTACTCCCTAAGTAGAATTAGAAAAAAAGTGGCGAAAGGGCATTAATTGCCATAGGGCAAGAACAAGCCCGGTTTTACTCAAGACCTTTGTGGTATTAATTGAGTAAAATGAAAAATCCGACYAAACTTTTAACGTTTCCACAACCGCGTACATCGTACCGTTYCATGACCGTTGGTAYAATGGTCGTTGAAGGTGTTTTYATTGCACTTAATTGGCCCSGCTACCCCGCTTTTCGAACCATTGATTTARGCGTTGGCAATTTAAAATCCTATCAGRAGYGGCGCCAGATYGAATTGGCAAAGCCTGRTTTCCAAAACCTTACACTTTATTTCAATAATTCTGTAACACCTCGTTTATACAATAGAGTCAACTTTGTATTCATATTAATTTGATACAAAAAATAAAAAATGACACACACATATTCTATTACGGGGATGACTTGCTCTGGATGCGCATCTAAAGTTAAATCCAAATTTGAGAAACATCAAGATGTTATTCTAGCCGAGATAAGCTTAGAACAAAACGAAGTTGAAATTAGCATGAACAAGCACATCCCAACAGTTGCCTTACAACAACTCTTTGGTATTGATAGCAAATACAATATTATTGAAAAAGAGTCACT
>NVWW01000092.1 GCA_002746335.1 Flavobacteriales bacterium | reverse complement strand
ATCAGGAGTTGCACATCCATTTGCATTTAACAGATATGGAACTGAATTGGTTAGAATAGAAACAAGCGGAAACATGGGGATTGGAACCGCCACTCCCTCGCAAAAACTGGAAGTGATTGGTAATGCCAAAGTACATGGAACAATAGAATCTACTTCAGGGGGGTTCCTCTTTCCAGATGGCACCGTGCAAGCCACAGCTGCTGATTTTGGAGGCGGAAGTAATGCCAGCTTTACAGATTTGGATGTAACCGGAAGATTAAAAGTGGGGCCGAATTCGATTATTCTGGACGCTTCGGCAGCAACAGGGGCAATTGGAACCGAAAATCACATTTACACAGATAATAGTGCTTTAGGTGGCGATCACAGTTTGTACATCCAATCTCATCCTTCGTCTTCGAATCACAACACCATTCTCAATGCGAAAGGTAACTCAGGCAGTGTAGGTGTTGGCACTAATAATCCATCAAAGAAATTACATATAAATAAAATCCATGCACCTGTTTTTGGAGGGGGCACAGTGACTCCACTTAAGAGAGGAGGAATAAGAATAGAAGACGGAGTAGACAATGGTTTAAACATTACCACTTCTATTTGGGATATAGATGCTATAGGTGAGGAACAAAAATTATTTATTGGAACGCCCGGGAGTCCTGTATTAGCTTTGACAGACGATGGCAGGATTGGTATTGGAACAACAACTCCATTGGCTGAGTTAGAAGTAAAAAACGGCAGTGTGCTTTTTGAAGGTACAACTGGCGGAACACCTGTATCAGGAGCCGGCACCAGGTTAATGTGGATACCTTCTAAAGCCGCATTTAGGGCAGGCAGCGCACTTTCTACAGAATGGGATGCTAGCAATATTGGCCCTAATTCTGTTGCTATGGGTGGTTTTACTACTGCCAGTGGCTCCTATTCTACAGCAATGGGATATCTATCCAAAGCAACTCAGTATGGAGCTACGGCTCTTGGAAATCGTGCGGAGGCTAATGGGCACAGCTCTACTGCCATTGGCCTGATTTCCAATGCTAATGGACAATATTCAGTTGCCATAGGAAGGCTCATTACAGCAGCTGTGGAGAGTTCTGTTGTAATAGGCAACGGTGCCAACACTAATAACCCCTTAGTAAACAACATTATGAATTCTTTAATGATTGGCTTTAACAGTGATATTCCTACTCTATTTGTTGGACCTTCCGCTGGTTCAGGTACCATCGGCAATGTTGGAATAGGCACAACAAATCCATTTAATAAACTGCATGTCAGACACACTGAAGTTGCAGGTTCGGATGCCTTTGTGGATGATGTGTTGGTAGTTGAAAAAGATGGAAATTCAAACTTGAATATCATATCTGACCCTTCATCGTCAGTTGGAGTGCTGTTTAGTGATAATGCGAGAGCAAAAGGCAGACTCGTGTACCATCATTCCTCCGACCAAATGCAACTATGGACGAATGGAAGCCTTCAGATGTCAATAAAATCTAATGGGACTGTTGGTATTGGAACTGCCAACCCAAATCAAACATACAAGCTGGATGTTGCAGGAAAAGTAAGGGCTTGTGAGGTAGTGGTAGAAGCCAGTAATTGGTGCGACTATGTGTTTGAAGACAATTACAATCTAATGCCTTTAGACGAATTGGAGATATATTTAAAGAAAAACAAACACCTACCTAATATACCTCCAGCTATTGAGGTAGAAAACAACGGTTTGAAACTGGCTCAGATGAACGTAAAGATGATGGAAAAAATCGAAGAATTGACTTTGTATATCATTAAACAGAATAAAAGAGTAGAACAACAGGGAAAGAAAATAAAGGAGTTAGAGCGCGTGCTTTCAAAGTTAGATGAGAAGTCAAAGTAGTTTATAATCCAATTATATTAAGATTGCTAATTAACAAAGATTATGAAGAAGAGAATAATTCAAACCATTCTTTTATTGTTCATTCCTCTCTCATTATTGAGTCAATGGAATATACGTCAGGAAAAATACTGGATTTACCGGGAACGGGTAAAGAATTTTGTGGTAAGTGAGCAATGCCAGGGATGTGGCATTCCAGCTAACAATAGGAATATCAACTCATCTACACTGCCGGCAGATAACAGTTTTATGGAATTCGGAGACGCTGCATGGAACATAGGATACTGGATCGGAACTTTAGCCATGGAATATAAAATGCTGACTGACGCAGGTGCGGATGTAACACAAACAACAAAAGACCTTTACTGGGCTTTAAAGGCAATTAACCGGATTGACTTTTATGCAGAAGGAGATGACTCTTGGGATTGCACCAAACAGCTCAATGGTTTTATGATTCGTGATGATGTCGACTCGGACTTTCCTTCAATCGTCTTGAATAATAAACCCGTCAATGATCTGCTGAATGAAAGCTGGGTACCTCCACCTGATGGGGCGAGAAACAGGTGCATTAATTCGGCTTTTACACATTACCTGAAATCGGGGGGTGAAATAAGCCAGGATCATTACACCGGTATTTTTATTGGTTTAACATTGGTAAAAAAGCTTGTTCCGCCCGATGCCTATTATGATGATTTATCTAATGGAATTGGGGCAGAACCGTTTATGGATCAGGCATTTAATTTTGTTGCAGAGGTTCAGCTCATATCCAGCAGAATTATCGGTTGGTTATCTGAGCACGCTTGGATACTCTGGAACCCTTGTGAAGGCAGATGTGTTCATGGAGTAGGTCTTCCGTTAAATCCCAATAATCATATTGACAATAACCCCGCTATGTGCAATACATGTTCCCCCTTTCTTGTGGGAGATGATGGATTAAGCTACTGCAACACTTGTAACCCATTTGATCTTGATGATAATTGTTGTTTTGAAGGCGGAGCGATAACGCTTCCGCAAGTTATAGGATTTACGGCAGTCAACGCTTATATTCAGGGGTATAGTACTGATGCTTTCACACAACATACTAGCTCAGTCAAGAATTCTATAAGACGTCCAGCATGGAATGGTGCCTTAATTGATGGTAGTCGTATACCCGTTACCTTAGCTGCTTTGGGCAATATATGGGACTTTCACGGAATTAGTGTTAGTATAGGGCCATTTAGTACTGTTAATATAATCGTTGGTAAAACAGCCAAAGGCGTTGCCAAAAAGTTAGTAAAAAGAGGAGAAGATGATCGCTGGGAGCACCTTATTCTGTTGCACAGGTTAATTTACGGAACGCAAACTAAAAACAATGGCGATGAAATTACTATTCCCGAATCGTATTACGATTGTCTGCTGGATGCCGCCCCTTGCCGGGGCTTTGACGGAACGGTGAATTCAGGCCTTAATACCGAATGGGGTTGCGTAGACAGATTGGCCGAAAGAAGCTGTGGTAGTAGCGATGGCGGATGGACATATGCATCTACTAGTGGTATTCCCTATATGTTTTATTTTAATCTTTACAGTTTGGTATTTTCACCTACCCCAGCCTCAAATTTCGCTCCTCTTGATATAGAAAATTTGGCTCCAGTCAATGTTGACAAAGTTCCGGGAAACAATCATGTGGAATACGATATAAAGAATTACATGGCCTCAACAAATATAAATGCATATGATTACACCGTTGATTCAGATCCGTCAATAGGCCAAGGGCGTGTAACTTTTGTCGCAGGCCAGAAAGTTGTGTTGGGAGCCGGGTTCAAGGCTATCAATGGGGCTTATTTTCACGGTTACATTGACCCTACAATAAATGCGATGGCATGTACAGCACCTACGACCGTTGATTGCTCTTCTTTTCTTAAAACATCAATCGCTTCCACTCTGGAAGAAGAAAATGATGATGTAGATACTTTGTGGTGGATGAATAATACTTTCGATTCCGATCTTTCGAAAGATTCTATACCTCAGAAGGTAATCACAGATAATAATGTCCAAATTTATCCCAACCCCAATTCCGGCACCTTCACCCTTTCCTTACAAACAGAAAATGAGGCCTCGGTTTATGTAATGGATGTTTTGGGAGAAATCATTTATCAATCACAACTTAACTACTCAACTACTCACCAAATTGACCTCTCCAACCACCCTAAAGGTATCTACTTTGTAAAAGTAGTAAGCGGTGATGAGATTATCGTGAAGAAAGTGGTTTATCAGTAAATTCTCTGGCTTTTTCCTTGTTTGTATTTGCCTTTATAAAACGTGCTCATCAGCATAATAAATCACTCCAGCCATTGGTCTTAATCGTTAGTTGAAACGATGCACTTTCAGTGCAAGACTTTTAGTTTCTGCAAATTTCCAACAAATAGGCAGTAGGCAAGTATTTTTGCCAACTGCCAACTGGTTTTTGCTGCCTTTTTTGTACGTTTCAAAAGGTTAAACCAAGCAGTTTCTCCATTTCATCTTTTTGCTAGTGTGTCGTTCACCCCAAATTTCTGCACTTTCACCCCAAATGCTTTCAAAAGCTTGACAATAAGCGGTTTCATTTCTTAGTTTTGAGCAATCATCAAGTTAAATTTCTAAATGCTTTTTCCTTTATTGAAATTAAAAATAAACAAACCCATAATTAATAAATACCACTCATACTTATACTGCACTATTCCGCAATTTATCGCAACAGCCGGTTCGTACAAAATCACCGCCAACTTGCCCCACGTAGTTGACAAAGGCATAGAGAACAAGCGGGAAATATGTGGGCAGAAGCTCATTGCTATTTGTTCTCCAGAATGTTTATCTTTAGCTTGTTGAAATTATGTCTTTCACCGTTTATAAATCATCTGCCGGTTCGGGAAAAACCTACACACTGGTAAAGCAATACCTCAAAATTGCTTTACAAAACGAGCAGCCTGATGCATACAAAGGCATCCTGGCTATTACATTTACCAACAAGGCCGCCAGCGAAATGAAAGAACGGGTGCTCGATGCGCTCAAAGCATTTTCTGCAGAAGACATTAAAAACACCAATGCTTTTCTTTTTAACGACTTGCTTAAGGAGTTGTCGTTCGATGAAGCCACACTGAAAAATCGTGCTAAAAAAACGCTCGAACATATTTTGCACCACTACACTGATTTTTCTGTCTCCACCATTGACAAATTCACTCACCGCATCGTACGCACTTTTGCCTACGACCTCAAAATTCCACTCAACTTTGAAGTTGAAATGGACACCGATGCGTTGCTTTCCGTTGCTGTGGATACGCTCATCAGCCGTGTGGGAAGCAATGAAAAGCTTACCAAAGCGCTGGTGGAGTTTACCGAAAGCAAGGCCGATGACGAAAAGAGCTGGCACATAGAAAATGAGTTGCTGAGTTTTTCAAAATACCTATTGGAAGAAGATGGCAAAATTCATATCGAAAAGCTGAAAAACATTTCGCTTGATGATTTTTTCAAAATTAGAAACCAGCTTGTAGGCCAGATAAAAGAATTTGAAAGTGAAGTGAAAAAAATAGGAAAAAAAGCATTGCAAACCATTGAAAATGCTGGTGTTGAACGCAGCACTTTTTACTATGGCGACTTGCCTAATTATTTCAAAAAGCTGAACGCATTAAATGTGAACGGTTTGCTGCCCGGCCCGCGGCTTGAAAGTGCAATGGAAGAAGGCAACTGGTTTTCGGGCAAGGCCACCGATTTTGATAAGGAAAACATCAATGCCATTAAGCCGGAGTTAGAGGATTTATATCTAAAAGCAATTAATTATGTTGAAAGCCACGAAAAGGATTTTCATTTGTTTTCGCTGATTTACAAAAACATCTATTCCCTGGCAGTGCTCAACGAGATAGAGCAAATCATTGATGAAATCAGAAACGACAAAAACCTGATACATATTTCAGAATTCAACCAGCGAATTGCCGAAATTGTGATGAACGAGCCAATACCTTTTATTTACGAACGCATTGGCAGCCGCTATACCCATTACCTCATTGATGAGTTTCAAGATACCTCTGTATTGCAGTGGCACAACCTGTTGCCGCTCATTGACAACTCACTGGCAACAGGAAATTTCAATATGGTAGTAGGCGATGGCAAGCAGGCCATTTACCGTTGGCGCGGAGGAGAAGTAGAGCAAATCGCGCATTTGCCGAAAGTAAAAAACCGTCACAACAATCCGCTGATAGCAGAGCGGGAAGCTACACTACAGCGGTGGCACAAAGAAAAAACACTTGCCAACAATTTCCGCTCAAAAGCTGAGATCGTGCAGTTCAACAACTTCTTTTTCAAAAAACTGAGTGAAAGATTAAATGGTGACTACCAAAAAATTTACGAAGCCGTAGAACAGAATTTCGATGAGAAAAACACGGGAGGCATGGTAAGTATTGAAGTGTTGGGCAAAAATGAGGAACTTACAATTGAAGAAGAAACATTGACTCGTGTTAAGCAGCTTATTGAAAACTGTTTGCGTGATGGTTTTGAATTATCGGAAATCGCTATACTATGTCGTAAAAACATGGAGGCCAGCGCAGTGGCTGTCTATTTGCTCGAACAGGGCATTGATGTGRTTTCTGCTGARAGTTTGCTGCTGAGCAATTCCTCTGAGGTAAATTTTATCATCTCCATTTTGCAATGGATTGTCAACTCCAACGATCAGATTGCRAAAACAGCTATCCTGCAATTTTTAGTAAAAAGTGACAAAATACAAGGTGAGATACACGGGGTTTTGAGTGAAGCAACYCGCAATGGAATGGATGAAGTGTTGAGAAAAAACAGCCTTTATATTCGGAGAAATAAATTAATACAACTTCCTGTTTACGAATGCATTGAAGAAATAATCAGAGTTTATGATTTAAACGATGAAACGAATATTTACATTGCCTTTTTTCTCGACTTTGCGCATAGGTATTCGATTAAAAACAGCAATAATTTTTCAGAATTTCTTCACCATTGGGAAGAGCAAAAAAACAAGCAATCTATTGTGCTGCCCGATGGCCTCAATGCCGTGCGCTTGCTCACCATCCATAAATCAAAGGGACTTGAATTTCCCGTAGTGATTTTTCCATTTGCCAATTGGGCTGTGAAGGTGAAAAAAGATGATTTGTGGGTAACGCTGGAGCATCCCAAAATCAACGGGCTGAAATCGGCCTTGCTCCCAACAAATAAAACACTCGAAAAAACCGATTATTCCGCTCAGTATGTAGATGAGGAAAGCAAGTCGTTGCTCGATGATTTCAACTTATTGTATGTGGCTTTTACCCGCCCGAGGGAACGGCTGCATGTACTTACTTCAGAGGATTCCCGCAAAAAATTGTCTAAGGAGTTTCTCGGCTTCTTAAAGAAAAATGAGCACTGGAACGAGCAAAAAAGCAGCTATTGCTTTGGCAATGATTCTTCGGCTTCATCCAGAACAACAGCTAAAAAGCCCGGGCAAGAAAGTGAAAAAATGTTGCAAATCAAGAAATTGATTTCAGATGATTGGCGGGGCAAAATCGTGATTAGCTTACAAGCTCCTGAATACTGGGATTTCGATAATTTCGAAAAAGAAAAAAATTATGGCAAGCTGTTACACCTCGCACTTTCGAAAATCACGACCGAAAATGATGTTACCAAAGCATTGGGTGAATTATTTTTAGAAGGAACAATTACTGCCGATGAGCAAAATGAGTTGAAAAAAACAATAACCGCATTGTTTTCAAAAGAAACGATTAAGCCGTTTTTTGCCGAAGGCCTAAAGGTGAAAACCGAGGCGGAAATCCTGCTCGAAAACGGAGATATTTTGCGGCCAGACCGTTTGATTTTAAGTGAAAATTCGGCCGTTGTAATTGATTACAAAACAGGAGCCAAACAACCGGCACACATCGAGCAAATCAAAAAATATGGAAATGCCCTGCTGGAAATGAATTACCAAAACGTAGAGATGTATTTGATATATACAGAAGTAATGGAAGTTGAAAAAATTTAAAATATGAAAATCAATTGGCTTTGTAAAAAATACGCTGACCTTTCGCTTGACGAACTCTACGAATTACTTGCCCTACGCACCAATGTTTTCGTAGTGGAACAAAATTGCCCTTACCAAGAGCTGGACGGAAAGGATAAAACCGCTTTTCACTTAATGGGCTTTGATGAAAATGGACTGTTGTTGGCCTATACGCGCATCTTACCCGCAGGCGTTTATTACAAAGGGCCGTCAATCGGTCGGATTGTAGTTTCTCACAAGATGAGGAGGCATGGGCTCGGCAACGAAATGATGCGGCAGGCATTAGAGTTTGCTGAAAAAGAATTTGGAAAAGCAGCTTTGCGCATCTCAGCACAGGAGCATTTGCAGAGCTATTACCAAAATTGGGGCTTTAAAACCGTGAGCGAACCGTATTTGGAAGACGGCATTCCGCATTTGGAGATGGTTAAAGTATGGAACCCAAAATAGGCGAATAAAAAAANGAATAGTAACAGGTAGAGCTATCGCAATAAAAAAAATAACGCATAGCCAAGTTCATAAAAGTAAAAACACAAGATAAATAACCAAAATGATAGAGAGTGTTATATAGCCAAGCACAACCCATCCCACTATCATGCCCGMCTTGGCAAACCCCTTGCCACGTGTATTTCCGCTTTCTTTTATTTCACGTAATGCCTTCATGCCCATAATRACTGCCAAGATTGCTGCCGAAACCATCAACCCAAAAAACAACAGTGAAACTTCAGGAATAAAAAAGGAAAATATATTGCTCAAGACAAAACTCGCTGATGCACCAACAGCACTAAAAAACGACATCAGCGCCTTTTGCATTGAGGAGTTACCTTCCTGTTCATAGTAGTCCAACGTGTCGCTGGGCAGGGTTGGCAATAAAAAGGAAGTGATGTGTTTTTTTTCAATCTCAGGCAGGTGGTAATTAGCAGAGGCAAGTAGTTCGGCAGGTTTTTCCTTTTCATCTGCTGCTACTACGGCTTTTCCCCGCTTAATGCCATCACTTTTTGCTTCAGGTAAAAAAGCTGTGCCGGCAACAGCAACTACCTTTTCAGACTTCTGCTTTTTCAAATTCACAAAAAAACCCTTGCGGTACTTGCGTTTTTGTAGCAGGCTATCACTGGCAACGTCTTTTGAGGTGTTGCAGGCCGTTAAAAAAATGAATGCGAGTAATAGAAATTTCAGGCGAACCATATTGTAAAAATAGAAAACCTACACAATTCAGAATTATGTCTGAATTTAGGTTGGGCTTACTTACTTTTTCTTCGCTGCTTCCCAATATTCATCCATCTCCTGTAGCGTCATCTCTTTCAACTTCTTTCCGATTTTTTTTGCTTCCTTTTCCAAATATTGAAACCGTTTGGTGAATTTTTTGTTTGTCTTTTCGAGTGCTGCTTCGGGATCAACATCCAAAAAACGGGCGTAGTTGATGAGTGAAAAAAACACATCGCCCAATTCAGATTCTATTTTTTCCTTATCACCTTCTTCAAAGGAGGACGAACGAAGTTCAGAGGGATTAAACAAGTCCACTTCCTTTTTCAATTCCTCCAATTCTTCCTGTACCTTTTCCCAAACTTGCCCCGGTTCTTCCCAATCAAACCCCACGGCTTTTACTTTTTCCTGTATGCGATTGGCTTTTACCATTGCCGGAAGAGAATTAGGTACACCTTCCAATACAGATTCTTTACCTTCTTTCAATTTCAATTGCTCCCAGTTTTGCTTTACTTCCTCGTCAGAATCTACCTTCACAACTTGTCCCGAATTTTCGGGATCACCATAAATATGCGGATGGCGGTGAATGAGTTTTTCGCAAACACCATTGAGCACATCGGCCATTTCAAATTCATTTTTTTCAGAAGCTATTTTGGTATAAAAGGCAATGTGCAGCATCAAATCACCCAATTCGTTTTTGATGTCTTCAAAGTCATTTTCAATGATTGCATCTGCCAGTTCGTATGTTTCTTCTATAGTTAGCTTCCGCAAGGTATGGATGGTCTGCTTGCGGTCCCACGGACATTTTTCGCGCAATTCGTCCATGATAGTTAGCAATCGTTGAAAGGCCACCAGCTCTTTAGAAAGTTTTTCTGCCATTATTCTTAATTTCGTGCCTGCATGAAGAAGTGTTCCTAATTTTCGGGAGCACGCAGACGTGTTTATATTTGCAAAGATGAAAAAAACGCTGTGTTTACATTTGTCGCTTACAGTTATTTTGATCTGTTTTTCCAATTGCAAAAAAGAAGAACCGAATCGTTGTCTGAAAAACGCAGGGGAAAACATCACTGAAAAAAGAGACGCTTGCAATTTCTCTTATCTCGATGTAAAAGACCACTTGAATGTGATTATTAAACAGGAAAGTGCTTGCCAAATTGAACTAAAGGGGGGAGCAAAACTGCTGCCATATATTAAAACAGAAGTTATTGGCGATACGCTATACATCAGCAATGAGAACCAATGCAATTGGCTGCGTGATTATGAAAAACAGGTGGATGTTTCCCTTTCGGTGAATGACTTAAAAAAAATCACCTTTAGTGGCTCAGGCGAAATATCGTCATTAGATACTATTAGAGTCAGTGCAATTGAAGTTTGGTTAAAAGGTGCCACAGGCAGCGTGAATTTATCACTGGAGGCCTATTCAGTAAAAGGAGTTGTTGCCAAAGAAAGCGGAGACCTCACCTTGTCGGGAAGGGCCGAATGGGCGGCACTTTATGCTCAAAACACCAACGGCCGTATCATTTGCGAAAACTTTGAAACCAATTCAACCTATATTTACAACGATGGAACTGCAGATTGCTCAGTTTACGCTAACAATTGGCTTCAGGCAGACATTCACTACATCGGCTCAGTGTATTACAAAGGTAGCCCTGGCGAAATAATTGAAAGCGTTACTGGAAAGGGTAAACTAATTAAGCATAGATGAAACAGTCAATGACCGAGATAAACACATGAAAAGGTGGTGGCTCACATACGGATTGTTTTCGCTGCTGTTTTTATCCGCGGCAACGCAGGAAAACAAAACACAAAGCAGCATAGCATTGGAGCCACGGGTGCACTACGGGTTTATCATTCCACACAGGGCAGGCATGACGCACCTCATCAAAGGGCATGTGCGCGCCTTTGAGCTAAATTATGACGTGCAGACTTTGGGAAACAAAAAGTGGCAGCAACTTTACAATTATCCCACTTGGGGTGTTTCTTTTTATCACGGAGATTTAGCCAACCCGGAACAACTCGGCAGTGCAACAGGGCTTTATCCTTATTTAAAATTTCCGTTTGTAAACACAAAGAAATTCAAATTCAATTACCGAATCGGCTGGGGACTGGGTTATGTTAGCAAGACATTTCATCGCACCGAGAATTACAAAAACACCATTATCGGTTCGAATATCAACGCCATTATTGGCATGCTTTGGGAAACCCAATTCCGGTTTTCGAAGCAGCTAAATGGCTCGCTGGGAATTGGGCTCACCCATTTTTCCAATGGCGCGTACAAACAACCTAACCTGGGAATCAACCTGCCTTCGGTTAATTTGGGCGTGAATTATGCAATTGGGGATAAAGCGCAATATATAAAGGATACCACATCGGTCGAAAAGAAAAATTTTGATGTCTATCTTATTGGGGCGGGAGGCGTCAAAGAAATTAGCATAGGCAAAAACAAGAAGTATCCAACACTGGTGGCAAGCATCCATTTGCTGAAATACCTTTCCCAAAAAGGTGGGTTTATGGCAGGCCTGGACGTGTTCTACGATTCATCATTAGATGAGAAACTGGCTCACTATTCTGTTTTTATTGACAACCAATTTCAAATCATTCAGTCAGGATTCAATCTCGATTATGTGGTAACGGTGGGCAAAGTGCATATTTTATTCGGAATGGGTGCTTACCTACTCTCCAAATACAAAGGCGATGGACTTTATTACCACCGCATTGGCTCCCGCATTGCCATCAACGACAAATGGCTCGTAAATGCCACTTTAAAAACCCATTGGTTCAAGGCCGATTACATGGAAATAGGGCTTGGGTATAAATTGATAAAAAGGTGATTACCAAACGAACTAACACATTACTGCTGTTGCTCCTAATTGTTTTAATTTCTTGTAAAAAAGAAAACAACCGTTGCTTTAAATCCTATGGGGATATTACAAAGGAAGTGCGAGTTACCAACGCTTTTTCATTTATTGAATTGGATGACAGAATCAATTTGTTTCTTACCCAGGATTCTGTTCACAAAATTGAGGTAGAGGCGGGAGAAAACCTTTTGCCTCTTATTAAAACTGAAATTGAGAATGGAAAATTACGCATTTACGACCGCAACATGTGCTACTGGTTCAGGGGATATGATAAGGAAATTAATGTGTATGTTTCTTATGTGGAATTAGACAGCATGCGCTTTAGCGGTGCAGGAACAATTTCAACAACCAATACGATGAAAGGTGATTATTTTATGCTCAATCTTTGGGGGGCGGGTGGCAGTGTAAATATGAATGTTGACTTGCAGGAATCGCATTTTAACATCCACACCGGAACGGGAGACATCACTTTGAAAGGCAAATCAACGACCAATTATGCTTATTCAGCAAGCAACGGTTTTTTGTTTTTAAGCGAATTAGAAACATCAAACACCTTTTTGAGCAGCAATGGCACGGGTGACTTTTATGTGTATGCCACTTCCGCAATTGGTGTGCAGATTTACGGCCCTGGCTCTGTTTTTTACAGTGGAAATCCTGATGTTCTCTGGGAGATTGACGAGGGTGAAGGAAATCTAGTTAAACAATAATTCATTAACTTTGTATTAATGAAAGTATTCCTTTTTTCCATCCTCCTCTTGGCCCTTGCTTTTGCCGGCATAGCGATTAAGATTTTGCTAAAGAAAGACGGTCAGTTTGCCGGCACATGCGCCAGCAACAATCCGCTCTTACAAAAAGAGGGTGGCGCCTGCGGCATTTGTGGCGCTGCACCTGCAGAACAATGCAAAGTCGAAAAAACGTAGAGGGCAACAGGTTATTCAGTCTGTTCTTCCAAAACCTGTCGCATCTTTTTAGTAATGTATGTATCCCAGCCACCTTTTTCGTTGTCGTAAATGATATAGGCCTCTAACCAATCGTTGGCGTAAAGCAGTTTTTTGCTTTTTTCAAAACCCATAGCCATCATAGCAGTGGCATAACCATCGGCAGTCATACAGTCCATTGCAAGCACGGTAACGCTGAGCAAACTCGGCATATGGCGCACAGGGAAGCCCGTTTTCGGATTAATGGTATGGGAATACTTCACTCCGTCTTTTACATAAAATTTGCGGTAATTTCCCGAAGTGGCCAGCGACTTGTTTTTCAGGCTTACAATGGCCTGTATCTCCCTGCCAAATTCGGCTTCATTCTGCGGTTTGTCAATGCCGATTTTCCACCGCTCACCTTTTGTATTGCTGCCTTTAACGCGCACCTCACCGCCTACTTCCACCAGGTAATTGGCAATTTCGTTTTTTTGTAAAAATTCAGCAATTAAATCCACTGTATAGCCTTGGGCGATGGCGTTAAAATCGAGTTGGATGGCTGGATGACTTTTCACAAGATAGTATTCTGATGGAGCAAACTCCTTATCGCCCAAGTACTCGATGATTTTGTCCTTGGTTTTATCATACAGTTGTACCTTTTCAAGCCCTATGAATTTGTGCATCGAATCAATCAATGCCGAATCGAGCGTTTCGAGCATGATTACCTTTTCTCCACCAAACCCCCAAATGTTGATGAGGGGCTTCACTGTGGGGTCAAAAGCACCGTTGGTATAATGGTGTATTTCTTTTGATTTCCAAAACACACGCAACACATGCCTGTCTATTTGACTCATCGTATCAGCCTTATTGAAATTAGAAATCACAGAACTCTCAATATAAGTGGAAAGCGACTGGTCAATTTCTTTTAAAATGGAATCAATTTCTTGCTGGAAGCCCCACATGTAAGGGTCAATATAGGTGATGTGGT
This sequence comes from Flavobacteriales bacterium, assembly GCA_002746335.1. Lineage (GTDB taxonomy): Bacteria > Bacteroidota > Bacteroidia > Flavobacteriales_H. Next base: position 2,828 of record NVWW01000092.1, on the reverse strand, counting down.
AAGTTGTGCCTTGCGTTTCCCCTTGTAATTTTACCGCTTTTATTTCTTTTTTGCCCGGAGAGCCGCAGCCAAGCAACAAAAACACAAGAATTGTATGGATGCAATTTTTCACGCCATAAAAATAAAAAAAGCCCTGAAAATCAGGGCTTAAAAAATATTTATTATTTTACCGTTGGTAGTTTTGCCTTAAAACCTAAAGACTGCACCGGCGGTTGAATAATACGGGTGGCCTATTCCAATTTCAGCAAATACTCCTACACTTTCAATAAAGTAATAGGTAAAGCTCGCGCCAATTAACTGCACGGTGAACCCTGTCTTTTGGTAGCTGGTGTTCATGAAGTCAATATAGTCAGGATCGCTGGAGGTGCTTGAATAACTCCATAAGTTCATGCCCACCCGCAAGCCTGAACCGAGCACAAACCTGTCTTTATTGATGTAGGTGATGATTGACCTCACCCCAAAATTCATTTTGGTGACCTTGGTCGTGAAATTTTCATAATAACCTAATTGTGCAAAATCGTCAAAGTAGTAATTATTGTTATGCGTAGCAGACAATGACTGGTAGGTGAATCCCACACCTACACTCAGGATTTCTGCTGCCTGGTAATCAAATTTCACTCCCAAAACGGGAAGGAAAGAAAAAGTGGTGGGGGGGTAAAAATTATAGCTATTCGAAGCAAGCCCAGATTTAAATATATAACCGGTTGCCATCGAACTGAAACCGACATGCACCCCAGGAGAGAATTTGAGGTCGTTTTGTGCAGAAATATTTCCTGCGAACCCTACAGCAAACATGAGCAAAACTGAAGCAATAATCTTTTTCATGGTCTTAAATTTTTAGGTTAATGAATAATAAATGAGCTTTACGAATGTATAAACAAAAGATTAAAAGCAAGAAAAGTAGTGGGTTTTTGTTTTAGGGAACCTCTAATAATTCATTCGCATCAAAATTTTCATAGTTTTTTAAAGACAAAGAAAATTTTTGAAACACTATCGGGATAATGTAAGAGAATTTGATGCTGTATTTGGAAAACTATGAAAACCCGATGGGAACAAAGATAATAGACAACCTGACTGCGTTATATTTTTTATGAAATAGCTCAGGCTATTCCAAAAAAATATGCCTTGCATCTTATCTATTATCTTTGGTTTTTTGAAAGAAATGAATTATTAGAGGTTCCCTTTAGGATAACATGATTTTAGGAAAACTGCGTTGTTTCACGTAAGTTTGATTCTTGAGATGAATAGCGATTCTGAGTTCGATAAAATCACCAGCAGGGTGCTGTTTGTGGACATGAACAGTTTTTTCGCCACCTGTGAACAACAGATCAACTACTGGGTGCGTGGCAAACCCGTTTGCGTAGCTGTTTACACTGGAAAACACGGGGTGATTATTGCCCCTTCAATCGAAGCAAAAGCATTGGGAATTAAACTCGGCATGCGGCTGAGTGAAGCTATGCGAATTTGCCCCGACATCATTCCAATTGAAACACACCCAAAGCGTTACCGCGAGTTTCATATCAAAGTGATGAACGTGCTACGGAAATATTCCGAAGATGTCATCCCAAAAAGCATTGATGAGGCCATTGTGGATTTAACGAATTACAAATTGCTGTACAAAAATCCTGTTGATGTTGCCAGAAAAATCAAAGCTGACATTCGCAGAGAAGTAGGTGAATGGATGAAATGCTCCATCGGTATTGCACCCAATGCATTTTTGGCAAAACTCGGCTCTAACCTGAAAAAGCCCGATGGATTGGTAGTGATTACTCCCGAAACCATTGACGAAGTACTGAAATCTTTGCAACTGGTGGATTTGCCCGGCATCAGTACAAAAATGGCTGAGCGGCTGCACCGTGCAGGCATTCATACGCCACTACAACTGCGCCATTCTCCTCCAGAAAAACTGAAACGCGCCTGCAACAGCATTGTGGGTGTACACTGGCACTACCGTCTACATTTCAAGGAATTGGACCAGAAACATGAGCGGTACAAAAGCATGCAGGCAAGGCGCGCAATCTCGCTGTCACAAAGGCAATCCGTTGAGGGTTTACAGGACTTGTTTATGAAATTGAGTCTCAAATTAGAAAGCCGAATGGTGAACGAAGGCGTATTTACTACTGAAATCGGATTTTTCTCCACTTATGAAAGCGGAAAATCGTGGAAGGATTTTTTCCGAACCGGCAGGCCCGTTCAAGACGGCATGGAAGTGATGAATTTGCTCAAATTGCATATGAAATCGTTTGAAAATGCGCATAAATGCGAACCGATCATCAATACCAAAATGATTTCGATGGGCATTTCAGTAAGCCGCTTCGTGAAGGATGATTTGGTGCAACTGCACATGTTTGAAAACAACGTGCAAAAAGACAATTTGCGCAAGCTGGTTTACAACATCAAAGACAAATTCGGCTCAGATAAATTGATGCGTGGCATTGAACTGCGTGATGAAGAAGTGCTGAAAGACGCTATTGGTTTCGGCTCGGTGAAAGACATGTATTTTACGAAGGACAAACGTCCGGCAGACATTTGAGCAAGCCGGTGTGAAAGCAGCCAAAGAAGAGGCGCAGGGTAATGAAAATAGAAAAACCGAGAACAGGCGGCACGGCAGACAACCAAAGCAAGTGGAAATACACCTACTACGTGTGTGACGCCAGCGGGAACGTGATGGCGACCTACGAACGCTTGTTTGCGCCCGAAGGCGGAGGGAATTATGAAGAAACCTTTGATTTGAACGAAACGATGATTTACGGCAGCAGCCGCATGGGATTGCGGGACAGGGATGCTACGGTGGCTGTAATGAATTTCAATGCCGGTGCATTTGCTAC
>NVWW01000091.1 GCA_002746335.1 Flavobacteriales bacterium | reverse complement strand
TGTGTCTGTATCTACTTGCCGGAAACTCCTTATAGTCACAAGGTCGATAAACCATTACTTCTGAATCAACATGATTTTCTTCTCTTGAATGAGTCCAACAACTAATCAGATCTGATTCAGAAACATTGTTTTCTTGTCCATAACATGTGAGCGAGAAAATAACTACTAATGGTACGGTCCAATATTTCATTATTGTATTTATTAATGTCTTGTTAATCAACTATAAACACAACGTTTAGCTAAAAATTGTTTTAATGTTTTTAGAAACAGAAACGCGAAGTTAACCGCCATTGGGCACATAAACAAAAGAAACACACGGAAGTTCTACACAGCCCAACAACTCCAAAAAAGTTCCTTCGGAACTGAGCAATTGAATGGAACAGAAGGATTGTAGCTGCCTATTTCTTTCCAGTACCTTTGTCCTTGTCCAAATCAACAATAATAGGCGTGGCAACGCAAAGCGAGGAGTAAGTTCCCACCACTACGCCTACCATCAGCGCAAACACAAACCCGCGAATCATCTCCCCTCCAAAGATAAAAATCATCAGTAATACGAAAAAGGTGCTTAGCGAAGTGTTGATGGTACGGCTCAGCGTACTGTTGAGCGAACGGTTAATCACTTCTTGCTTTTCATCGCGCTTGTAGCGCCCGAGGTACTCGCGGATACGGTCGAACACCACCACCGTATCGTTAATGGAATAACCTACCACGGTGAGGATAGCCGCAATGAATGCCTGGTCAATTTCGAGCGAAAAAGGCAAAATGCCATAAAAAATGGAAAATACGCCCAACACCACCAGTACATCATGAAACACAGCCACCAGTGCCGCCACCCCGAATTGCCATTTTTTAAACCGAATCAAAATATAAAGGAAAATAACAATAAACGAAAACACGATGGACATAGCCGATTTCCACGCAAAGTCATCGGCAATGGACTTGCCCACTTTGCTGGAGCTGAGGATTTCGAAACTCCCACCATAATTGCCCAGCCCGGCTGTCAGCTTGTCTTCTACCATWTGCTCGGCATTTTCGCCATCGTTATCAATCAAGTAATTAGTGGTTATTTTCACTTGGTTGGAACTGCCGAAGGTCTTCACTTCGGGACGCAGTTTTATTCCATCGGCAGAAACAAATTCATTTTCGAGCACACCGGCCAATTTGTCYACATCCGCTGTTTGGTCAAAAAATTGCACGATGTAGTACCTGCCACCCGAAAAATCAATGCCTGCATTCAGCCCTCTTGTGAACAACGACACCAGCCCTCCGACAATGATAATTGTTGAAATGAAGTAAAAGGTCTTTCTTTTTACTACAAATCCAATGTTAATTTTTTTAAACGCGCCTTGGGTAAGTTTGGTGGAAAAGGTGAGGGCTTTGTTGCGACTCAACTGCCATTCAAAAATCAARCGGGTGATGAAAATGGCCGAAAACAACGAGGTGCAAATGCCGATAATCAGCGTAGTGGCAAAACCTTTAATCGGCCCTGTACCGAATATAAACAAGATGATGCCCGTGAGCAAGGTAGTGATGTTGGCGTCAATGATGGAACTGTAGGCGTTTTTATAGCCGTCCACCAGTGCGAGCCGCAGTCCTTTACCTTCGGCAATTTCCTCACGGATGCGCTCGAAAATCAGCACGTTGGCATCCACCGACATGCCGATGGTGAGCACAATACCGGCAATGCCGGGCAGCGTTAGCGTAGCGCCCAGTGAGGCCAGCACACCCATGATGAAAAACATATTGACCACCAGTGCAACATTGGCTACCGCTCCCGCTCTCGCATAATAAAAAATCATGTAAGCCAAAATAATCAGCAGCCCCACAGTGAAGGATAACAAGCCATTCTCGATGTTTTTCGCGCCAAGCGTGGGGCCGACTACCGCCTCTTCTATGATTTTGGCCGGCGCAGGCAGTTTCCCTGCCTTGAGCACGCTCGAAAGGTCTTGAGTTTCTTCAAGGGTGAAACTTCCCGAAATGGAAGTTCGGCCGCCACCGATTTCCGATTGCACTGTTGGGAAAGAATAGACATAATTGTCAAGCACGATGGCCACGCTTTTGCCTATGTTTTCCTTAGTCATCAATTTCCATGTTTTGGCGCCCTCCGAATTCATAATCAATTCCACCTCCGGATTACCGAGCAGGTCGCTGGTGCTTCGGGCATCCGTTACCACATCGCCTTCGATGGGTGCGCGGCCATCCTTAGGGGTTTTAATAGCTAGCAGCGCGATGATGTTTGCATTGCCCTCGTTTGGCTTCGAGTTCCAAAAAAACTTGGTGCGTGGAAACAAACTCACAACGTCTTTTCTCGATAAGATTTTTCTGACTTTGGCAGTGTCGCTCAATTGTGCATAACCCACCACCGGTCCGGGGGAAAGAAATTGTGAATTGTCTTTTACATAATAAGAAGGAAAGAGCAAGGAAAAGAAGGGGTTTTCTTTTTCCAGGACGGCTGTAGTATCGGCTCCCTCTTCCGCCAACAAATCTTCAATGCCCATTGCCTCATTACTCGTATCTATTTTCAATGATTCATTTTGAACCACCAAAGTTGTATCCTTTACAACAGCAGTATCGCTATCTACCTGCTTTTCTTTTAATTTCAGCTCTTGCACCAAGATATCATTCACTTCCCTGAGTTTGGGATAAACCTCCGTGTTTTCGTATGTCTCCCAAAATTCGAGCTTGGCAGTTCCCTGCAAGATTTTGCGCACTCGTCTTTTGTCTTTCACTCCGGGAAGTTCCACAATAATTCGCCCGGACTCAAGCCGCTGCACCTTGGGTTGCACTACACCAAGGTTGTCAATCCGCTTACGAATTACCTGCTCGGTGCGGGAAATGGCATCCATAGCTTCCTGACTGATGATTTCCAGCACTTCCTCGTCCTTAGCGTTATGCGGAATTTTATCCTTGTTTTCATAAGTATGGAAAATGGCAGCCAATTTGGCGTTGGGGTCAACTTCCTTGAAAGCTATGCCAAAAAGCGTTACAAAGTCATCACGGCTTTCAGACTGCATTTGCACAGCTCTCTTAAGCGCTTTGAGAAAAACAGGATCCTGACTGTTGCCTGACAAGGCTTTAATGACGTCTATCACCGAAACTTCCAGCGTTACGTTCATTCCTCCTTGCAGGTCAAGCCCTTTGTTGAGTTGATTGCGCTGCACCTGCCTGTAAGTCCAACCCAAAACAGGATAAACAGGCTGGCCGCCCATTTTCTGCAAGTATTCGTTTTCGAATTTTTGGCGAAGCGTGTCAATAGAATGCGCTGAAATTTCAGGATTTACATCCATTACCGAATCAATCTTGAAATCAGCTTCCTTTTTGGCATCTTCTTCCACACTGCTGGCTACCCAGGTAAACGAGAGTTGGTAAACACAGGCCAGCGTCAGCAGGATAGCAAACACCCATATAGCCGTTTTATTTTGCATGGTTTGGTTAGTCGTTAGTTATTAGTCTTTATTTTCTTTTGGTCAAAAACGAGCGCGCAAAGATAATAGAATAAGTAAAACAGCAACCGCTCAGCGTTCATAATCAAATCCTCTATCCTTATCTTTGCTGCATGGACAACCTTCCTTCCAAAATCGTACTGTTCGATGGTGTATGCAACTTCTGCAACTCAACCATTAGTTTTATGATTAAACGGGATAAAAAAAAGATATTCCGCTATACCCCGTTGCAATCGAAAATAGCACAGCATTTGCTAAAGAAACACAATTTACTCGATGAGGGTATTGACAGCATCATTTACATCAAAAATGGGGAGGCGTTTGTGAAATCATCTGCGGCTCTGCTGATGTGTAAACAGCTTTCGGGTTTATGGCCCGTGTTTTATTCCTTAATTGTTATACCAAGAGTTATCCGCGATTTTTTTTACGACATCATTGCACGTAACCGCTATCGCTGGTTTGGCAAAAGGGATGCCTGCATGGTGCCGACAGCCGAAGTAAAGGAGTTGTTTTTGGAATAAACCAAGTCAGGCAACCACCCCCATCCCGTCCAGCACGCCCATCACTTCGCGCACATGCCCAGCTGAGTCGTTAAGCAAAGCCATTTCATCATCATTCAACTTCAATTCAATGATTCTCTCAATGCCGTTTTTGCCCAAAACCACTGGTGTTCCGAGGTAAATCCCATCTATTCCATACTCACCTTGCAACCAAGCACAACACGGAAAAATACGGTGCTGGTCGCGCACAATGGCCTCCACCATTTGGGCAGCTGCAGCTCCGGGAGCATACCAAGCGGAAGTTCCGAGCAGTTTCACGATTTCGCCACCGCCCACTTTAGTGCGGTCAACAATCGCATCGAGTTTTTCTTCACTGATTAATTCGGTGACGGGAATGCCTGCAACAGTTGTGTAACGAGGAAGGGGCACCATCGTATCACCATGGCCACCCATCAACACGGCTTGTATGTCTTTTGGAGAAAGATTGAGCTCCATTGCCAAAAACGAGCGGTAACGGGCCGTGTCGAGAATACCTGCCATACCGAAAACTCTTTTTGAATCAACGTTTGCTGTAAGGTAGGCGCAGTAGGTCATTACATCCAACGGGTTGGAAACCACAATGAGCACGCAATCAGGCGAGTGCTGCATCACATTTCCTGTAACCGATTTCACGATGCCCGCGTTGGTGGCAATCAAATCATCGCGGCTCATGCCGGGTTTTCGCGGCAAGCCGGAAGTAATGACAACCACATCAGAACCTGCTGTTTTTGAGTAATCGTTAGTAACACCAATAGTTCTTGAATCATACAAATTGATGGGGGCTGTTTCCCAAATATCAAGCGCCTTGCCTTCGGCTACACCTTCTTTGATATCTAAAAGAATGATTTCATTGACGATGTCTTTTTGCGCGAGCACATCGGCACATGTGGCGCCTACATTTCCTGCTCCTACTACTGTTACTTTCATGTTTTTTAGTTTAGAGTTGTTGAAAAATGGATTGCAAATGTATCAAACTAAAAAGCAAATAAAAAGAACTTTGGGTTGTCATTTAAACAACCTTTTAATGTGTTTACCGACTAATTCATTAAGTAACTGAGTGAAAAGGTTAATTTTGTAGTTTGTGCTTAAACATTTTTTAACATATTTATTATTGGCCGTTGCTGTCCAGGCTTTTTCACAAGTGCCTCCCGATAGCATCCAGGACTGCGAGGGCGCTATTCCCATCTGTGATAATTTCTTTTACCAAGACAGCGCTTTCAGTGGCGAAGGCGCTTACCCAAATGAAGTTACACCTATCGTATCTTGTTTGAGCAGTGGCGAAAAAAACTCGGCATGGTACACTTTCACCGTACAGGCAAGCGGGCAATTATGTTTTACTATTATTCCTAACAACCCTGTTGATGATTATGATTGGGCCGTATTTCACATGACAGGTGGCGCAACCTGTGATTCTATTGCCGTTAATTCATCTCTCGAAGTAAGCTGCAACTTTTTTTCAAATGGCGGATGCAACGGGCAAACCGGCCCTAATGGAGTAACTACGGGAGTAGCCGCTTGCGACAATCAAACCAATCCCTGTTTAACAGTTGTTGCTGGTGAAACGTATTACATTGTTATCAATCAATTCACTATTACATCAAATTCTGGATACACATTGGACTTCACCCAAACTACAGCCACTTTATACGATGTTCTCCCGCCTTCGCTCCAATCGGTGATTAATCCGGTGCTGTGTAGCACCGATACTTTAATTGTGAATTTTTCTGAATTTGTAAAATGTGGATCGGTTGAACTCACCGATTTTCAGGTAACCGGCCCGAGCGGAACGCATAACATAAGCAGCGTTAATGGCCAGAACTGCGGAGGTGGTGGTTATGATTCCAGCTTTATTTTGGTTTTTTCACCGCCACTCGGACCTGTAGGCAATTACCAAATCAACCTGATTGGGTTTGTAGAAGATATTTGCGGCAACACGAACACCGGTCCTGACAGCATGACATTTGCAGTAACACCTTACGGATTAACAACCGATTCAACTTCTGCATTTTGCGTTACCCCAAACGGAACAGCTACCGCAACGCCACAGGCAGGAACTTCTCCCTACACTTATCAATGGAACGATGGCCAAACCACTCCAACAGCTACCGGACTTGCAGCAGGAATATACAATGTTACTGTTATAGATGCGGCAGGGTGCAGCGGTACTGCCTCTGTGGAAGTAACGCTTCAATCAGGGCAACAGCCTAACCCATCCATTGTTTCAACTACCGATGCCTCCTGCTTTGGAAGCACAGACGGTGCTGCAACATTGACAACAAGCGGAGGTACTCCTCCCTACACTTACTCATGGCCCAGTGGGCAAACCGACTCCACGGCGACAGGGCTTACCGCAGGAACGCATACTGTAACTGTTACCGAAGCCAACGGCTGCAACGATACAATTTCAGTAACCATCAATGCTCCTTCTTCCATTCCTATTAGCACTTCGGGCGATACGGCCATTTGCATTGGCGGAACGGCAACAATCATGGCAACGGCATCGGGTGGAACTGGCGCGTACACTTACAATTGGATTGGTGGTTTCGGGAGTTCCTCATCAATAAATGTTACACCCAATTCAACAACCACATTTTTTGTTATTGCAGCAGACGCGAACGGTTGCCAAAGTGATACCAGCTCAGTTTCAGTTACCGTTTTTCCTCCTATTTCTGTGTCAATCCCATCTGTAAATACACTTTGTATTGGTGACAGCTTGTTGCTCACTGCCAATGCAACAGGAGGTAACAGTAATTATTCTTACTCTTGGGATAACGGAGCGGGCATGGGTAACCCTGTATATGTGAGCCCTGCATCAACGACCACTTACACAGTGAATGTTTCTGATAATTGTGAAACGCCACCGGCCAGCCAATCTGTAACAGTAACGGTGGGCAATTTACCGGCATTTCAATTCTCCGCAGATGGCATCAGTGGCTGCAACCCTACCATTATTAATTTTGAAATAGACACGATTATCCCAAATCATACTTATGAATGGGACTTTGGCGATGGGTTTTCAATTGTTGCCAATGTGCTTTCCATCCCTCATACTTATACTTTAGCGGGATGCATGGATGTATCTTTAACCGTAACAACCAACCTCGGTTGCTCTGAAACAGTTACCAAGCAATGTTTGGTTGAAGTTTTTCCCACACCACAGGCGTATTTCACTTATGCCCCATCTAACCCCACTAATATCCAGCCGGTAGTGAATTTCACCGACCAATCTACCGGAGCAACGAGTTGGACATGGAGTGTGGAGGATGCGATTTCGAACAGTCAGCTCTTTTCACATTTTTTTCAAGATACAGGAATATTTGAAGTGCAATTAGCCGCAGCTAATGAGTACGGTTGTGCCGATACCTTTGTGGCCAATGTTTTTGTGGATTACGAAACCACCATTTATCTCCCGAATTGCTTTTCGCCCAATGCCGATGGCTTTAACGATGAATTCGGCCCTGTTGGGGAAGGCATTCAAAAAGACGATTACGAACTCTACATTTTCAACCGCCACGGGGACATCATCTGGCAAACAGACAACCTCGACCGCTGGTGGGATGGCACACACGAAAAAAGCGGCAAAATCGTGCAGGAAGGTGTTTATGTTTACCTGCTCAACTACAAAAACGACAACGGTGCTGAAAATGCCATCAGGGGGAATATTGCGTTGATAAAATAACCCACTGTTCAGAATTCTTCTTAATTTTACATTCCCAATTAGTTTTGTGCGAAGCAACCCTCGTACACTTTTTACGTCATAAAATCGCAGCTTGATGGAATTTTCGGCAAAAAATGAGTTAGAAAAGCTGATAAAGGGCTGTGTGAAAGGCGAGCGAAAGTGCCAGCAAAAAATATACGAGTTATATTATGGAAAGATGCTGGGAGTTTGCCTCCGTTATGCAGGAAATAGGGATGATGCCAAAGATATTTTACAAGATGGGTTTATCAAGGTTTTCGCTAACATCAAGAATTATAATTGGAGCGGGCCTTTTGAAGGATGGGTGAGAAGAATAATTGTAAACACAGCCATTGATGTTTTTCGAAAAAACAGAAGTTCAATCATAAAAGTCGATTCGGAAATCGTAGATGCAATAAAGGAAGATTCGTATGAGGAAATTGAAAATGATAAATTTCAAAACATCAGTTTTAAAGATGTATTAAAAGAAGTGCAAAACCTTTCACCGGCATACCGGGCGGTTTTCAGCCTGTATATCGTTGACGGATACACACACAAAGAAATAGCAGAAGAATTGGGAATAAGCGAAGGGACATCAAAATCGAATTTAGCAAAAGCAAAAAGAAACCTAAAAAAAGCACTGAGTTATCTAATAGAAGATGAAGTATCAAGCAGACAAAGCGTTTGAAGAGGCCATCAGGCACAAGCTGGAAAGCCATGAGGAGGAGTATAATCCTTCTGATTGGGCTGAATTTGAGCAGCGCCTAGATGCTAAGGCCAAAGGTGGAAAGTTCACAAAAGCTGCCCTGTTGAGCGGTGCTGCCGTGTTGATTGCCGCGCTTATTTTCTTTTACCCATTTAAAAAAGACGAACAAAAAGGCCAGCAATTGGAAAACAAACTTAGTTCAGAGGTTGGGTTCACCGAAATGAAGCCCATTCAAGAAGCATCACAAGACAGAAACAATACACAAACTATCGAAGAGAAGAGCACCTCTCAAAACAACACTTCGGAAAAGAAAATAAGCCAACAACAACCAACATCAGAAAACATATCCACAGACGCACAAGCTACTACAAAAGAGTTGGAAGCCAAAGATGAATCAGCGCAACAAGTCGAGCCAGATATGAAAGTTGAAAGCAAGCCCAAAAAACCATCAACCTATCCCGCTCCGAAAGCATCTTTCCACGCAGATATAACAGAGGCCTGCGAAGGAGAGAAAATCCAATTTTACATTGAGGAAAATGACGTTCCGGGTGCATACCGATGGAGTTTTGGTGACGGCCAATATTCAAGCAAAGCCAACCCATCACATACTTATATAAAAACCGGAACCTATACGGTAAAACTTTCCATCAAATCTTTAATTGATGACAAAAGCGATGCACACACCGTCCCACAAATGATAACCGTATATTCCAACCCCAGCGCTGACTTCTATTGGGCTGAATCGAGTACAAGAAATCATGACCCATCCATCACCTTTGAAAGCACCGGCAGCGATGCCATAGAATGGAATTGGGACTTCGGTGACGGGCAAACATCCACCCAGCATAATCCGCAACATATATACAACAAGAAGGGAACTTATACGGTTAATTTAACAGTAAAAAACACCTACGGCTGCAACAGCAATAGCCAAATGAACATCAATGTACTGGAGGACTACAACCTGCTGGCACCCAAGGCATTCAGCCCAAATGGCGATGGCATCAACGACAACTGGATGCCCGTAGCGCTAAAATACGGGAACATCCAATTTACGTTGATGATTATTGACAAAACCGGAAAAGTACTTTATACTACTTCAGACAAAGACCGTCCATGGGATGGCACAATGCCAAGTAGCAGCCGGCAGGCAAAATTTGGTGAAACATTCGGCTGGGTGGCCAAGGTTAAGGGTGAGGATGGATATGAATACGAATACGGTGGCACAATTACAGTAGTGAAGTAACCGCTTTTACTTTTTCTCTTTCCTTTTTTTCTTCAACTTCCTTTTTTTAGAAAATTTGTTTTTCTGTTATTGGAAAAACATTTTTACCTTTAATTGCTCAAAAACGGTTTTTGAGCATAAATGCAGCAACCGTAGGACGAATTTTTCGTCTTAATGATAATATGAGAATCTCGGTACAAATACCGAAAGGGATAAATTATGCATTTCTGTTTTTGATTACGTATTGCTTGTTTACCCTGCAAGCCACCGCACAATTGGTAATTACTTCCAACAACAACGCACAAACCTTAGTCAATACCATTACTGGCACGGGTATAACTGTTCAAAATGTTACTTTTAATTGTCCAAATGGCGCTTCCGGGACATTTACAGATAACGGCAATATCGGCATGCCTTCAGGCATTATCATTACCTCCGGTGGAGCTACCGTTGCTCAAGGAAATAATAATTCTGCATCTGCAGGAGTTGACAACGGCACCATCCAAAGCGATCCTGACCTGACTACTCTCGAACCCGATGCCATCTACGACCCTTGCATACTTGAATTTGACATTACCCCTTATTGCGACACGCTTACGCTTGATTACGTTTTCGGCTCGGAAGAATACCCCGAGTTTGTAAATGCGGGCTTTAATGACGCTTTCGGTTTTTTCATCAGCGGGCCAGGCATTACAGGAACACAAAACATTGCGCTTGTTCCCGGAACATCAATACCGGTTTCCATTGACAATGTAAACAGCGGCTCAAACACCTCATATTATATAGATAATGCAGGTGGTACACAAGTGCAGTATGACGGATACACCACAGTGCTTACTGCGTTTGTTGTGGTACAGCCGTGTTCTACTTATCACATGAAATTAATTATTGCAGATGCCGGTGACGCCGATTATGATTCAGGTGTGTTTTTGGCTGAAAATGGGCTAAACTGTCCTTCTGCACCCATCATCGCTCCAAATTTAACTTCCACACCCCAGGATTGCAGTTTACTGGGCACTGCTACCGCAAGCCCTTCAAACGGGCAAACACCCTATACTTACCAGTGGAGCAATAGTGGGACTACTTCTACCATTACCGGGCTTTCGGCTGGCACTTACTCAATTACCATTTTTGACGGCACAAATTGCAGCTCGATAATTGATAGCGTTACAGTAAGCTTAAACGTTCCGATTACTTTAACTAACTCGCAGAACAACATGAGTTGCAATGGCGGAAATAACGGGACTGCAACAGCCAATGCTTCTGGTGGAATTACACCTTATTCATACAATTGGAGCAACGGACAAACTACCCAAACTGCTACCGGTTTGATTGCTGGAACTTACACAGTTTCAGTAACTGATGGCACACCATGCACTGTAACAACAACAGTAACCATAACCCAGCCACCTGCTTTATCAGCAAGTATTTCTTCTTCTTCAAATGTAAATTGCAATGGTGGTAATACCGGCTCGGCAACCGTGGCAGGTTCAGGGGGCGTCACGGCCTACAGCTATCAGTGGGATGCCAATACCGGTTCTCAAGTAACCGCTATTGCAAACAATCTTTCTTCGGGAAGTTACAGTGTAACCATTACCGATGCCAACAACTGCACTGACACAGCAAGCATAACGATCACGGAGCCAGCAGGAATGTCATTAATTATTTCAGGAACGAACATCACTTGCAATGGCGGAAATGACGGTTCAGCTACGGTTACTGTAGGCGGAGGGGTAACTCCTTATGCTTATAATTGGAACAACGGGCAAACTACAACTGCGGCAAACAATCTCACCGCTGGAATGCAAGCGGTAACCGTAACCGATAACAACAGTTGTACACAAACCGCATCGGTAACCATCAATGAGCCGGCTGTGCTTAACACTTTGGTAACCTTAACAAATGTTGACTGCTTCGCCAACTGCAACGGTACCGCTTCGGCACCACCTACCGGAGGTACTTCACCTTATCAATATCTTTGGGATGATACAAACAACCAACCTACTGAAACGGCAACAGGGCTGTGCGCAGGAACATATCATGTGACCATCACCGATGCGAATAATTGCACGGTGATTGACAGCGCAACCATTACCGAACCGCCTTTGCTTGTCATCACAAACCTTGCAAATGTGCCAAACACCTGCTATCAATCATGCGATGGCAATGTAATTATTGTGCCCGGAGGTGGTGTAACGCCATACAGCTATAGCTGGAGCAACGGGCTTACTACTCAAAACTCCGCTACGCTTTGTGCAGGAAACTATACCATTACAATCACAGATTTTAATGGCTGCATAAAAGATACTACTTTCACTATGCTTGAGCCGGCACAATACAACATCACCTCTTCTTCAGTAAACTCCAATTGCGGCATGCCAGATGGTTATGCCAGTGTTGATAATGTTACCGGTGGTACTTCTCCCTATTTTTATGACTGGGGAGCTTACGGAAACATGAATTTCGCCACCGGCATTATTGACAGCACTTATGATGTGACCATTTCCGATATGAACAATTGCGACACCGTGATTTCTGTAACAGTTGGGTACAACCCGCCTCCTACTGCCACCGCTGCTGCCGCACCCACCTTGTGTTACAACTCATGCGATGGAGCTGCGACTGTGAACCCAGTTGGCGGTACTACTCCCGGTATTTTTAGTTATGCCTGGAACAACGGACAAGTTACCCAAACGGCCATCAACCTTTGCACCGGTTCGTATGCTGTTACGGTTACCGATGGAAACGGATGTGAGGCATTCACCAGCGTATTTGTTACCCAGCCAACACTGGTTCAGCTAACCACAGTGTCTGATACTACCGTTTGTATCAGTGGAACAGCTGACTTGTCTGCACTTGCAACAGGGGGAACGGGGCAATATACTTACAGCTGGAACAACGGCTGGGCCGGAGCAGGCCTTCACAATGCAACCGTTTTTTCCGATTCCTGTGTTTCTGTTATCGCAACAGATGGAAACGGATGTGCATCTGCTGCCGAAAGCGTTTGCATTTATACACTTCCACCAGTAATTACTACAGCTATCGGCACAGGCACCATCTGCGAAGGTGTTTCTACAAATATTTTAGCTATAGCTACTGGGGGAGACGGAACACCTTATACTTATGTTTGGTACGATGAGAACGGCAGCAATATAGGCACCTCTCCTTCCATGACGGTTTTTCCGCCTGCGTTAAATCCCGACAGCAACATTTACATGGTCATTGCTTCCGATGGCTGCTCGCCCAATGACACCGATTATGTGGTGATTGATTTCTTTGCACCACCCACAGTAGCTTTTGACCCTGACTCTACTTTTGGGTGCCAGCCCTTTAATGTGACCTTCACCAATACTTCTGACCCTGCTTTGGACTGCTTCTGGGATTTTGGTGATGGCAGTGTTTACGATGATTGCGGCACTACATTTGACCACCTCTTTGTAGATACAGGAACTTACAGTGTCAACCTCACTATCGTTACCCTCAATGGCTGCAGTTACGGCATAGACAAGCTGGGATTGGTGGTGGTCAATCCCAACCCCATTGCAAATTTTGTTTTCACACCGCAACCTACCAATGTGCAAAACATGAACATTTTTTTTACYGATTTATCCACCATCTCCGATGGAAACATTACACAGTGGGATTGGACTTTTTATGACAATAATGTTTTTGAAATGATTGTTGGAGGCGATACAATTCAGCATCCTGAATATAATTTTGCGACTAATCCTGATGATGAATTCATATATTACTTAGAGGATACGGGATACTACCCGGTAAATCTACTGGTGACATCGCAATACAATTGCACCGATTCCACCACACTGTTTGTSTACATTGGAGGGGTTTACTACGCMCACATCCCAAATGCATTTACACCAAATGGCGATGGCATCAACGATTACTTTTTCCCCAAAGGTGTTGGCATTGAGCCGGTAAAAGAATACAAACTACTGATTTTCGACCGGTGGGGTGATCTTATTTTTGACTCTTACCGTTTAGATGACCCATGGGATGGTACAGCACGGGCCATGGGGGGATCATCAACGTTGCAAAACGGGGTGTATGTCTGGAGGGTAGAATTTACCGATGTGAAAGGAATAGAACACAGCCAAATGGGCCATGTGACTCTATTAGGTGGGGAAGTCAAATAATTGATGATTTCACCTCATTTAGCTTTAATTCTTCTCTTTTTTTGGAATAAAATCTTCTATTCAGGAATTTGTTTTCCTGTTGTTAAATAATTATTTCTAACTTTAGTTCCCAAAAAATACTTTTTAAGTACAAAAGCAGCAACCTTTTGTGTTCGCTGCGTCTATTTATTATTTAAAGTAAGATCGTTTTAGTAAAATATCAGATTCAAAGCAGCAAATAATTATGAAAATACTCTTTTCGCTTTTTATCATCTGTCTTTCATTGTCAGCAACAGCTAACAATGACCCCACGAAATGGAACCTGTTCGCTTCGCAGAATGGTGTGGAAATCTATTACAAATATGCACAATGCGACCTCGAAATGGGCTATGATCAGGAATGGGTGCTGCTGCGTTTTGTCAATACTGCTGCATCTACCAAAACAGTAAAATATCACAAGATCATGGAGATAAACGGGGTTTGCAAAACTTGCAATGACCCTAATGGTGAATACAGTATGACTGTGGTATTAAGAGCCAACGAAACCATTGAAGGTTCATGCACCGTGTATGATAATGCCGCCCATCACATTTTCTCAAAAATGACTACCCCAAACACTGGGATTGAAGATAAATTGACTGCCTTTGACCTTAGAAACCTGACCGTTACCTACAACGAATAAACCAGTAATTAGTGATGAAAAGCCCCCAATTACTGTTGATATTCGTTGCAACCTCTTGGTTATTAACTCCAGAGTTGTTGTTGGGGCAATGTAGTGTAACGATTAGCGCATCTGCTACTACTGTACCATGCGGAGGCGGCTCGGTAACACTAACCGCCACCGGTTCTGGAGCTGTAACACAATTATTAAATGAAGATTTTAACAGCGGTTCGGTCGGTCCAGGATGGACCTTGTCTCCGTCAGGCACTTTTGGTTCAAACATTTGCGACCCCTCTTATGACGGTCAAACGTACATGTGGATGGGCAACACTACGGCCGCACCACGAGAAATGCAAACCGTTGCATTCGACCTGTCGTGCGGGGGCGATGTTTGCTTCTATCTGGATTATTCTACACAAGGCGGCTCTTCACCTTGCGAGGGTCCTGACCTTTCAACTGAAGGTGTGTATTTTGAATATTCAACTAATGGAGGAACTACCTGGACTACGATTAATTACTTTAATCCAAATGGGGGATTTGACGCCACACTTACATCATGGAACCAATACTGTTTTACAATTCCGGCAGGCGCTATGACTGCCAGCACCATGTTTCATTGGTTTCAAGGTGGCAGTTCAGGCAATGGCTTCGACCATTGGGGTATTGACGATGTAACCATCTCTGCTCTGAGCTGCGGCTCAGTTTGGTACGATTGGGACAACATTCCTGGCACTACCGGTCCGGCTGGCGACCCCGCCTCGCAAACAGTCAATGTTGGCTCTGATACCAGTTTCACGGTTTGCTATACAGATGGGGGAGGCTTCAATTGCTGTACTTCTGTAAACATTACCGTAGGCGGGATAGGAGCGCCTAATGCAGTGGCTACAAATGAGTTATGCGCAGGAAGCAATGACGGAACAATTTCTATTTCGCCTGGCTCTGGCCCCGGACCTTTTAGCTATGATATAACAGGCCCTGTATCGCAGTCAAATACAACCGGTAATTTCACTTCTTTGCCCCCGGGAACATATACGGCAACCTTAACTGACAATGGCAATTCATGCACTGCTTCAATCACCTTAAATGTGAACTCACCAACTCCTCTGTCTGCCAGTATTTTATCAACATCTGATGTAAGCTGCTATAGTGGAAATAACGGTTCGGCAACTGCTTCCGGCTCAGGAGGAACCACCGCATATAGCTACCAATGGGATGCCAATGCCGGTTCSCAAGCAACCGCTACAGCTAACAATCTTTCTGTCGGAAGTTACAATGTTACCGTTACTGATGCAAATAGTTGCACCACTACATCCAACGTCAATATCACCGAACCGAGTGCAATGTCACTAACTATTTCAGGAACAAATATTACTTGCAACGGAGGCAATAATGGCTCTGCAACAGTAGGTGCTTCGGGAGGAACTACGGCCTATTCCTACAGCTGGAACAGTGGGCAAACAACAGCTGTAGCAAATAACCTAACCGCAACAACACAAACGGTAACAGTAACCGACAACAACGGCTGTACTAATGGCATTTCGATCACATTGACACAACCTCCTGCTATATCTGCTGCAACTTCAGGAATCAATGCCAATTGCCCCGGCATTTGTGACGGATCAGTTTCCGCAATAGCAGCAGGCGGCACGCCAAATTATACTTATTTATGGGATGATGGCAGCAGCCAAACCGACACCACTGCCACCGGATTATGTGCAGGCACGTACAATGTCACTATTACCGATGCCAACACTTGCCAATTTACACAAAGTGTTACTATTTTGAATAATGGGGGAGCAACTGTTGCAACACTACAACAAAATGTGTCATGTTATAACGGATATGATGGAATTGCAGYTGCCAATGCTTCGGCAGGGAATACCCCTTACACCTACCAGTGGGATGACATATTAAGCCAGACAACTGATACGGCCATTCTCCTGTCGGTAGGGAACTACAATGTTACCGTTACAGACGCTACACCTTGCCAAACTATCATTTCAATTACMATCACAGAACCRACACAACTTATATCCAGCATTTCATCAACTAACGATGTGAGTTGYTTTGGCGGCAATGACGGTGATGCAACGGCAACTGCAACCGGAGGAACAACGRGTTATTCCTATCAATGGGATGCCGGYRCCGGAAATCAAATTAATGCCACCGCGAATAATCTTCCGGCAGGAATATACTCGGTGAGTGTKACCGATGCAAACGGATGCGTTGAYAGCACTACGGCCATCATCAACGAACCGCCCGGCATGAATGTGAGCATTCCAAAAACAGACATTTCCTGCTACGGTTTATGCGATGKAACAGCATCTGCTAATGTAATCGGAGGCACCTCTCCCTATTCCTATTTATGGGATAATAGCAGCACTAATTCAACAGCTACAGGGCTATGTGCAGCAATACATTCGGTAACGGTAACCGATAACAACGGCTGTACACAAACCGCATCGGTAACCATCAATGAGCCGGCTGTGCTCAACACTTCTGTAACCTTAACAAATGTTGACTGCTTCGCCAACTGCAACGGTACTGCTTCGGCACCACCTACCGGAGGTACTTCACCTTATCAATATCTTTGGGATGATACAAACAACCAACCTACTGAAACGG
>NVWW01000090.1 GCA_002746335.1 Flavobacteriales bacterium | reverse complement strand
CTTAATTCCTTAGTTTTTACCATTTTTTTATAGCGCACACGGCTTTGCATTTTAGGATGCTTTGTTAACCAACCGGCAATCCCAACATACCCAAAGTCGATGATCGTAAAAACGAATTTTTTTCAGGTTGATTTGCGTACCTGAAGAAATGATTTGCCATGTTTCCCCTCCATCTGTAGAATTAAGCATAATGCCTGAATTTCCAACTGCAAACCAGTTCATTGCGTCTGTAAAATGAACATCATTCAAATCAGTGTAAATGCCTGATTGTAGTTCCCACCAGGAATTTCCTCCATCAGAAGTTTTTATCATCGCTCCGTATTGTCCAACCCCTACAGCTTTTGACGAATTAAAAAACGCCAGTGAATGAATGGCATTTCCCTGAGGAACAGGTTGTTGCCACACCCAAGTTTCTTGAGCATAAACATAAAAATTAATGGTAATTGCCGTAGCTATGATTACAAATTGTTTCATTTTGGTTGGTATTTATTCAACAAATATAAAAAAGTAAGATAATGCATGAATAGGGAAAACACTTGCCGATTAAGTTCTCGTTGCGATAAATTTTGCGGATTAATTTCAACTTACGTAAATTTGCGTTTTCAATGAGTTGTAATTTGAACTGATACCAAAAACGACACTACATAATCAAAATCTCTTTCGACCCATTCGGAAGAGATTTTTTTGTATTATTCCTCTTTAAAAGGGGTTGTCCTGAGCTTGTCGCGGGACGGGGGATTAAAAAATGGCTGATATAAAAGAAATATTAAAACAACGCATCTTAGTGCTCGATGGTGCAATGGGCACCATGATTCAGCGGTACAATCTTTCCGAAGAAGATTTTCGCGGGGAAAGGTTTAAAGACCATCCGTGCCCGCTGCAAGGTAACAACGATTTGCTTTCCATTACTCGCCCTGATGTGATTAAGGAAATTCATTCCGCCTATTTTGAAGCTGGTTCTGATATGGTCGAAACCAACACCTTCAGCAGCACTTCTATTGCGCAAGCCGATTACCAATTGGAAGAGTTGGCCTATGAATTGAACTATCAATCAGCCAAAATCGCAAAAGAAATTGCTGAAGAATTCACTATAAACAATCCCGAAAAACCCCGCTTCGTAGCGGGCGCTTTGGGGCCAACCAATAAAACGGCTTCGCTTTCCCCTGCTGTGAATGATCCGGGTTATCGAGCCATCACTTTTGACCAGTTGAAGGATGCTTACTATGAGCAAGCA
Source organism: Flavobacteriales bacterium (assembly GCA_002746335.1). GTDB lineage: Bacteria > Bacteroidota > Bacteroidia > Flavobacteriales_H. Next base: position 15,964 of record NVWW01000090.1, on the reverse strand, counting down.
AAGGGTTTGGTGGAAGGCGGTGCCGATGTGCTTTTGGTAGAAACCATTTTCGATACGCTCAACGCCAAAGCCGCTATTTTTGCTATTGACCAATTGTTTGAAGAAAAAGGAATTGAACTTCCCATTATGATTTCAGGAACGATTACCGATGCCAGTGGACGTACGCTTTCAGGACAGACCACCGAAGCGTTTCTGATTTCCGTTTCGCATATACCTTTACTGAGTGTAGGCTTGAACTGCGCACTTGGCGCAAAAGAACTGAGGCCATACATTGAGACACTGGCTAAAAAATCCCCGTTTTTTGTCAGTGCTTACCCAAATGCCGGGCTACCCAACGAAATGGGTGAATACGATGAACTGCCTGAGGACATGGCACAGCAGTTGGAAGATTTCATTGGAAGCGGGTTTGTAAATATTGTTGGCGGTTGTTGTGGCACAACGCCTGAGCACATTCAGGCAATTGCAGAAGTTGCTGCTAAATTTCCGCCAAGGGAAATTCCTGAAATTGAAGCCATTCCGCAGTTCAGCGGAATGGAACCGGTACACGTTTATGCAGAAAGCAATTTCGTGAATATTGGCGAACGCACCAATGTTACGGGTTCCAGAAAATTCTTGCGGTTAATCAAAGAAGAAAATTACGAAGAAGCCCTTTCCGTTGCCCGCGACCAGGTGGAAGGTGGTGCGCAATTGATTGATGTGAACATGGACGAAGGCCTGCTCGATGCTAATGAAGCCATGCCCAAATTCTTGAACCTGATTGCAGCCGAGCCAGACATAGCCAAGCTACCGATTATGATTGATTCATCAAAATGGGAAGTGATTGAAGAAGGGTTAAAGTGCATTCAGGGCAAGGGAATTGTGAACTCTATTTCGATGAAGGAAGGCGAAGAAAAGTTCATCAGCCAAGCGAAATTAGTCAGGCGCTATGGCGCTGCGGTAATTGTGATGGCTTTTGACGAGAAAGGACAAGCTGATACTTATGAAAAGCGAATTCAAATTTGTGAAAGGGCATACAAAATTCTCACAGAGCAAGTCGGGTTCAACCCCAGCGACATCATTTTCGACCCCAATATTTTTCCTGTTGCAACGGGCATTTCGGAGCATAATAACTACGCACTCGACTACTTCCGTGCAACGAAATGGATTAAAGAAAAYCTGCCTGGCGCGTTGGTGAGCGGTGGTGTGAGCAATGTTTCCTTTTCGTTTCGCGGYAACAATGCGGTGCGCGAAGCCATGCATTCCGCCTTCTTGTATCATGCAATCAAAAATGGCATGGATATGGGCATCGTAAATCCCAGCATGTTGCAGGTTTATGATGATATTCCCGATGATTTGCTTGAACACGTTGAAGACGTTTTGCTGAACAGRAGAGAAGAYGCYACCGAGCGGCTRTTGGAATTTGCCCAAACRGTAAAAGGTGAAGTCCAAGCCGAAGAAAAACTACAAGAATGGAGAAATGCAAGTGTTGAAGAGCGGCTCTCGCATTCATTGGTGAAAGGAATAACGGATTACATCGAAGAAGATACCGAAGAGGCAAGACAAAAAAGTGAAAAACCATTGCATGTYATAGAAGGTCCGTTAATGGATGGCATGAACGTAGTGGGTGACTTGTTCGGCTCAGGAAAAATGTTTTTGCCGCAGGTAGTGAAAAGTGCTCGGGTAATGAAAAAGGCGGTTGCATATCTGCTTCCATATTTGGAAGCCGAAAAAGGGGGTGGGAGACTATCTGCGGGAAAGGTGCTTTTAGCGACAGTCAAAGGCGATGTGCACGACATTGGGAAAAACATTGTGGGGGTAGTTTTGGGTTGTAACAATTACGAAATCATTGATTTGGGTGTAATGGTTCCAAGCCAAACCATATTGCAAAAAGCGAAGGAGGAAAACGTTGACATCATCGGGTTAAGCGGGTTGATTACCCCTTCATTAGATGAAATGGTACATGTGGCCAAAGAACTGGAAAGAGAAGGGTTCTCTACACCATTGTTAATTGGGGGGGCTACCACTTCCCGTGTTCATACGGCTGTGAAAATCGAGCAAAATTATAAGCGGGCGCAAACCATTCACGTGTTGGACGCATCGCGCTCTGTACCTGTTGTTGGTAAATTACTCGGAAATAAAAAAGTGGATTTTGAAAAAGAAATCCGTGCTGAATATGCCAAAGTGCGGGAAAATCACGCGAAGAAAAAAGCGGCAAAAGAATTCCTTTCAATAGGCCAAGCACGTGAGAATAAATTTCAAATTGATTGGAAAACCGAAGATGTTTTTCACCCGAAATTTGAAGGAATAAAAACGTTTGACGAATACCCGTTGGAAGAAATCCGCAATTACATTGATTGGACACCTTTCTTTCAAACATGGGAATTGGCCGGACGTTTCCCGAAAATTCTCGAAGATAAAATAGTAGGCGAAGAAGCACAAAAACTATACGATGAGGCCAATGCTATGCTCGATAAAATTGTTGCTGAAAAATGGCTGAAAGCGCGCGCTGTCATTGGCTTATGGCCCGCCAATTCTATCGAAGATGACATTGAAATTTATGCCAACGGCAGTAGAAAAGATGTGAAAATCACGTTGCACACGCTACGCCAGCAAAGCAAAAAAGCAGCCCGTGCAGCGAATATCGCTTTATCAGATTTTGTAGCTCCAAAACAGACGGAGCTGAACGATTATATTGGTGGATTTGTGGTGACGGCAGGCATTGGCATTGAAAAGCACATTGAACGATTTGAAAAAGACTACGATGACTACAACAGTATTTTACTGAAAGCGCTTGCAGACCGCCTTGCGGAAGCATTTGCCGAATTGATGCACAAAAAAGTGCGCAGGGAATACTGGAGTTATGGCGCTAAAGAGAGCTTCAGCAATGAGCAATTAATTAAAGAAGAATACAAGGGCATCCGCCCTGCACCCGGCTATCCTGCCTGTCCCGATCACACTGAAAAATGGCAGCTATGGAAATTGCTCGATGCAGAAAAAAATGCAGCGGTAAAACTCACTGAATCACTTGCGATGTATCCGGCTTCATCGGTAAGCGGGTTCTACTTTGCACATCCTGAATCCAAATACTTTGGCTTGGGTAAAATCGGAAAGGATCAAGTGGAAGATTATGCAAAACGGAAGGGAATGAGTATTGAAGAAACGGAAAGGTGGTTGGGGCCGAATTTGAATTATTAAACAACGTGTTTTTGCTACTTTTTCTTTTTGAGCTTTTCCTTATTGTATTCACTTGATTTTCCTTTCGGAATGGAAAGCGATTGCCATTCTTCACCTTTCAATATTTTGGCAACAAAAATAATTTGCCCAATGTGATAAGCGTAATGTGCCAACTGACGGTTGATGGCTTCCATCACCGTATGGCCTTCATCGCGGATATAAACGATTTTTTGCAGGTCGTTTTCAGTCAGCGGGTCAATGGCATTGAAAAGGCAATCCCACCCTTTGTTCCAAGCAAGCAGAAGTTCTTGTTTATTTTCAATTGAATTCACAAATTCGTCATCGCGTTGGCGCCACGACTTTTCACCATCAGTAGTTAGAAAATCCGTCCAGCGGGAAAGCATGTTACCGCTTAGGTGCTTTACGATAATCGAAATGCTGTTTGAATTCTCGTTTTGATGCCATTTGATTTGTTCATCATCTAATTGCGCAATGGCCCTTTCACCAAGTGATTTGTAGTAACGGAAAAGTGATTTAGTGTTTTCGAGATGGGATAGTGAATTGCGTGCTGTCATTTTAATGAATAGTTGATGTGTAAAAATACACTTTCCAGTAAGTAGACCTGCAAACTGCCTCTCATCCCCTTCATGCACCAATTACCAACTGTTTCGGGTAATTGCTCTATAATACGCTTCATTTCATCCGTTTAAGTATTACTTTTGCCTTCCTTTTTCCGAAACGTGAAAATATTTTTCCAAATACTGTTGTTTTTCCTGTGGAATGTTTCTAATGCCCAGGAAACATGGGACTTAGAGCGTTGTGTCACGCATGCCTTGGAAAACAACATCCAGATTAAAAAAACGGAAATCAGTTCAAAAATATCCAAACATACCCTTTTGCAATCAAAAACTGAAGCCCTGCCCAATCTCAACGGCTTCGTCAACAACAATTACAATTTCGGGCAAACCATTGACCCATTCACTAACGAATTCGCTACAGAGCGTGTGCAATCCAACGCGTTTTCGCTCAATAGCAGTGTTACGCTGTTCAACGGTCTGCAAACCTGGAACACCATAAAGCAAAACGAATACAGCTTTTTGGCGAGTCAAAAAGATATTGACAAAATAAAAAATGACATTTCGCTTTCGGTTGCAGCCAATTATTTGCAGGTACTTTTTAACGAAGAGCAGATCGAAATTGCCAGCAGTCAATTGCGAATTAGTGAAATGCAGGTGGAAAGAACACAAAAATTAGTGTATGTAGGAAGTTTACCAAAAGGCAGCTTGCTCGAAATCGAAGCGCAAAAAGCCACGGAAGAATTGAATGTGGTGAATGCCGAAAACGCGCTGCAAATGGCCTATTTGGATTTGAAGCAATTATTGGAGCTCAATGCAAGCACAGATTTTAAAATCGAAAAACCCGAAATGGAAATCCCAACTGAGCCGAAAATTTTGAGCACGCCCGGACAGGTGTATGATGCCGCGTTGGGCAAAATGCCCCAAATCAAAAGTGCTGAATACCGGCTCGGAAGCAATGAAAAGCAGCTGGCCGTTGCCAAGGGGGGGCGCAGCCCGCGTCTGGCACTCAGCGGCTCTTACGGAACAGGGTATTCTGGAAATCGAAAAGAAGTAGTGGATACCACTGGTTTCAGTTTCATTCCGCTTGGAGCAACCGCTTCAGGTGAAGAGGTTTTCTTTCCACAGTACACTACCATCACCGAACCAAGGTCATTTGGAAAGCAATTGGATGACAATTTAAACCAATCTGTTGGTCTGAGCTTATCCGTGCCGATTTTCAATGGGTGGGCGGTGCAGACCAACATCAATAAAGCTAGGCTTGCTATTGAAAATGCTGAATATGATTTGCAATTGGCGAGAAACCAGTTGCGCAAAGACATCGAGCAAGCATACGCAAATGCGGTAGCGGCATTGAAAAAGCACCGCGCAACTAAAAAATCGTTGATAGCGTTGGAAGAGTCGTTCAAATACACCGAGCAAAAATTCAACGTTGGGATGGTTAACGCGGTGGAATACAACGATGTAAAAAACAAACTTGCAAAGGCACAATCAGATTTGCTTCAAGCGAAATACGATTATGTTTTCAAAACAAAAATTTTGGATTTTTACCAAGGTATACCGTTAGTTTTTTAATTTGAAAAGATGAACAAAAAACTGCTTTTTATATTAATAGGAATCGTAGTGATACTGCTGACTTTTGCAGCTTATAAAGCAAACAGCGGCAGTGATCCGATTTCAGTTACTGCTGAAAAAGTCAAAAAAAGAACCATCATTGAAACTGTGGCTGCCAACGGCAAAGTGCAGCCCGAAGTGGAAGTCAAAATTAGCCCAGATGCTTCTGGTGAAGTCATCGAACTTCCTGTAAAAGAAGGCGACAAAGTGCAAAAAGGCGATTTGCTCGCAAAAATCAACCCCGACATTTACATTTCTATCCGTGATAGGACTGAGGCATCACTCAACACTTCCCGGGCAAATTTGGCGAATGCCAAAGCCCGTTTAGCTCAGGTAAAAGCCAAGATGATTAATGCAGAAGCTGACTTCAGCCGAAACGAAAAACTGTTCAATCAAGGTGCAATTTCGCAAGCCGATTTTGATGCGGCCAAGTCTGCTTTCGAAGTTGCCAAAGCCGAAGTGGAAGCAGCCGAGCAGAACGTTATCGGTTCGGAATTCAGCGTGAAAAGTGCTGAAGCATCGTTAAAAGAAGCACAGAATAATTTGCTTAAAACAACCATCTTTTCTCCTGTTGAAGGCACGGTATCCATGCTCAATGTGGAGCAGGGCGAGCGAGTAGTAGGCACATCGCAAATGGCTGGCACCGAAATGATGCGCATTGCAGACTTGAGTACGATGGAAGCCAATGTTGAAGTAAACGAAAACGATATCGTGAAGGTGAATTTAGGCGATAAGGTTGAAATTGAAGTGGATGCTTATCTTGGCAGGAAATTCAAAGGGATTGTGATGGAGATGGCCAATTCAGCCAACAGAGAAGGAATGAACGTTGACCAAGTGACCACATTCGATGTTAAAATTCGCATTTTGCGTGAGTCGTATGAAGATTTGGTTTCAAAAGAAAACCCACACCTTTCACCTTTCCGTCCTGGAATGACAGCTACGGTGGAAATCCAAACAGAAATTGCTTATGATGTGTTAACAGTTCCGATTCAGACCGTAACCACAAGGGAAGACAGTGCAGGTGTTGATGAGAAATCAGGCGTAACAGAAAAAGATAGAGAAGCGGAAAATCGAGAAGAAAAGGACGAGGAAATTGTTGAATGTGTGTTTGTTTTGAAGGACGATTCTGCCAAGAAAGTAGAGGTAAAAACAGGCATTCAAGACAGCAAACATATTGAGATTTTATCAGGATTGGAAGAGGGGCAGGAAGTGATTTCAGGGCCTTATTCGGCTATATCAAAAGAATTGATAGATGGCGATTTAGTGGAAAAAACCGAGAAAAAAGACCTCTTCAAAAAGCGTAGGAAAAGGCAGTAGTTTTCGTATTCTTTCATGTTTTCTATTTTCTTGCGATGGCTTTGATCTTAAACCTTGAAACCTCATCTACCGTTTGTTCGATTGCTTTAGGGAGAGGTGGAGAGTTGGTCGCATTTAAAGAAGTGAATGACGGTTACACTCACTCAGAAAATCTCACGGTATTTATTGAAGAAGTTTTAAAAAATGCCGGTGTCAGCCCAATTAATTTGGATGCGATCGCGGTAAGCAAAGGGCCTGGTTCTTATACGGGTTTGCGGATTGGCGTTTCTACGGCAAAGGGCTTGTGTTTTGCGCTGAATAAGCCCCTGATTGGAGTAAGCACTTTGCAAGCAATGGCCAATATTAAACTCGAAACTCCAAGCTCGAAGCTCCAAACGTTATTTTGCCCTATGCTGGATGCCCGCAGGATGGAAGTTTACACAGCACTTTTTGATAAAACACTGAATGAAATACAACCGGTTTCTGCAAAAGTGATTGATGAAAATGCTTTTGCTGAATATTTAGAAAACCATCAAATCATTTTTTTTGGAACTGGAGCAGAGAAGTGCAAGCAGTTTTTGCAGCACCATCCTAATGCGGTTTTTGTTGACGACATTTTTCCGTCTTCAAAAAACATGACTTCACTTTCCGAAAAGGCATATCGAGAAGAAGGGTTTGAAGGGTTGGCTTACTTTGAGCCGTTGTATTTAAAAAAATTCATAGCTACGACACCAAAGAAAATTCTATAAAGAACCGTATGGGTTTAACGAACCCTACTTTTTTAATTGGGATTCCTGAATAGTGTATTCCCACAGTTTTTTCCTCTTTGAATCGAAAACTTCGATAAGACATTTTCTGTTGCCATTTTCTCCTGAAATTGAGAATTTCCCGAAATTGCGCTTTTCGATGCGCTTATTTTCGATGCGTTGCGGGTTTTCTTTTACTGGCGTGTGATATACGAGTCCAGTAAGCGGTGAGCAGCTAAAATCGTAAAGCGGATAGCCATTTTCAAATTCTGCTTTGGCAAGTTGTGAATAGTGCATATCGCCTGAAAGGAAAATTACACCTGTTATGTTGTTTTCAAAAATAAAATCAATGATTYTTTGACGCTCTGCTGGGTATTCGTTGTGGTGCTCGCCAGCGCAGTGTTCGTTTACAAACTGCGTGCCTATGGCAATGAATTTAAAAGARGCGGTTGATTTTTTCAACGCATCAAGCAGCCAGTTGATTTGCCCCTCGCCCAAAATGGTAGCACCTGATTCATCAGGCAACTTTTTGTGGTAGCGTCCATCTGTCAAAAAAAAATCGCAATCGTAATGTCCAAAATTCGAAAAAGTTCCTTTGGTTTCAGCAGTACCGTAGTATGGGYTAGCCCAAAAATTTTGGTGAATTTGCAGTGAAGAATCACGCAGAGGAAAGCTGCTATTGCTGTTATTCGGGCCGAAATCGTGATCATCCCATATTGCGTATTGCGGCATAGTTGCTAAGAATGCGTTCAACAGTTTTAGTTTTCGTTTTTTCACTTGGCGGGCAAACATGCCATCAGCYGATTGGCGGTCTTTTTTCCGRTAGTAAAGATTATCGCCYAGCCATAGCATAAAACCGGCATCGGTATTTTTCATTTTGCTGAAGATTTTTTCCTTTTGTCCCGGATAAATCATGCKTAGGATTGGTGGTGGAGTTAAGACACACGAGCCGAGCAAGAAGGAGAAATCTTTTGCTGATTCATCACTTAGTGTTTTTGCAGAGAATTTTTCTTCGAGCGGCTTCCCATCTAAGGTGATTTGAATGCTGTATTCTGTACTTGGTTTCAGGCCGGAAAAAGAAAAAGTAAGCGGAAAATAAGATTGTTTGTTGAAAACAGTATCGGTAGAAATGGATTGAACGAGAGGTGTTTTRTCGKTAATTTCAGAAAGAGAGAGCGTAACAATTTYAACATCTTTCGTMAGYARCCAGATTTTTATAGAATTTGATGTAGTGTGCCCYTGCATCGGGCCGGCAACTAATTTCGGAGGTTGTGCTAAAATGGAAAACTGGATAAAAATCAACGAAAAAAACGCTGCTGTCTTCATCCTTTAATAAACAAGCTTGAGTCCATYCCTTCTATGGCGCCTTTTTCAAACAGGTGYGGRTARTGTTTTTTCAATTCTTGAATRAACAACTCCCTTGGAAYATCATCAAAATGACCATAATCGTGCAGGTATTCCATAAAATGTGCTCCTTTTTTATCGTATTCCTGGAAGATGGAATCGTTTTTTCCATCGAATTCAAGTGGCTCAACATGAAGCATTTCACAAAGAGATTTATTAAAAGCAGGGGTTGCTTTTACCCATTTTCCATTTAAGTACATTTCGGTGTAGCCGTGAAACACAAGCACATTCGTTTTGAGCCCCTTTTCCAATTTTTCTGTTCCGATGTGGTTGCGCACGTTGGCAAAGTGCAAACGGCTGGGTATGCCRACAACCCTGCATGTTGCAGCCAATAAGTTGGCTTTTTCAATGCAGTAGCCATGATCTCGCGTAAGCAAATCGCTGGCTTTCATCGCCTGCTCRTTCAAGTCAACACGGTAGGGGTCGTATTTATAGCCATCGCGGATTTTGTAATAAAGCGCAACGGCTTTTTCGTTTTTATCTTTAATTCCCGAAGTGGTTGTCTCTGCATATTCAACAACCGATGGATGATCGCTATCAGTGTAAGTTGCAGGTTGAAGATACTGCTCGAAATCAGTATTGGAAGAGGTTTTCATCGGATGGCGAAAATACGAAAAAGTTAACTGCAGTGATGGAATAGTGGAATGCCGGGCTTATGCCATTTTTCAATATTCCTTTGATTAATATGTAATCGTGACTGTCCCGTTGGTTTCGATGGGCGCAGTGTCGTGCTTGTTGAAGATAGCCCCTTGTGCAGCAAATTTTGCCTTGGTATAAAGGTATTCGCTGGTGGTAGTGGAACCAATTGCTCCGGGCTTTGTCTTGATCACCCTGCCACTGCGGTTGATGATTACTTCTACCACTACTTTTCCTTTTTCTAGCGTGCCGTTTGAAATGACAGGCGGCTTAATCATGGTGCGATCTTTCATGCGGTAGGTGATAAGGTATTTGCCCGATTGGATTCTTTTTTCCGGTTCTTTTTCCATTAGCCGACCATCATAAGCCACATATTCATCGAAAAATATGGAAGAAATATCCACCATGTTGATGATGGTCATCTCTTGGCTTTCAGCAAAATATAAGGTGTCGTGTTTTAGTTCGAGTACTATCCCTTTTTTCTTATCTCCTGATTTCATCACTACTGTGTGCTGTGCGAATGAGCAATGAAAAAGGGCAAAAGAAAAATGAAAAACTAATATTGTGCGTACAAGTGTTTTCATGACGAATGTTTTTACAAAAATATTTTCATGACTCGCTATAAAACACGAAATGACAATGAGTTATTAACAGAAGCATTTTGAGAAACAGACATTTTAAACACAAAACTCTTGGCTGAACTTATGGCACCAGCCTTTGTAATCAACGCAATTAACCGTTTTTTTTAGAATCGAACTCAGGTTATCAGTTACAATTCAATAGCTCAACCACACAGCAAATCGACCTCTCCAGCCAACCCCAAGGGGTTTGCTTTGTGAAAATAGTAAGCGGAAATGAAATTGTTGTCAAGAAAGTGGTTTGTCGGTAAAAATTCTAAAAACCACATGTTGCATTTATACAGTTTGTTTTTTCGCTGAGTTTTCGTTTAAAAATTCTCCAAAAAAAATTCAGAAATGACTTATCGGATATTTTGTGTGTTTTTTTCAAAAAACACATTAAAAACTTTGCGGCAAACAGAGCTCTTTTCCGTATGCTGCTTGGTAATCCGCTGCTATTCAGTCGTTTTCTCCGCTGCTCATTAGGAGAGAATAGAAATTCATTGATTTTCTTACATGCTCAAGGTTATTACAGGCATTTGTTTGTTTTTCACTTTGCGCTTATATACTTTTATGCATTAATTTRTATGATTTCCCACATATCAATATGTAAAACTAAATCATAGACGAATGAAAAAAAATGGCTATGTAAAAGARCTGGAAAARCGCATTGAAGAGCTTGARAMAGCRAATGCSYTGCTTCATGAAAAATCATTTGAGGTTYTGGAAGGYGACACAGTGAGTGTYCCCAAAGAATTTAAACCKCTTTTTGATRTTGCCCAAAAAACGGTGGGTGAGTACTTTCAACAGCTCAGGATAAATCCYRCCAAGGCAACWATTGAAATTGATGGTCAGAGGTACTTGTTGGTAAGGGCCTCTGCATTATCATACGATTTTTTGAAGACCATTAAAAACCTGTATTCCAACAGGGGAGAAGAAGAAGCATTTGCCATTGGTAAAAATTTCCTGTTTGACATTGCCCATGTTATTGGTATTGAAGACGCAAAGAATTTTCATAAAAAGATGAACCTTACTGATCCGATCGCTAAATTATCGGCAGGACCGGTACACTTTGCTTACACGGGCTGGGCCTATGTGGACATATTGCCTGAAAGCAGCCCAACACCTGATAATAATTACTTTCTCATTTACAATCACCCTTTCTCCTTCGAAGCCAATTCCTGGATGGAGGCAGGACAGAAAACCAATGTGCCTGTATGTATTATGAATGCGGGGTATTCTTCTGGTTGGTGCGAAGAGAGCTTCGGATTACCACTCACATCAGTAGAAATTTCATGTAAAGCGAAAGGAGATGACAGTTGCACATTCATCATGGCCCCGCCACATCGCATCAAAGAGCATGTAAAAAAACATTTAAAAGAAAAAGATGCAACGGGCAGTTTGCCGGTGAATTTGGATATTCCCTCGTTCTTTGAAAGGAAAAAGTTAGAAGAACAGATGCACATAGCCAAAGAAAAAGCTGATGCGGCCAATGAAGCAAAGACGAGATTTCTCGCCAATATGAGTCATGAGATACGGTCTCCGGTCAATTCCATTGTAGGGCTTGGACAAATTCTAACCAGCCAGATGAAAAACCTGGATGTGCCGGATACCTTTAAGCAATGCATCCAAAATATCTGTACCAGTGGAACCACCCTTTCTGAGATCATCAACGACATTTTGGATCTCTCTAAGATTGAAGCAGGCAAAATGTCCGTCTCTATAGAAGATATGGATATTCATCAAACAATAAAAGGATCGTTCCATATCAATAAAGTACAGGCGATGGAAAAAGACCTCAATCTCAAATATGATATTGATCGCAATATTCCCAAAATAATAAAATCAGATAGAACCAAGATCAACCAGATCTTGATGAACCTTTTGAGCAATGCCATTAAATTTACCCCGAAGGGCAAAGACATCTTTATAAAAGCTGAAGTTGCTGAAGATAAGCAGCATTTTATTTTGAGTGTTGAAGACCAGGGAATCGGTATCCCTGCAGACCGCTTACAGAAAATCCTTGAGCCCTTTGAGCAAGCCGATGCTGCTACAACGCGGGAGTATGGCGGTACCGGATTGGGCCTTACTATCACAAAGAGAATGGTGGAGTTGTTAGGAGGCAAGTTCGAATTTGAGAGCGAAGTAGGTCAAGGTTCTGTTTTTAAAGCGACACTTCCTATGGTTGCATCTGATACAACATTGCGCATTGACAGTGAAATAGACTTGAGCAAATACAACTTTTCGCCAGAGAATAAAGTTCTTGTGGCAGAGGACAATCCGATGAACCAGTTTATGATGAAAATGCTTTTCAATGAGATCAAATTAAAGATTGAATTGGCAACAAATGGTGAAGAAGCGGTTCAAATGGCGAGAAAACTGAAGCCAGACCTTATCTTGATGGATCTGCACATGCCTTTAAAAGATGGGATACAGGCAGCCGAAGAACTAAGAGCAGATCACAGATTTGATGACGTCCCTATCATAGCCGTTTCAGCAGATGTATTTGAGGGAAAACAGAAAATGGCCAAGCAAGCCGGCATTAACCAGTATATAACCAAGCCGGTGAATTTTCATAAGCTGATGCCGGTATTGACAAAATATTTGAAACAAAACAAACAAACGACATCCAGCAAAAAGAAAAAGCTCAAGGCAGTTATTTCATAGTTTACAAAAGAGGTCTTAGGATGGGTTTTTAAAAAACTTCACGCTACATATTTTACGTTATTTTTTGGGGAACAAAAAAAGGCGCGAACTTCATGAAGTTCGCGCCTTTACTGCGTGGTGCGGGACAGAATCGAACTGTCGACACCAGGATTTTCAGTCCTGTGCTCTACCAACTGAGCTACCGCACCAACCTAAGTGAGGCGCAAAACTAAAAATTAATTCGTTTCAATAGCTACCTTTGCCGTGCTTAAGGCAGCAAGAGATGAATTTGGTGATTGACATTGGAAATTCTACCGGCAAAGTAGCCGTTTTTGATAAGAGTGATTTGCTTGAATCTTGTTTATTCAATAATGAAATTACGGCAAACGATTTGCAAGAAATATTCGGGAAGCATCCAAAAATCAACAGAGCTATTCTTTGTTCGGTAACCAACTATTCAGATGAAATTTCTAATTTTCTGGATGAAAAAACTTCATTCATAATACTATCTGAAAAAACATCCATACCGATAAAAATCCGCTATGAAACACCTCAAACGCTTGGCAAAGACCGTCTTGCCGCTGCGGTAGGGTCCAATCATTTGTTTCCAAGTCAAAATTTGTTGGTGATTGATGCAGGTACCACCATCACTTATGAGTTTATCAACGACAAAAACGAATATGCAGGAGGAGGTATTTCTCCCGGTATTGATATGCGCTTGAAATCACTAAATCATTTCACGGGAAAACTGCCGTTAATTCAACGGAAAGATAGTAGCCAACTCATTGGTCTAACCACAGAAGAGTCCATCCTATCGGGGGTTATCAATGGTGCCGTTGCAGAAGTAAAGGGAATTATTCATCAATACGAATCAAAATTCGAAAACTTACAAGTGGTTTTGACAGGGGGGGATACTAAAGTTTTTGAAAAGGCGTTAGAAAGTGGCATTTTTGCAGCCCCTCATCTGGTTTTGACGGGCCTGAACATTATTCTCAATTACAATGACTAACCGCGCTTTTGCGATTTTTTTGCTGCTCATTCCTGCTGTTACATTCGCTCAAACCAGCACCTACTCGCCCTATTCTGCTTACGGGCTGGGCGAAATAGAATCAACGGGCTTTACGCGAAATCACTCAATGGGTGATATAAAGCACGGCATCATTTCCCCCTTTTCTGTCAATATTGCCAATGCTGCTTCTTACGGATTCATCACCGAACCCACCTTTGATCTCGGTGTTTCCAGCAATTTTCTCACTCTGATTTCAGAGCAGACCCGCGAAAAAACAAACAACACTTATTTTAGAAGCGCAGTACTTGGTTTGCCAATAGTTAAAAATCGCTGGGGCATGGCTTTTGGGCTGGTGCCTTACAGCAAAATGGGCTATAACATTGTCAATTCTGTCAATGACACCGTGTTGGGCGAAGTAAACTACCAGTATGAAGGCGAAGGCGGTATTCACCGGGTTTTTTGGGGGAATGCGGTTGATCTGCTCAATGACTCTATACAGCAGCTTTCGCTGGGAGCCAATGCGTCTTTTTTGTTTGGCTCGCTCGAAAAAAGCAGAAAAGCAATCCTCGATGAATCAACGGGAGCATATAACATCAAATCAAAAGAAATAATTACAGTGAATGATTTTTATTTCGATTTTGGATTGCTGTATTACAGAAAAATCAACGATAAACTGAAAGCTTCATTTGGGGCAAGTTACGTACTCAAAACGGAGTTAAAATCAGAGCATATTTTTTTGGCAGAGAGCTTTGTAATAACAAGTGGAGCAAACGTAATAAAAGACACTATTGAAATAGACACCTCAACTGGCAACATCACTGTTCCGCAGAAGTTTGGCTTTGGTGCAGCAATTTATATCGGTGAAAAATGGACAGTAGGCATTGACTATTCAATTCAAAATTGGTCATCGTTTGAAATTTTCGGTCAGCCTGCTGGATTGGCACGAAAAGACCAACTCTCGCTTGGCACACAGCTGTTGATTGACCAAAGCAGCCGTGACATCTTGAAAAAAACAAGCTACAGGCTTGGGCTGCGCTATTCCAATACTCATTTGCAAGTGAACAACGTACAACTTGCAGAATATGGCATAAGTTTTGGAGTTGGACTACCAATTGTAAAGTCAGACCAGAGAAAAAAATGGGTATCTAGTTTCAACATTGGAGTGGAATTTGGGCAGCGAGGAAAAAACGAACCGGGAATTGTGCAAGAGCAATATRCYAACCTGATGATTGGGTTTTCATTCACTCCCGGCAAGTACGACCGCTGGTTYGTACGYCAAAAAATTGATTGATTGTTATATTTGCACGTGAACTAAAACCGTATTGAAAAATGAAGTTTAAGATTGTGACGATAGCATTTGTGTTGATTTCAACTGCATCTTTTTCTCAAAAAAAATATAATTGGGGAGAAACCCCCGAGGACAGCGTTTGCTGCGCTGAAAATTATTCGCTTTACAGCGAATATTACAAACAAAAAAATTATGATGATGCTATTAAATTTTGGCGCAAGTCCATCAAATGCTGCCCGAAATTGAGTAAGTCGCAGTATGTACATGGCTCTAAAATGTACAAGCAGTTCATTAAAAAAGAAGAAGATGCAGATAAAAAGTTGGTATTGTTAGACACTTTGCTTTGGGTGTATGATAAAAGAATAGAACATTTCGGCCAAAAATGCTACGTACTTGGGCGAAAAGGTTCCGACATGCTGAAATACMRCAAAAAAGAGCCTGAAAAAGCATTTGAAGTATTGAAAGTATCAGTTGATGAATGTGGCAACAAAAGCGAGGCGGGTGTGATTGTTTCCTTATACAAAGCACGTTATTTGATGTATAAAAAAGAAAAAGATGCTGCTAAAAAACAGGAGATGAAAGCGCAATTGCTTGAATGGTATCCCAAATTGGCAGCAATATGCAAGCACAACATCGCCACTGCTAAAAAAGATAATGTAAAAGAGATGTACCAAAAAGTACAGGGAAATCTCGATGCCATGTTTGGTCCTATTGCCGATTGCCCCGATATTATCAATGTTTTCGGGCCAAAATTCGAGGCCAACCCACAGGATACTAACTTGTTAGAAATGATTACCAAATTGATGGAGAAAAAAGAATGCACCAGTGAGGAACTCTATTTAAAATCAGCTACTGTGTTGGTTGAGTTGAAGCCATCGGCAGATGCCTACTACAGTGTGGGTTATGTAGCGGCTCAAAACAACAAATGCGCTGAGGCCATCGAGCATTTCAAAAAATCCGCTGAGATAGCCGAAGATGAC
>NVWW01000089.1 GCA_002746335.1 Flavobacteriales bacterium | reverse complement strand
TGGCTTCTTTGTGGGGAACATACCCCTTACGGGTAAGCATTTCTTGTAGTTGCTGCTGCTGTACCGATTCCACCACTGAATCATCGGCATTTCCAGTAAAATTGAGTTGGAAATTAGAGGCAAATTCCTCGTTTTCTGCTGCCGCTGCCCGAATTACTTCCCACAGCGCAGGCACATTTTGATTTGGTTTTAGATTGCCCACATATGCAAGAGTAAATTTTTCAGTGGTTTTTTCTTGTTGCTCGGCATGTAAGTCTTCATCATCGTAGCCATTGTAAATAACCGCAATGTTTTTGGCGCGGCTTTGAAATTCATCTTTTAACCCATCACTCACTACAGTTACGAGATCGGCATTTTGCACCACAGAATCTTCTAATTTTTTGTCTTTTTTGCACGTGTTTTCAGTGCGCGGAAAAAATTTATTGTAATATACATTGGTCCATGGGTCTCTGAGATCGGCTACCCAAGGTATGCCATACTTTTTATTTAAATGAAGGCCGATGAGATGCGTGCTGTGTGGCGGGCCGGTAGTGATGATGGCATCAAATTTTTCTTTTTTAAACAATTCATCAGCTTTTGCAATAGCATACTTATTCCATCCTTTTCGAGCATCAGGAATAAAATAATTAGCCCGGAGGTAAATCGAAATTCTCTGAAAAAGTGATTTAGAATTTTGCAATCCGATTAACCCCATCGGAACATGCTTGCCTTTTTTTCCTTTCAATAAATTATAAAGAGCAAATGGTTCGAAAGTTTTAGTTTTATGTACAACGATGCTTTCAGACACATCGTCCGCAAGGGAATCATCGAGCGATGAGAAAGCAGCGTTTTTTACTGTAATTACAGTTGGTTCCCATCCAAAGGAAGGCAAAAATTTACAAAACTTCAGCATCCGTTGCACGCCCGGTCCCGCTGCAGGCGGCCAGTGGTAAGTAAAAACCAGTACTTTAGGCATTTGGCTTGAAAATGCTTTTTGCTTCTTTTAAAAACACACTCAGGACCAATAAAATCAGCACAATAGAAGCGGCCATCGAAATGTTTTTTCCTGCATAGTATGAAACCGGCTCAAATTTGAACTCGAGTTTGTGTTCACCCAACGGCAGCCGCATCCCCCTAAGCACATAATTGACGCGAATATGCGGCATCAGTTCCCCATCCACATAAGCATTCCAACCCTTATCGTAATAGATTTCAGAAAAAATGGCCAATTGATCGGAATTAGCACTGTATTCATACGAAAGGTGATTAGGACGGTATTCTGTTAAAGTGATTTTCGCGGATGGATCTTTTTGTGGTTGAAACCCACTGACATGATCACTAAACCGCTGATCAACAATGGCCATTTTAGCAGGGTCGAATGTGGCAAGGGCCGTTATTTCTGAATCGGCATTAGCTACGAATTTATATTCATCTACAAACCACGCATTACCTAAGGCATAAGGATTTTGGAGAGGTGGAGCGTTTAGGTTGTACATCACATATTTCGCATTGAGCATGTTCGTCACGTGCTGTGATTTCAGGTAAGATAGCACAGCTACTTGACCTTGGGGCGATGCCATCAACCGCTGCATGCCCATCAGATTTTTTCCCAAATAAAAATCTATCAGTTCTTGGTATCGCTTCAGCTTAGCCCCGTGATAGCCACCCAAACTTTTATGAAAGTAGGCTGTACGGCTGTCTTGGTCTAACCGGGATATCAAATTAAACACCCTGAAATGCGGGTCGTTGTCACTCCGGATTTGCTGATCAACAGCTTTCATCTGGTATGGCACATCCATATTGCGCTTCCTCACGTAATTCTCTTTGTGGTTGAGGTAACGCAAGTTCACAGCACACAAATCGGCAAGCACCAACACCAGCATTCCGCCAATCAATACTTTTCTCTTAACAGTTTTTTTCGAATAAAGCCAAAGCAGCCCTGCGGCAAACAAAATAAAAAGAAAGCTGCGAATAGCATCTGCTTTGAAAATGACGATACGCGCCTTTTCAACTACCGGAAGAAGGTTGTGCAAGTAAGCACTTAGCTCTTGGTCTGAAGCATCGACACCGCTTGATTTGTACCGGCTAAACAACTGCTCAAATTCATTCGTTTTTTGAAAACTTAACAAGGTATCAGGTATCAGCCAATATAACAGTGCCAATCCGCCAGTTAACCCAAAGGCAATAAAAAACTGTTTTTTCTTTTCTTTTAAAATTTCTGGTTTTTTCAGGATTTCATTCAATGCAATAAAGCCGAGCACGGGAAACGCCAGTTCGGCAATCACCAAGATCATCGATACCGAACGAAACTTGTTGTAAAAAGGGAAATAATCCAGAAAAAAGTTAGTGAGCGGCATGAAGTTTTTTCCCCACGCAAGCATGATTGAAAAAATGGCGGCTGCTAACATCGCCCATCGCAATGGGCCTTGCACAATAAACAGCCCGATAATGAACAGAAAACAGACAATCGCCCCTGCATACACTGGCCCCGAGGTAAAGGGCTGGTCACCCCAATAGTGGTCACTATTGGCAACGGGCTGCCTGAAATTAGCGGGAATATTCTTCAAAATTTCTTTGTCATCTCCAATGATGCCTGAACCACCTCCCTTAAAATTTGGAATGAGCAAGCTCATGGTCTCACCTATGCCATAGCTCCACGCTGTTGCATAAGAACGGTCAAGACCTGAGGTCTTATTAGCTATTCCATCAATAGTAAGTTCTGACTCTCCTCGAATGGTATGTTTGCCGTATTCATAGGTTGTCCACAAAGTAGTTGTGTTCGTCCCAATTGCTAATAAAGCAAAGGCTATCAATACTCCCGTTGTCTTGAAAAAATAATTCAATTCCCCTTTTTTCCAGCAGTCATACAATTTAAAAATTCCATAAATGAGCAATGTAAGCAGGGTGTAATAAGTAATCTGCAAATGGTTGGCATTGAGTTGCAGTGCAAGAAAAAAAGCCGTGAAAACACTACCCAGCAACAATTTCCCGCGGTATGCGTAAATAACGCTACCTATCAAAGGTGCCATATAAGCAATGGCATGAGCTTTGGAATTGTGACCGGCTTCAACTACGATGATAAAATACGATGAAAACCCGAAAGCTAATGCGCCAACAAGACCTATCCAAGGATCAACTTTGAGGCAACACATCAGGATGTAAAAACCTAAAAAACACAAAAAAATAAGACTTGCCGGAGTGGGGATGCCCAAACGAATAATTTTACCAATATGCTGAAACAAATTGCCTTTGTCTTTTACCGAAATCTGGTAAGCAGGCATTCCGCTAAACATCGAGTTGGTCCACAGTGCTTCTTCACCAGTTTTTTCGCGCCAATCCGCCACTTCTTTCGACATCCCTTTAAAATGCTTAATGTCGGCCTGCTCAATAGTTTTTCCCTGAAAAAGCGGCAAGAAATAGATGGCTGTAACAATGATGAAAACACCAATGGCGGCAAAGTGGGGAAGATATGGTTTGAAGTTAGTCATTGGTCATTTACCCGCGTCATGAATTCGTAAACGTACACACTTGTAATCCGGCAGTTTAGTCCACCTCTTCATAATCCACATACTCTCCATCATCGTCTTTTTTCTTTTTTTGATTTTTATTCGGATTGTAATCCACCCGCATTTCTCCTTCTGGGCGTTGTTCTTGCTGGCCGTGCATCTCGTTCATTTTTTGTTCGAAATTTCGCTGTGCTTTGTTCACAAACATCCGTAAAAGAAAAGGCATAACATACCTTGTGAACAGGCGAATCACGAAATAAATCAACAGGATGATTAATATGGTTCGGAGCAAGTTGGGCAAACTATCGGCTTAAGTAGAGGTTTCTTTCGGAATATACTTTCTTGAAAAAATCGTCTTTCAAATCTTCTATAAAGTGAATTGCTTCGCCCGTAGATTTCATCTCTGGGCCGAGTTCTTTATTCACATTGGGGAATTTATCAAACGAAAACACAGGCACTTTGATGGCATAACCGTTTAGTTGCGGCATGAACTGAAAATCTTTCAATTTATTTTTTCCCAGCATAATTTTGGTAGCGGAATTCACGTACGACTCATCAAACGCTTTAGAGATGAAAGGTACGGTACGCGATGCACGCGGATTAGCTTCAATCACATAAACTTTTTCGTCTTTTATCGCAAACTGCACGTTGATAAGTCCTACCGTATTTAAAGCCAATGCTATTTCAGTAGTGATATCTTCAATTTGCTGCATCACAAAATCCCCAATATTGTAAGGCGGCAACACAGCATACGAATCACCACTGTGGATGCCAGCAGGTTCGATGTGCTGCATCACTCCTATGATGTACACATCTTCGCCATCGCAAATGGCGTCTGCCTCCGCTTCAATTGCACCTGACAAAAAATTGTCAAGCAGAATGCGATTTTCGGGCATCAATGAAAGTATTTTTATTACATGCCTTTCGAGTTCTTCTTCATTAATCACAATTTTCATATTCTGCCCCCCCAAGACATACGAAGGCCTCACTAACAAAGGAAAACCGAGTGTTTTTGAAAGTTCGACAGCCTCTTCGGCATCAGTAACCGATCCGTATTTCGGGTAAGGAATCTCAAGCGCTTTCAGCAAATCGGAAAAACGGCCTCTGTCTTCTGCCAAATCAAGCGACTCGTAAGGCGTTCCCATAATTTTCACACCCCATTTGTGGAGTTTTTCAGCCAGTTTCAAAGCCGTTTGTCCGCCCAATTGCACGATAACACCCTCAGGCTTTTCATGCTCAATGATTTCGTAGATGTGCTCCCAAAAGACCGGCTCGAAATAGAGCTTGTCTGCAATGTCAAAATCGGTAGAAACGGTTTCAGGATTGCAATTAATCATAATGGTTTCGTAGCCGCACTCCTTTGCCGCCAATATACCATGCACACAACAATAGTCAAATTCAATGCCCTGCCCGATACGATTCGGGCCTGAACCAAGCACAACAATTTTCTTTTTATCGGACGGAATCGATTCATTCTCTCCCTCGAAACTCGAATAATAATAGGGTGTTTTTGCTTCAAATTCTGCTGCGCAAGTATCTACCAATTTATAAACCCGTTTCATCCCCAACTCATTGCGCTTTTTATACACTTCGCTCTCAAGACAGTTCATCAAATGTGCAATCTGGCGGTCGGCATAGCCCTTTTGCTTGGCTTCGAAAAGCAGGTCATCAGAGATGGTATCGAGCTTGTATTTCTGAATTTCCTTTTCGAATGCAACCAATTCTTCAATTTGATGTAAAAACCACACGTCAATTTTAGTGATTTCGTGAATGCGGTTCACAGGAATACCAAGTTTAATGGCATCATAAATATGAAAAATCCGGTTCCAACTCGGTTTATGCAAACTGGCGAAGATAGCATCTTGATTTCTGAGTTCTCTGCCATCGGCACCTAAGCCGTTCCTCCTAATCTCCAAAGATTGACATGCTTTTTGCAGCGCTTCCTGGAACGAACGGCCAATAGCCATAACCTCTCCCACTGATTTCATTTGTAAACCCAGTTCGCGGTCAACACCAACGAATTTATCAAAATTCCAACGCGGGATTTTTACGATGACATAATCCAATGTCGGCTCGAAAAATGCCGAAGTTGATTTGGTGATTTGGTTGTCAAGCTCATCAAGCGTATAGCCAATGGCGAGCTTTGCTGCAATCTTAGCAATAGGATAACCGGTAGCYTTCGAGGCCAGAGCCGAAGAACGAGATACACGCGGATTGATTTCAATAGCGATGATGTCTTCMTGTTCATCAGAACTCACGGAAAATTGCACGTTGCACCCGCCTGCAAAATCACCGATAGCACGCATCATCTTGATGGCCATGTCGCGCATGCGCTGGTAGGTCTTGTCCGAAAGCGTCATAGCAGGGGCGATGGTAATACTATCACCTGTATGGATGCCCATTGGGTCAAAATTCTCGATAGAACAAATGATGATGACATTATGATTGGCATCACGTAGTAGTTCCAATTCAAACTCTTTCCAGCCCAAAACTGCTTTTTCCACCAACACTTCATGAACAGGTGAGGCATGCAAGCCACGCGTAAGTAATTTGTCAAAATCATCTTTTGTATGCACAAACGAGCCGCCTGTACCCCCTAAAGTAAATGATGGACGAATGACCAACGGGAAGCCCAACTTCTGTGCTATTTCCTTGCCTTCAAGAAACGAGTTGGCAATACCGGAAGGAGCGACAGGAATGCCAATATCTATCATCAGTTGACGAAATTGCTCACGGTCTTCGGTGCGATTGATGGCAGAAATATTCACCCCAATGATACGCACATTGTGCTCTTCCCAATAGCCAAGTTTATCACACTCGATGCACAAGTTAAGCGCAGTTTGGCCTCCCACGGTGGGCAACACTGCATCAATTTCTCTTTCTTCCAATATTTTTTTGACGGAAGCCGGCTCAAGTGGCAGCAGATAAACATGGTCTGCCGTAACCTTGTCGGTCATAATGGTGGCGGGATTGGAATTGATTAGGGAGATCTCAATTCCCTCCTCTTTCAGTGAACGTGCTGCCTGCGAACCGCTGTAATCAAACTCACACGCCTGCCCAATAACAATAGGCCCGCTGCCGATGATCAGTACGGATTTTATGGAGTGGTCTTTGGGCAATTTACTCTGCTAAAAACATGTCAAGTGCAAAAGACCTGACAGGTTTAGTCACAGCACGCGAATTTAGAGAGAATAATCGAGAATGCTCGGAGAAAAAACAGCAGAATTATGAACAACAATTACTCTTTTATTTAGCCAGCACCACCTTTAACGAATAGGTTTTTGTTGCCGCTATTGCCTTCAAATGATAAACACCTTTTGGCTGATGTGAAAGGTCTATGGTTAACATTTCGAATTTCAGGTCTTGGGGTTCGAGTTTTTCATAAATCTTTTCACCCAACACATTGTAAATTTCTATCTTTTTTATTTTTAATTTATCATTTTTAATTCCCAATTCAAATTTCCCGTTATTGGGATTCGGATAAACCACCAATTGCGAGCTGTGAGCAGTTAACTCATCCAGTCCCACTAATACATCCCCGCTCGCAGTAACGATGCAGCCGTTCACATCCGTTACCGTTACCGTATAAGTTCCCGGGCACAAACCCGTTGCTGTTTGCGTAGTTTGTCCATCGGGGTCGTTCCATTGGTAGGAATAGGGTGGTATGCCGCCTTGCACATCGGCAGAAGCCGATCCATCGCAGCTCATCGTATTTGTGTTTGTCATAGTCACATTGGCAATGAGTGGTTCATCAGGTTCGAGCACATAAGCTGTATCAATGGATTGACAACCCAAACTGTCAGTTACCGTAACATCGTAAATACCTGCTATAAGACCTGTTTCAGTAGTTGAAGTGCCGCCCGTATTCCATTCATAAATGTAAGGAGGAGAAGAACCAATAATCACCGAAACGATAGCTGAGCCATCAGAGCCGCTGTTGCAACTGACGGGAAAACCAATTGCTGAAATAAACGGCCCCGTGCCTTGCCCAACCAATTCCAATGTYGTATCRGCTGARCARCTGTTAGTATCTGMYACAAAAACCGTATATACTCCTGTTGATAAACCAGTTGCTGTGGAAGTTGTCTGCAATGAGTCATCATCCCATTCGTAGGTATATGGCAACACACCACCCGAGACCGTTACCGTCACTTGCCCGTCATTTGCTCCGCAGGTGCTAGGATGAGTCACCGTGGCAGCAAGGGTAATTGGATCGGGATCGTCAAGCATGGCACTATCGGTGGTAAAACATCCACTTGAATCAGTAACAGTRACGTAATAAGTTCCTGAATCCAATCCTGTAATTTGATAGGAATTATCTCCGGTACTCCATTGGTAAGTGAAAGGAAAATCTCCTGTAATGACCGACACCACAGCTGAACCGTCAAAGCCGGTATTGCAGCTCGGACTGGTTTCCGTTACAGAAATTGCTGGACCACCGAGATAAATCAACGTTACGGAGGTATCTTCCCAGCAACCTGTGGAATCAGTAACCGTAAGGAAAAAGTCGCCTGCACCAAGTCCAAAGGCCGTGTCAGTGGATTGACCATCAGACCAATTGTACAAAYAAGGTGAAACACCACCTGAAACCGAAACAGCCGCCCAACCGTCCGTATCCCCACAAGACGGATCAGCGCTGCTTACTGACATTGCAAGAGAAGTACACGACAGCGTATCAATTACAACAGCATAATCTTCAGTTTCGCCATAAGAATAATCAGTGCAAGCATTTAGCAAAGTATCGCCTCTTACAAGCCGCACGCGCAAACGTGTTGTTCCAACAATTGCCGAAGAAGGAACCGTAAAGCTGATGGTCTGAGGAAGCGAAGAAGTGCTGGTAGTAATTTCACCAAGCTTTTCGCCAGGACCACTGAAATCATTGTCTTGATTATAATCAATCCAAACAGCAAAGGACGCATCGTTGCCAGAGTTGCTGGCACCTGAAACAGTAAAGACATAATTCGATGATTGCTGAAGCGTAGTGGACATTGAAGTGAAGTCATTGTAGCTCGGACCTCCTTGAACTCCTGTATTTGTGTTGTTGATAAGACCAAGCATCACATCATTGATGTAATCGCCTTCATTGGTTCCAAACGTTGGAACGGGAGTACAATATTGCCCAATTACAGCATTGAATAATGCAATGCCACCAATAAGTAAAAAGTATTTTTTCATGTGGGAATTTTTATGGCGAAATAATGATTTTTTCAGTATAAACTCCCTTTGGAGTAATTATTTGCATAAAATAGCTGCCTACGGCACATGCACTCAAATCAATTTGATGGGTTGATGAGTTGATGTACTGTTGATAAATTTCTTTACCTAAAACATTATAAACCCTGACAATGATGCTTTCCCCTTTGGCCTTTTTACTTTTTATTTGAAAAACACCGTTATTGGGATTCGGATAAACAGTAATTCCGTATTGATTCTTCATTTTCTCCATTCCTGCAACTTCCGAAATTGTAACTGTTGCCGTGTTAGTGCAGCCATTTGTATCTACAATAATCACCGTGTATTGCCCAAGGCACAAACCGCTGGCAGTAGCGGTTGTTTGTTGATTTTGGTCGTCCCATTGGTAATTATAGGGCTGCGTACCGCCTGAAACATTAGCAACGGCTATACCATCACAATTCCCTGTTGTTGCATTGGTTACGGAAAAAGAATCCACAGAAAGCGTTATCGGTTGTATTAAATTAAATACTGACACGGCCGTGTCGCTGTTGACATCAACAACTGTAAGGATGTACATGCCMGCACATATGCCTGTTACCGACTGGCTCGTTCCTCCGTTACTCCATTGGTAATTGTAGGGTGATGCACCACCAGATGGATTGGCCTTCAGCCATCCTCCACAAGTATCGTTGCAGTTTAGTCCTCCCAATTCCACAATATCAAGATTAAAAGCATTGGGATAAAGCATGATTTTTATAAAGTAGTAATCAATTTTTAGAAAATCGAATGGGCCAATTTGACTGCCTCCTTGTTTTGGGGTTACATAGCCCACTACATCCACCTGCAAATCGTAATGTCCCACATCTACCGTATCGGGGTTTCCGATAATTAAAATACAACCACTTGTTCCGCCTGGAAAGCCACAGCTTGGTGGCTCGCAAACATAGCCGAATCCTTGCGGAAGTCCCAGCACTTGCGTCATCACTGCACTGTCAACCCAAAGATCAATCACGTTTCCTCCTCCAAGGTCAAAAAGCGTATCCAGCGGCACCACAGTAGTTACCAATTGCGCATATGGCTGCCCGACAAAGGCAGTATCGAGATTTTCAGTGGTATCCGGGTACACTCCCGTGCCGGTGTATTGCGGGTCTGGTGTACAATTTTGAGCAAGCARCATTTGTACGGCCAYCGCGAAAAGAAAAAAAGAAATTAATCTTTTCATGAAAATTTATTGGATAATGATTTTGTCAATGATTGTGCCTCTGTCTGTATGAATCAGAAGCGAGTACACCCCTGGTGGATGTTTCGAAACATCCATTTCATAGAGATGTTTTCCACCGAGATTAGTCAATTGCTGCAAGTAAACATTCTGACCCAGCATATTCAGCAGCTCAATTTCCACATTATTTTCTTTAAAGGAAATCAGCTCCAATATGAATTTCCCTGAGTTGGGATTGGGGTAAATTCTGTGTTCCAAATACGCTTTGAAAAGCAATTTCACATCGGTAGAAAATTGCACAATAACAGTAGCTGTTGTGATGCAGCCGTTGATATCCGTTACCGTAACATTATATGTTCCCGCACATAAACCGCTGGCATACGATGTGGTTTGTGAATCGGGGTCATTCCATTGGTAAGTGTACGGTCCTGTTCCACCAAAAACAGTAGTAGTCGCGTTTCCATTGCAATTGCCGAGCACATCTGCGGTTGAATTTGTGGTTATGGACAGCGTACCAACACCATCCACATCAGCTACTTCAACTGTTAAGCAACCGTCACTACCTGTTACTGTTACATAATAAATGCCAGCCAACAGGCCCGTGGCTGTTTGTGTAGTTTGACCGTTTGACCACGAATAAGTGAAGGGGCTGTTGCCGCTGGCACCGGTGGCGATAGCCGTGCCATCACCCTGCCCGCAATAATCATTAGTCGTAGATACATTAGCGGTTACTACTCCTCCCGAACCGGAAACTACTACCGTTACAATCGTTGAGCAATTATTGGCGTCAAAAACGGTAGCGTTATAAGTTCCGGCAGATAGGCCGGTAGCCATCTGCGTGGTTTGCGTTGTTGGGTCATCCCAAATGTAAATAAACGGGGCTTGCCCGCTGTTGGGTGTGGCTGTTGCCGAACCGTTTGATTGCCCGCAAACATCATCCGTTGCTGTACCTGATGCATTGATGTTTCCGCTGCTGCTGATGGTAATGAGTTCAACACCCTGACAACCGCTTGAATCGGTAACGGTTACCGTATAGCCACTTGCTGCCAATCCTGTTGCTGTTTGGGTGGTTTGGCCTTGTATATCATTCCATTGATAGGTGTACGGAGCCACTCCATTAGTTGGAGTAACTACTGCCGAACCATCCGACTGGCCGCAACTGGCATCGGTGGTAGAAACATTGGACACGATTCCGCCAGCAGTTGAAATATTAGCAGTGACAATTTCCTGACAGCCGATACTATCTGTAACCGTTACGTTGTAAGTTCCGCTCGCCAGCCCGGTAGCTGTTTGGCTGGTTTGCGATGAAACATCGTTCCACTGATAAATGAAAGGTGCTGTGCCTCCGTTTGGATTTGCTGTAGCAGAACCATCAGTTGAACCACAATTAGCAGATGAGGTAGATACAGTTATCACCATCCCTGATATATTGCTCACTGTTGCTGAACTAAAGGTCACGCAGCCATTCACATCCGATACGGTAACATTGTGAGTTCCCGAAGAAAGGCCAACCGCATTTTGCATGGTTTGCCCGTTATCCCACTGGTATGAAAACGGAGTTACACCGCCAGAAGCTGTTACCGATGCACTTCCATCGGCCAAGCCGCAGTTTTCGTCAATAGCAGAAGTTGTGGAGGTCATTCCTCCTGCGCTGTTTACGATTTCCGTTACTGATGCAGAACAATTGCCGGCATCGGTTACAGTTATCGAATAAGTTCCCGGAGTAAGCCCCGTAGCCATTGCATTTGTTTGACTGCCGGTAAGAGAATCCCATAGAAATGTAAACGGTGATGTGCCTCCTGTTAGAGATGCTGTAGCTGTACCATCTGATGCTCCACAAGTTACTTGCGTTGAAGAAGCAGTAACAGAAACTGAAGGAGGGTCGCTTAAYGTAGCAGTATCTGAAACGGTACAAGCATTGGCATCYGTYACTGTTACGTAATAGGTTCCCTGAACCAATCCGGTSGCMGATGACGTGGTTTGGCTKCCGGTTCCCGCATCCCATTGATAAGAATAGGGCGAAGTGCCTCCCGATACCGAAAGTGAAGCGCTGCCATCGGTTCCGCTGCATTGAGTTGGGTCAGAAGTTGTTAAAATTCCGACAACCGCTGCCGGTTCGGTAACAATTACTGAGCTCGTTATTGCCGTTCCCTGATCATCTGTAACCGTTACGTTATAAGTTCCCGCGCACAAACCTGTAGCTATTGAGTCGGTTTGTGAGCTGGTATCATCCCACAGGAAAGACAAGGGCTGCGAACCGCCCGAAGCGCTCATAGTAATTTCAGCATCGCAATTTCCACCACAATCTATAAAAGCGGTTTGGGCAGCGCTGCCTGTAAGTTGCGGCACTACCCGTATTTCATAGCCCGTAACAGCATTACAGCACTGCGTTGTAGGGAAACCAAAAACAGTTACATTGGCAGTAACCCAAACTGTTGCCGGGTAAAGCCCTGTATCGGGGCAAGTACCATAAATCACAATACAACCTTGATCTGCTGCATTCCACTGGCAATTTCCCACATCGCACAAATAGCTATAACCCTGAGGCAAGTTAGCTATGCTATCTATTTTTATCCAGTTCACTGGCAAACCGGCATATTGCGGGTCAAGGTCTCCGGCATCTGTGGGAACTACCAAATTAATTACCGTTTCGTAATAGAGATTTTGGTAAGCGTCAGGCAGGTTTTCGATGGTATCTGGCCAAAGGCCAAAAGTAGAATCTTGATAAAGTGGGTCTGGTGTGCACGACTGCGAGAAAGAGTTGGCAGCTACAATAAAACCGATGAGAAAAGGCAGAATCCGTTTCATTTTTTTGAGTTTTTAGAACAACTGCAGGGAAAATTGGCCTAAAGTTACTCTTTATTGTGAAATAAAACAAAAAACCCTGCATCCCGATTAATCAGGACACAGGGTTGGTTTTTTTGAGGAAACATCACCTATTTTCGGGGCATTTCATCCGAAACACTCAGCCGTTTTCTTCCTTTGGCTCTTCTTCTTGCCAATATTTTTTGACCGTTTTTTGATAACATTCTTTCCCTGAATCCGTGCTTGTTTTTACGTTTTCGATTCGATGGTTGATAAGTCGGTTGCATTTCGTTGAAAATTTTAAAAGGAGCACAAAAGTATTGGTTTTTTTGTTAAATCACAAATACAAAATTTA
The DNA here is from genome assembly GCA_002746335.1 of Flavobacteriales bacterium. GTDB lineage: Bacteria > Bacteroidota > Bacteroidia > Flavobacteriales_H. The sequence continues at coordinate 4,258 of NVWW01000089.1, read as the reverse complement.
CGTTCCTTCTATTTACCTAATTTTGCAGCCCATGAGCCGACACAAAGATAACGATTCCGCATCCCCGAAAGGAAAAATAAATAAGCATTCTCTTAAAAAATCGCTACGGCTGCTTGTCTTCATCAAGCCCTACCGGGGAGCTTTTGCCATCGGCCTACTTTTTCTGCTGCTTTCAAGCTTGGCTTCCCTCGCTTTCCCCAAGCTCACAGGGGATTTAGTAGATGCCGACAAACTCGAAAACATCCACCGCATCGGGTTGATTTTAATGGGCATCTTTCTCGCCAATGCGTTCTTCTCGTACTTCCGAATTTACCTTTTTGAATATGTTACCCAGCACATGCTCGCAGAGCTGCGTACCGCTACCTACTCGCACCTCATCAAACTACCGATGACGTTTTTTTCTTCGCGTAGGGTAGGCGAATTGAACAGCCGCATCGCAGCAGATATTTCGCTGTTGCAAAGCACCTTCACTACCACTATTGCGGAATTCCTGCGGCAAATCGTTATCATTATCGGAGGTATGATCATGCTTTCCATGATTTCGTTTCGGCTCACTATTTTTATGATTTGCGTTATTCCTGTTTTGGCGCTGGTAGCGGTGTTTTTCGGAAAATTTATTCGAAAATTATCGAAAGACGCTCAAAGCAAAGTGGCCGAATCGAATACCATAGTGGAAGAAACGCTGCAAGGCATTTCAAACGTAAAGGCCTTCACCAACGAATCATTCGAAATAGGGCGCTACAGCAAATCCATGCAGGAAATCATTGGCATTTCGCTAAAAGCGGCACGCTACAGGGGCGCCTTCGCTTCGTTCATTATCTTTTGCCTTTTCGGGGGCATTGTCGGGGTGATCTGGTATGGCATTGTGCTTCGCGAACAGGGCGAATTGACCGATGGTTTGTTGATTTCATTTGTACTTTATACGGTATTTCTAGGCGCTTCAACAGCAGGCATAGCCGACCTGTACTCTCAAATCCAAAAAGCCGTTGGCTCCACCGAGCACTTGCTCGAAATATTGGATGAAAAGCCCGAAATCATTGAAGTTGAACGAAAAGATGTTCTCCCCCATGAAAAAATCATCGGTCATGTGCAGTTCGGCAATGTTTCGTTTTCTTATCCTGCGAGAAAGGAAATGGGGGTAATCAAAAACATCTCTTTTGAGGCAAAAAGCGGGGAGCGCGTGGCCATTGTAGGCCCAAGCGGAGCGGGCAAAAGCACAATCGTTTCTCTTCTGCTGCGATTCTACGATGCAGACAGCGGAGAAATTGTGATTGATGGAAAGAATATCAAAGATTTTTCGTTAACCCACTTACGCAGCATCATAGCCGTAGTTCCGCAGGATATTTTGCTTTTTGGGGGGAGCATTAGGGAAAATATCGCCTATGGAAAACCTACTGCAAGCGAAGAAGAAATTATGGCTGCTGCCGAAAAAGCCAATGCCAAAGAATTCATCGAAAGTTTTCCTGATAAATTCGACACCATTGTTGGAGAACGCGGCATCCAGCTCTCGGGCGGACAGCGCCAACGCATTGCCATTGCCCGTGCCGTGCTGAAAAACCCATCAATCTTAATTTTAGATGAAGCTACGAGTTCATTGGATTCCGAATCCGAACGACAGGTACAAGAGGCCCTTGAAAAATTACTTCAGAACAGAACTTCGTTTGTCATTGCCCATCGTCTTTCCACCGTGCGAAATGCTGATAAAATTCTGGTACTCGACAATGGTGAACTCAAGGAAGCAGGCACCCACAGCGAATTGATGAGAAGAGAAGACGGGCTTTACAAAAGCCTAAGCCAGTTGCAATTGGAATTGGCCTGATCACCAAAATAAAAACAACATATACCCAAAGTAAACCCCAAGTAACAGCAGCCCGTCCCAGCGGCTAATCGTTTTGTCAAAAAACATCAGCGGAAACAGCAACAAGGTAATGCCCAACACCCAGTAAATATCCGTCATCAAAATATTGTTGTTTACCGGAATTGCTTTCACGATGCTGGTTACTCCCAGCACGCCCAAAATATTGAACAAGTTTGACCCGATTAAATTACCCACTGAAATGTTTATTTCTTTTCGAAATGCGGCCATGCAGGAAGTAACCAATTCGGGCGCGCTTGTGCCAAAAGCAATGAGTGTAATACCGATAACTCGTTCGCTCACGCCATAATTACTGGCGATTTGAACTCCTCCGTCAACAAACCAATCAGCCCCAAAAGCCAGCCCGATGCACCCTATAAACACCAACAAAATGCTTTTTCGTACCGGTGTTTGCTCTTCCTCTTCGGTGAATTCCTTACCTCCTTGCTGCATCATTTTTTGCTCTTTTCTTGAATTACGGATGAGCAAGTAGCTAAATACGGCCAGCGCAGTGACAAAAAGCACTCCTTCAATTCTGCCGATTGTTTTATCAAAAATCACAATATAAAAAGCAACTGTGGCCAACATCATCACGGGCCAGTCAATGCGAATGGTGTTACGAGCAACAGCGAGCGGAAAAATAATGGCAGTAAGCCCCAACACCAACCCCAAATTGGTAATGTTAGACCCCACTACATTGCCGAGGGCAATATCAGCATGGCCGTCCAAAGCCGCCTGCAAACTCACCAGCAGCTCAGGGGCTGAAGTACCAAATGAAACCACCGTCATGCCTACAACAAGGGTGGAAATTTTGAACCTCAATGCCAGCCCAACCGCACCTCTCACCAGCGCCTCTCCACTAGCAACAAGCACCAGCAAACCGCCAAGCAATAACAAATAAGCCATCAGCAATGATTAGTAGGAGTTTTCAAAAATGTGCACGCAAAGATGGAAGATAGCAATGAAGTAACGAAATTATTTTTTCAAATCTTTGGTAATGTCAATCTCATCTTTGGCTTTCTCGATGTCTTTCACGCTKTCTTGTATATCGCGCTGGATGTCACCWGTGGCRTCTTTAAATTGCCGGATTCCTTTGCCCAACCCGCGRGCCAGTTCAGGGATTTTCTTGGAGCCGAAAAGCAACARCACKATTAATAGAACGATRAAAATTTCGCCTCCGCCAAAGTTGAAGAATAGGAACATATTAGTTTARTTACGCATTTTGATTTGTACATGASCCRYGTATTAACRYGGCTTNTATATAARTTGTTGTGCTTAGTGATTTTTTACTTTCATTATTTTTTCRTGCACTTCAATCAGCATAAACTTATTTRCAGGTTCTCCTTTTACGTCAAAAATTTCTATTAYTCGGTTTTCCTTTTCATAAGTCCAGGTGCCTTCTACCATATGRTGGGCGTCATTAGGCGCAAGGTAAARCCATGAGCATTTACYATTTTCTTTTAGTTCCATTCTGTGTCTGTATCTACTTGCCGGAAATTCCTTATAGTCACAAGGTCGATAAACCATTACTTCTGAATCAACATGATTTTCCTCTTTTGAATGAGTCCAACAACCAATCAAATCTGATTCAGAAACATTGTTTTCTTGTGCATAACATGTAAGTGAAAAAATAACTACCAATGATAAAATCCAATATTTCATTATTGTATTTATTAATGTCTTTTTTAATCAACTATAAACACAACGTTTAGCTAAAAATCGTTTTAGCATTTTTAAAACGGAAATGCGAAGTTAACCGCCATCGGGCACATAAACAAGAGAAACACACGGAAGTTCTACACAGCTAACTCCAAAGGAGTTCCTTCAGGATTAAGCAATTGAATGGAGGAGAAGAATTGTAGCTACCTATTTCTTCCCAGTACCTTTGTCCTTGTCCAAATCAACAACAATAGGCGTGGCAACACAAAGCGAAGAGTAAGTTCCCACCACTACGCCTACCATAAGCGCAAACACAAACCCGCGAATCATCTCCCCTCCAAAGATAAAAATCATCAGTAACACGAAAAAGGTGCTTAGCGAAGTGTTGATGGTACGGCTCAGCGTACTGTTGAGCGAACGGTTAATCACTTCCTCCTTTTCATCACGCTTGTATCGCCCGAGGTACTCGCGTATGCGGTCAAACACTACCACCGTGTCGTTAATGGAATACCCCACAACAGTGAGGATAGCAGCTATGAAGGCTTGGTCAATTTCGAGCGAAAAAGGCAAAATACCGTAAAAAATAGAAAATACGCCCAACACCACCAGTACATCATGAAACACGGCTACCAGTGCCGCCACCCCAAATTGCCATTTTTTAAACCGAATCAAAATATAAAGGAAAATAACAATAAACGAAAACACGATGGACATAGCCGATTTCCACGCAAAGTCATCGGCAAT
>NVWW01000088.1 GCA_002746335.1 Flavobacteriales bacterium | reverse complement strand
ATGACGAATACCGGTAACAATTTTGACGGAAACGTAACTATTCAGAATGCCGGGGGTATTTCCGTCAATGACAATGCTACGTTTATCCGCAATGGGGGTGCCAATACTTTTAAACTGCTTATCCAGGGAATAGGATCTTCAATGAACGTGAATCTGGATATGATTTGGGACATCAATTCGGGTACGGAAGCCAATAATGAGTTGACAATTAATGATAATGGAACACTGACTGTGCAGGAGGATTTAAAGTTAGATTATAGTGGCGGAATGAAAATCATGGCCCAGTTAAACAATACCGCTACTTTAAATGTGTTAAAAGACATATTGTTTATAGCAACTGCAGATAACCTTGTTGAATTAAAACTTAACAATTCAGCAGTACTGAATATTGGCAGATTTTTCGTCAGAGGCACCCCTAAGTATGGTTTGTTAAACTGTAATGCTGCTTCTAAGGTGGTATACAATGGAAATAAATACATCCAGGTATTTGCCGATACCGCTGGAAGTGGGACCGGAGATGTTTTTAGCTATATGAACGTACAGTTAAACAATTCAAGGCCAACCATTCCTCAAGTAACTATGGCAGGATCGGCAAGAATTCACGGAATCTTAACCTTAACAGACGGAGTACTGCAAACCACTAACAGCAATAAAATATACATGCGTCCGGCATCATCCATGACCGCAGGATCCAATGCCAGTTTCATTCAAGGACCCGCAACTTATTCCGTGAATACTGTGAGTAGCATTACCAATGTATATCAGGTTGGGCAGAATAATCAGCTTCATCAAGTAGATCTTACTATTGATCAAACGACAAATACAGAAACGGAATATACCGTTGAGGCGATAGAAAGCCCAGCAGAGGACTTTGGTTATTCCTTACCAGGTACTATTGATCTGGTTTCTAAGGTTCGGCATTATAGTATTACCCAGTCTCTTGGTACGGCCTTAGATGATGCTAAAATCAAGATATATTATGTGCCTGACGATGGAGTTTCGGATGTCCCCAACCTAGCGGTGGTTAAAGATGATGGTGCGAGTAACTGGATAGATCTAAGTGGGACTGGATCAGGGTCTCCTTCTGGAAGTATTATATCAGGCAGCTTTACCTCTTTCAGTAAATTTGCGTTAGGCAATAAATCGGGAGGAGGAAACCCTCTTCCTATATGCTTGCTTCATTTTAGTGCCAATGAAAATAATTCCCAGGTTGACTTAAGTTGGTCTACGGCTTCTGAAATCAATAATAATTATTTTACGGTGGAAAAAAGCAGAGATGCAGTAGATTTTGAGTTTGTTATTGATGTGCCAGGGGCGGGTACCAGCAATCAAACCTTGTACTATTCAGACATTGACCTTGGGCCTTACAGAGGATTATCCTATTACCGCCTTAAGCAAACTGATTATGATGGATCATTTAGATATTCGGATTTAGTTATTGTTAAAATTAAAGAAGGAGGAAATGACGAAGTGTATTTCTCAGTGCAACCTAATCCTGCTACCGATGTTATGGAGGTTATTTTTGGAGGCGAAATCCGGGGTAAAAACGCTCCATTAATTTCTGAGTACTCAGGTAAGATTTTCATCTTTGACGCACAGGCTAAATTGATCTATGAAAAGGAGCTTGGTAGTTCCTTTACCAAATTGGGAGTGAATCTAACTTACTTTAACCAGGGCATTTATTTCGTTACCCTTATTTCCAATGATAAACTCTATAAGGCCAAGTTCGTTAAGGAGTAGTGTTTCATCTGTTATTGGGGTCTGCTGATTTTCTCTCAAAATATCCTTACTATGTTGATAATCAGGTTAATATGTTGATAAATTAGGGTCGATAATGAAGCTCAAGTGCATGGTACTGAGTATTTTGTGTTCAAAACCCGTGCATTTATGATACGTTATACACCCGCCAATCAGCTGACCCTTGAAGGTTTTGAGCATCCTCCCAATTAGCCGTTTTTTAGAATCGAACTCAGGTTAATATAATTTCAACTTTTTCCTGATATGTCCAGGTAAAAGTCCAAGTGATTTATTTGGGGTTTTGATAGGCTACTCGTTTTTTTGTAACGTTTTTCAAATCAACCTGAAAAAGCTCATAAGTTATTTTTGAGGTGTAATTCAAAGATAAGGGGCTTTTCGGATTTTTAAACCCCCGGATAACTGTGAAGTTTTTATTGTTTTTTACACACTCAAGAATTAAGCTTATGAAAAAACTCCTATTTATTTTATCGTCATTATTCTATGGGATTGGTATGAATGCCCAAAATTGTTCAAGTCTCAATGTTCATTGTGTAGATGTAATTTCCGGGCCTACTCAGGAGTACGTAACCATTCAGGACGCTGTTGATGCTGCCTCGGCTGGAGATACTGTTTTGGTGTTCAACGGAACTTATCAAGGTTTTAGAGTGACAACTTCTGGCACATCAGTTGCTCCACTCGTAATTAAAGCCTATCAACCGAATGTTATTATTAATACCTCCGAAAGTATCAGCGGGAACGAGCATATCTATATTCTCAACTCTGACTTTGTAACCATAGAAGGGTTTAAGGTAATTGGAGCTGGAAAATATAGTGTTGGCGTCCATAATGGGACTCCAAACAGTCCCAATGTAGGGATTGTCATTAAAGGTAATGACATCAGTAACTCCGGAAAGGACAACCTATATTTCTCGAACACGGAAAATTTGCTTGTTGAAAACAACTTATTGCATGATGCGGTTCAACACGGTATGTATTTGAGTAATGCTGGTACCGACAATGTAACGGTTAGGAATAATCAAATTTATGATAACGGACTTGCCGGTATTCATTTTAATGGGGATATTAGCCTTGGAGGTGATGGAATGCAGCAAGATCATACCATAGAAGGCAACATTATTTTCGGAAATGGACAAAATGGTTTAAACATGGATGGGGTTGAAAATACCACGATTATCAACAATGTCTTCCATGATAATGGAAGACATGCTGTTCATGGCTATCAAATTTCTGCTGCTGATGGACCAGAAAACATGATAATTATCAATAACAGCATGTATAATAATAGCTCATGGGCCATTAAGTTTATTCAGGATGATGGAGGTCACATCATATTTAATAATGTTTTGTTAAGTAACCTCGGAAGTATAGCTGTTGAGCATGCAAATGTTCAGTCTAACAATAACATTGTTCAAAACCAGTTTTCCTTAAATGGAGGATCTAGCATATTGAGTCTGGCTTCTTGGAATAGCTCTGGAAATGATGTGGCATCGATAATTGAAACTCCTACTCAAACATATACAAATCCAGCTGGAAGCAACTTTCAGTTAAACACATCCTCAGCGGCATTAGATAGTGTAGGAGTTGGTACTTTCGGTGGAATTAATGCTCCTGGTGATGATTTTTATGGTACACTCAGACCTCAGGGAGTGAAAACAGATGTTGGTGCAATTGAGCTCTCACAATGTGCAACAATTGATACTTCTATAGCGGTTACGGGTCCGGTGTTGACCAGTGCCGAAAATGGAGCCACTTATCAATGGATAGACTGTAATAACAACAATATCCCTATCGCTGGAGCAACCAACCAATCCTATACAGCTACGGATAATGGAAGTTACGCGGTGATTGTTACGGTAAGCGGCTGTACAGACACTTCATCTTGTCACTCCATAGTAACCAGCGGACTGCCTGAAAACACCTTCGGCAGTGAATTTACCGTGTTCCCCAACCCTACCAGCGATCAACTGACAGTGGATTTGGGAGCAACCTTGAGTAACGTGATCATAAAAGTAAGCAACTTGAAGGGGCAACTCATATCAACTACCTTATATGAAAAAGCAGAACTAATAACCTTTGACATTGAAGGGGCACCGGGAGTTTACATGGTGGATATCCAAACCGAGAATGGGGACATCAAAACTTTTAAAGTCCTGAAAAAATAGGTTGGGATCTAAGCTCAATGTTGGAATTCCAATTCCGGATTAAACACCAATTTCCCCTTTGCAGTCTTTTCAATTTCTTCGCGATTCATCATTTGCTTGCGGAATTCGCCTTTGGCATACATCTCGGCCTGGTCAGCATAATGATCACTCATCACATTTCCCGACTGGCCCGTGGGTAACACACTCAACGAATTTTCCAAATCGGCAAAATCGATGATTCTGCGCATGGCAGGGCCGTAAAGCGCTTTGTAAGAGCCATCACCAGTTAGCGTAAACCCGGTATTATTAATGACTTCATTGCCCCCCATAATTGGAATAGGACCCACATTGAAAACTTTGTCAAGTGGTGGTTTTCTTCCAATCGGGTGAACATGCTCAATAGTATGTACTTTACCCCATTTCCACTCTCCAACATTTCCTCCTAATTGTCGGCTCAACTCACTGACTGCCCTGTCAAATGCTTTTGTAAAAATGAAATCGCGCGTTTCTTTTTCTTCGGTATTAACATCATCCCACCACAACGAACTATCATTCTTCAACAAGATCGGAAAGGTGCGCTTCATTAAATGTGTGGAAAGAAACGTGTTAAAATCGGCCTCACCCAATTCGTCCCGCAGGGTCATTTCCAAAATATTGTAGAGCAGCTTGTACCAAATTGTTGGAGCAACATCGTCTAATTGATGGTCGCCATCCCAATTATTCAAAATTGCAGCCGCTTTCACATGAGTTTCTGAACTACTTCTTGTATTTTCATCCAAATTAGAGATAACTTGTTTAGCCAATTCCACATAATCATTCGAAACCATGTCCGTAATTATTCCTTTCATTTTCTCCGTATCCCAATCATTTTCATTGTTTAGCAATTCCATAATCCGCTTGGCGCGATGCTCTGGCACATAATAGCCCTGATGCACCATCCCACCCATTGTGTCGGGCTGGTTGTTGGCTGAATAAACAAAACCGCTTTCGGGGTTTTCGCTCTGGGGGTTTTGTTCAAAGTCCAGCCATCCAAGGGGGTCGTCTTTTCCGCTGGCTCCATCCAAAAAGAGTTTTCCGTTTACATGCTCCGGACGTATGGGTAGCTTGGCAGCCGTCCACCACGCAATGTTTCCTTCGATGTCTCCGTACATTACATTGAGGCCTGGAGCCGCCACCATTGAAGATGCAGTCCTCACATCGGCAATGCTTTTGGCATGGGAAAACTTGTAAGCAGCCTGCAAAATTTTCACTGGGAATTTATCGTAAATCCACCACATCGAAACAGGTTCTTTTTCACGCTGATAAATTTCGGGAATAACTTCGTTCATTACCGGCCCGTGTCGGGTGGTTCTTACCTCAAATCGCACATCTTCTCCACCCTTTACCTTAATGACTTCTTCCCTGATTTTCATTTCTTCCCATTGGTCATTTGCCCAATATTGGTTGGGGTTTTCAGGGTTTTTCTTTTCGCGATACAGGTCAATATCATCGTTTTCAAACATAGTCAATCCAATGGCTGCAAAACGGTTGTGCCCCGTAAAGGGAAATGGAAACCCACCCAAGTGATTGCCATATACACTGAGGCCGGGTGCTTCGAGGTGGGCCTCATACCAAACAGATGGCTGCCCATAGCGAATGTGGGTGTCGTTGCAAAACAACACCTTTCCCGACTTGGTTTTCTTCGGGGCTACTACCCAGCCATTGCTGCCGAGCCAAAGAGGAACAGGCAGGTTGTCTAACATAGCAGAAACTCCCTCCATCGCGCTTGGAAGAGCATCTTGCTCTTCGTAGGGAGGAGAAAGCTCCATAACACTATCCTTTTTCTGGGTGGGAATGCGTTCCCATCCGGCAGGCCAATCATGCGCCAGATCTTTGAGGTAATCCGTGCCATATTGCTTGTACACTTTTTCCACAATAGGGTCGGTACGGAGCGCCAATGCAAAACTAAAGCCCATATAGCCCACAATAAGGTAGATATCTTTTGGAGTGAACTTCTCTTTAGGAATGCCGATGAGCGTAAATTCCAGCGGTGTTTTACCGTTTTCAATAAAATGATTAATGCCTGAGAGGTAGGCAAGTGCATCACGCTGATAGGCAGCCGTGTCACTGCTCATATACATTTCAACGGCTTCTTCGGCTTTTTGTGCAATACCCAGTGTTCGCAAAAACTTATCGGTTTGTACCAAATCAGGCCCGAGAATATCTGCTAATCGCCCCGCCCCTACCCTACGCATCATCTCCATCTGGAATAGGCGGTCTTGCGCATGCACATAACCAAGTGCATAATAGGCGTCTTCTTCGTTTTGGGCATAAATATGTGGAATACCGTAATCATCATAAAACACTTCCACTCCATCTTTTAATCCCTTCATGGTAATTTCACCTGAATATTGTGGCTTCAGTGTTTGCAGGTAAATGAATACTCCTAACACGGCCAATACAACGATGGCCAATAAAAAGAGAAGACTTTTTTTGAAGAGCTTCATGTGGTAAACGGAAGTGACAAAAGTAGGAAAATGAATTTTAGTTATCTTTGATTGCAAACTTGTTTTTGCTGTATGAAAAAGCGTTTGTCATTTTTATCATTCTTAATTTTTAATGTTCAGTTTTTAATCCTCAATTCCTTCTCCCAGTCACAATTCGAGGTCATTAGCCGCTGTGGAGGAAGCTATTTTGATACTATCCAGCCTATTACTGACAATGACCTTGACGGCATGGATGACAATCTCGAGCAGTTACTTTTGGAAAATTTCGTGCCTACTTTTGTCTATTTTGATGATGATAATTGTCCCGGCCCGGCAATTGATGGAACAGGTGATACCAATCTTGTTGTTTGTCGCATTTTTCCAATTCCGCAACAATATACACAAGGCAATGATTTGGATTCCATCAAGCTAAATCCTGTGCCACTCGTTGGTGATACCCAACTCACAACAGGGTTGGTTTGGTACGAAAATACCGTTGTGATTTTTGGCGCGTTACTTTACGGAAAGGACTGCGGCCTCACATCGCACACCGCAGATGTGGAAGGGTTTACGGTAACGTTGAAATACATTGGAGCAGATTCCCTTTCGGGCTGGCGTCACGATACGGTGATGGCTAATTGGATGGGAGAAACAATTCAAACTACTTCTCACGAAGGGTCATTTTGCGAACAAATTGAAACTCATCCTTATCGCAGTATCTCAGTGCCTGCCGGAAAAGACACCATTTTCCCCTCGCCAGATAAGCATGGAAACTACATCACMATTGCCAARTGCAACAGCACCTTTATTTGTGACCCAGACTGCAATGGCCAGCAGMTTGCAAAAAACATTGTGGTGATTAACATTGGCGAAGARAATTATCCTTTTGTWRCCGATCTTGGTGCTTTTTAYGCRGGCTATGCGGGAGAAGACCCATGGGGTAATGACGGCTTTCTTCAATCTCAGGGCGGCAGCATAGGGCCGGTAAAAGATAAAATGCTGAAGAAATTTCGCGCTGATTTTATTTTTGGTCAGGAGCTTGATTCGTGCTACAAAATTTGTGATTTATACACCGACTGCTTTGCTTGTAGTAATCTCGCCAACAACATATGTCTGATTTCTTGTGATACTGTTCAGCAAGGAAATTCGCCCTGGTATTCCTGCATGCCTGACACCAGTGATACCTCGGTGGTTTTTATTGCTTCCCAGTTGAAAAACGAAAATTTTATTATTTACCCAAATCCATTCAATGACCAATTCAAAATATTTTTTTCAGGGGAAAAGCCTGGATATGAACTCGTTTTACTGAATATGTATGGAAAAGAAGTAAGTAGGTTAAATGTGAAAAGTAGTAGTTTTGTTGTTAAACTTGACGGCTTGCAGGACGGAATTTATTTCATGCGCATCCGGGTTGATAAAGCCATTTATTTCAGAAAAATGCTAAAGTTATCTCCATGAAAAAGCTGTTGTTTTTAATTCTTAATTCTCAATTCTTAATTCTCAATTTTTTTGCTCAAACCGTTACCCACGGACCTGTAATTGGCGCAGCAACCGATTCATCTGCCCGAATTTACATTCGTACCGACCAAATGGCGCAAATCACCATTGAACTTGATTCCGATTCGACTTTTTCAAATCCCACAAGCTTTTCGGATTCAACAAGAATTGACAAGGACAACTCGGTGATTATTGCCGTTTCAGGACTTTCGGCAAGCACGAATTATTATTATCGTGTTTTAGTAAATCAAGCACAAGCCACAAATGGTAATTTCAAAACATTCCCCACTGAGGGGCAAATTGCTGATTTCACTTTTACTTTTGGCTCTTGCCATGGCACTGGAGGAAATATGACTACTCTTTTTACCACCATGGAAAACCAAAACCCCGATTTATTCCTGCAATTAGGAGACTTCGGTTATCCCGATGGCGAATACGGACTGGATTTTCCACATGTAGATTGCACGCTCATCGGTTCTTACCACGACAAATACGGCTATATGGGAATAGGTGATTTGTTGCGCAACACGCCCATTGATTATGTTTATGACGACCACGATTATGTGGACAACAATGCTTCGCGTGACACGCGCGCGATTGATTCAACTTATTATGATACAGCTGGTGTTATCCAAACCGCATTGATTGACTTTCCRCTGCACCCCGATGCCCGCAAAAGCGCTATTGAGGGTTATCTCGATTATTTCCCAGGCTACCCGATGATAGACACGACTGAAGGACTGTTCCACAGTTTTAGATACGGGAATRCYGAGTTTTTCTTTTTAGACAACCGYAGCGCMCGYTCGCCCAATTACGAAAGTTTTGTTTACGATAGYAGCGATAYCAAYTCACCTTGGGAATTTGACCCACCAACRGGACACAGCATTTTAGGGCAACCGCAAATGGATTGGTTGCAAACCCAACTGCTCAATTCAACTGCAACTTGGAAATTCATCGTTTCAGGAACGACTTTTAACAAAGCGTTGAAAAACATTCTGCTTCTTGGCTTTGGTTTGCAAAAATATCCATTGACGATTGGGGGGGTGTCAGGCACCGGAATAGACTTGGCAAGCGGATTTGCTGACGGCTGGGTAGGTTTTCCAGAGGACCAAAATGGGCTTGTTGATTTTGTAAAAACAAACAATGTGAAAAATGTCGTGATACTCACCGGTGACACACACACTTCGGCTATGGATGACGGCACCAATTCAGGTTTACCCGAATTCAATTCTTCTGATTTGAATGTAAGTTCGAGCTCCATCCAATTATATTATCTGGTGGACTCCATCGGACAGCAGATGCTTGGCCAACCTGCCGTGCTTGATTCGATGTGGAACAAAGGCGCTGCTGGAGTAGGAAACAACAATTTTAACCCAGGCTTTGGCAGAATACAGGTTTTTGGTGACGATTCCATTCGTATGTGCCAGGTTGATTTAAATGGGCAGGAAGTACATTGCTGGACCATGCCTGAAGGGTTCATAGCAACTGGCGAGCCATACGATGATTTTATTGACAGCCGTTTCCTTAAGATTTATCCAAATCCAGCAAAAGAAGTATTGACCATTGAAGTTGACCAATCTGTGGAACTGAGCAGTAATAATCAGCTTTTTATTTTTGACTCTGCTGGAAGATTAATAGTGAATGAACAAAAAGATGCCAAAAGTAAATTCTCGGTTGATGTTTCCAAATTTGCTTCAGGGGTTTACATTTTGAGCTTCCGTATCAAAGACAGAGCAATGAACAAGATTTTCACTGTCGCAAAATAGAGCGAACTCGCCCTTCCAATTGCTTGTCGTACAAGTAAAGTAGCATCACAGCCATCATGTCCTGCTCTTTTCCAGAAGTGTTGCTGGAAGTACAAATCAACTCGTATTCATGATTACGGTAGAGCATAATTCCTTCTTCACTCGAAAAATAACCGAGCTTTTTCAGACCTGTTTTCTTTTCAAAATTCTCAGCAAAAGATTTGAAAACAATGGTGTCGGCAGTGATGTCTCGCAATTCCAGCGATTCGACAAAAGGATGCGCATGCACCGCAATGTAATGCACAGTAGTTGAAAACGGCAAATTCAACATGTTAGTAATGTTTTGTTTGCGTATTTCCCGACCCGGCTTCACAATCCAGTGACCGGTGTAAATATTGCCGTCTTCTATTTGCAAGTGTTTAATGGAAGCCAATGCCGGTGAGCAAGTATTTTTGATTTCAGATGTTTCTTCTGAGTCTTTATCTACTAACGGCATAATGGCAATGCTCTGCTGAAAAAGCGGTTTCAACTGTTTTTTCAGCTCTTTTTCAGGCACATATTCCAGGCGAATGGCATGTTTTACTTTTAATGAAACATTTGGCAGATTGTGGTTCATTACCTGCGCTGCTGTGGACAGGTCTTCATCAGACATCAGGGGAATACCGAAACCACCGGGAAATTCTATTGACGATAGCCCTTGTGTTAAAGTCGCCAAACGTGAAATGTGCATGCCTGTCCTGTCAGGTAAATTCCACTTTTTGAAATACTCATCAGCACTGTAATCTAAATTATTGTGGCAGAGAAAATCTTCTCCTGCATTCTCTCCTATGATTTCTACCGAAAAGCCAGTTATCCAAAGCAATTCGGGTTCGTTAGCTTCCAAAATATTAAAAAAATAGGTGTCGTTTGGCCCTGCCATTGATTTGTAAATCGTATCAATTTCAAAAATTGGCGAAGTGAGGTGTAGCACATGTCTTGCATGAGAAAAATGTACGTGTAGCAGCTCTAAATTCCTTTCCCATTGTGTTTTTTGGAAAGTTGAAAAAACAGCCAACGCAAAAACACTTGCTGCAAGTGATATAAAAATCCCCTTCTTCAAAAAAGCAGTTATAGCAAAATTAGGAAATCAAAAAAGGAAGGTTTAACCCACGCTCAGTTCCTGCGCTTTGCGCTTGAGCATCCACGAAAGTGTGAACCACACATTGAGCAAAATAAAGCCGACTGACGAACTGATAAGCATGACTAAAAACCAGTCAATGTACTGGAAATAATAGAGCACGTTGATGGCGAAAAGCGTGAGCGTGAGCTTTCCGTATTCAGCGATAATTACCCACTTTCTACCTTCGAAAATCGCACCGCAAATCAAGGTGGAAATGAGCATAATACCCAAAAAGAGTAACTTGTAAAACAGCGAAAGTTCTTCAAAACGGTACATGTAGAGCATCAACCCTGCGATAATTAAAACGAATTGCGTCAGCACATAGTAGTTGAACAGTTTGGAAGTTTTGATGTCGTAAACTTTGTGAGTGGGTTTGTGTACTTCCTGTGGTGCCTGAAAGCCGCCCAACTCTTCGGGCAACCAGCCTGGAGGTGCAAAAATCATTTTAATACGGTCTTGCCACCTGCTCATTTTCATTGCGTGGCTAGTGATTTCTACATAATAATGCAAATTTGCCCAAATAGGATTCCAGCTTTTCAATTGCGTAGTGATGCCGTAAGTAGGCTCTTCCTCYTCTTTAACGAAAGTGCCGAACATTTTATCCCAAATGATAAACATGCCAGCGTGATTTTTGTCAATGTATTTGGGGTCAATACCATGATGCACTCGATGATGTGAAGGCGTRTTCCAGAAAARTTCAATCCAATCAGGAAGTTTTTTAATCGCTTTGGTGTGAATCCAGAAWTGGTAAAGCGTGTTGGCGGCTGCTACTCCAAAAAACAGCAGTGGATCAAACCCTAACAATGGTAGCGGAAGAAACACAAAAAACATCAATACATGGTGAAACCACGACTGTCGCAGCGCTACCGAAAGGTTGTATTCTTCGCTTTGATGGTGCACGATGTGAGCACCCCAAAAAAAGTTGATACCGTGGCTCCAGCGGTGCGCCCAGTAAAAGCAGAAATCAAAGGCAAACATGCAAATGATGAATGACCACCAAGTTGCCGGCTGCTCAAAAAATGCAAAATTGTTGTAAATCCAAACGTACACCCAGATCAACATTGCTTTGGAAAAAAGCCCGATCACTTGATTGCCCACCCCTATGTTCAGGTTGGTGATGGCATCATTAAAGCGGTAAAGTTTTTTGCTCTTTCGCTTGGCCCACCACAATTCAATCCCGATAAATACGACAAAAGCGGGAATGGCAAGAAGCATGTAGATTGGATTCATTTTTATCTAAGGAGATTATATAATTTGAATTCGGACCATAAAAGTACGAAAAATAATTGAAAATAGTATGCGTGACGAACTTTTTCTTAACAATATAGCTATTGCAAACACTGGGATTTCTGTGTAAAACAATCTCAGAAGATTGCCTCGATAATGTTCTTAATTGATTGTAGCTGTGTTAGGTGGCGGATATCACCTTGGAAGCGGAGATATAATTTTTATGTACGGAGCCAAATTCAAGGGAATTAGAATAGGCTATTCCTATGATATTACTACTTCCATTTTGCGGAAATACTCCTCTGGAAGCCACGAACTCACGCTGGGCTACACCCTGCCGAAAAAGAAAGAAAAGCCGGAAGAATCAGGCGAGTAAATCGCTTGCATAATTTTTCAACTCGGGAAAAAACGCTTGAAATTCCTTTTCGTAAATTTCGTAATCCTTTTTCAAATCGTGTACCGCATTTTCCATTTTTGAGTCAAATTTTGTGCGGTGCGCCAACCCGTTGAAAACCTGCTGAATGCCTTGTAATTTAGCATAGTTCACCAAAATGTTATTGGCCACCATGTATTGCAAAAAAAGCTGCGATTTGTAGGGAAATGTTGCCTTGCGTTTTTCCAATAACAAGTACATCTTTTTAGAAAAATCATCCAATAGCTCATCCGAATAACCATCCCAGTTTTTTGCCAGAAAGTGATCGTAAAATACATCGACAATCACCCCTGCATAGTGACGGTATTTTTTCCTAAGGTGTGCTTTACTTTCTTTTACAATTTCATGTGAATCGGTAAACGCATCAATCTTTCGATGCAAAACAATACCTTGTCGAACCCCATTGCTATAATTACTGAAATTCCCACCCTTAACCGCATCACCAATATAATTGCCAATGATAATTTCCACATTATTTCCTGAAAGATAGAAGTGTGCTAAGTAGTTCATTAGCTACAAATTTCACGAATTAGCATGAATAATTGGCGTAAATTTGTGAAATTAGTAGCAAACATGGATAAACGAAAGAAATTATACTGGATTTCACAACTTAGCGGTTGGTCGCTCTATGTATTTCTCGGCTACCTGCTGAACCAACTCACCGGAAAGCCGTTTTCCGTCAACTTGCTCATCACGCTGATTGCTGTGTTTGTCATCGGCATAGGAACATCACATTTTTACCGCAAAATCATCATCAAATTCGACTGGCTGCGGTTTGGTATTATGCGGCTTATTCCCCGCGCTGTACTTGCATCATTGGCATTCGGTATCATCTTCCAGTTACTGTACATGGCAGTGATTTGGCTACTGATTGACAAAAGCGTTTTTACCTCAAAATTTGCAGGCATTGCCGTTGAATACCTCGGATGGACAACGCTTTATGTAATTTGGTCCCTGATTTATTTTGTATTTCATTTTTTTGAAAATTATCGCAAGGAAGAAATCAAAAACCTGCAATGGGAAGCGGCAAAAAACGAAATGGAACTCAACAAACTAAAATCGCAATTGAACCCGCATTTTTTGTTCAATTCGATGAATTCGATTAAGGCGTTGATAAAGGAAAATCCCGAAAAAGCAAAAAAATCGGTAACGCAACTTTCAAACATTTTGCGAAATTCGCTTCAGATGGGGAAAAAGAAAGAAATCCCATTTGCAGAAGAGTTAAATTTGGTGAAAGATTATCTTGAATTGGAAAGCGTACGCTACGAAGAGCGTCTTCAGGTGGACCTGGAAATACATCCTGAATCACACCGGTTTTCCGTGCCGCCATTGATGATTCAAACGCTGGTGGAAAATGGGATTAAGCACGGCATTTCCAAATTACCGAAAGGCGGAAAACTGGCGTTAAAAACCGATGTAATTGACGAAAAATTAATCGTAAAAATCACCAACAACGGACAATTAAACGGAACGGCCAGCACGAAAATGGGCTACGGCATCAAAAATACTAAAGAGCGGCTAAAGCTGCTTTATGGGGATGAAAGTTCGTTTTCCATTAACGGAGCAGAAAACAAAGTGACTACGGAAATTGTGATTCCAAAAACAAACAAGTTATGATAAAAACCATCATCGTTGATGACGAACGGCTGGCTCGGGAAGAACTCAAAGAATCGCTCAGCCCTTTCAAAGAAATAGAAATAGTTGATGAATGCGGCAATGCCGATGAAGCGCTGGAAAAAATCAACGAACTAAAACCAGATTTGCTCTTTCTTGACATCCAGATGCCAGGGAAAAACGGTTTTCAACTATTAGAAGCATTGGAAAAAGTGCCCGATGTGATTTTCATTACTGCCTATGATGAATATGCCATCAAAGCATTTGAAGTCAGTGCGCTGGATTATGTGCTTAAACCCATTCAGGAAGAACGACTTGGAGATGCGGTGAGAAAAGTCATTGAAAAGAAGAAAAGCGAGCGACAATCAAAAAGCAATGGAACACTCACTGAAAAAGACCAGGTTTTTGTGAAAGACGGGGACAGATGCTGGTTTGTGGAATTGTCGAAAGTGCGGGTTTTCCAGTCGGAAGGCAACTATGTGCGCGTGTATTTCGATGAGAACAAGCCCATGATTCTCAAATCGCTTAATAATTTGGAAACCCGCCTTGATAACCGCATTTTTTTCCGCGCCAACCGCAAATACATCATCAACATGAAGTGGATTGAACGAGTAGAAAATTGGTTTAACGGAGGGCTGATGGCCTACCTCAAAGGCGGCCACGAAATAGAGATTTCCCGCAGGCAAGCCGCCAAGCTCAGAGAAATGATGAGTTTGTAAGGTCCGTTAATTGCTAACCATTATTTGTTATCACCCGGGCACAATCACGCTTCTGCGAGGTTGTAGTTGGTTTTAGGCATGTAATCAGGCACTTTGACATTGAAGTTGTTGAGAAGCATCGGGCATATCTCTGCAGATGAAATAGTGGTTTGAGTCCCATTCTCGTTAAAACTCGGATGGTATGCAAAGCAGATGCCTTCTGGAATATGATAAGCAGTCGTGCCCGATTTGTCTTGTATTTCAACGTTCTCAAGGCCGCTTTGGTCAATCGAAATTTCTTGACCATTGACACTTATTTCCGCTGATGTTAAGTTTGGATGCCCTAAATCAACAGAGAAAAATCCGTTTGCATGTTCCCTGTATTCTGCTTTATTTCCGTTAATTGTAAAAGTGTTGAGGTGATCCCTGAATTTTGAAATGCCACTTTCTTCAACTTGAACATTGAATTGGGGGTACATAGCCGGCATAAACTCATAGCTGCCTTTACCTAAGCCGAGCATTTTCATAAAAGCATCTTTATTAGTAATATAAAGCTGCGTTTCCGTAGGTTGGGATTCAAAAGCATTTTGTCCCATGCTGGAAGTAACCAATAACAAATAATCCGGATTTTTATCTGTAAACTTACAAAGCCTGCCAATCATTTTATCGGCTTTGTCCATCGTAAATAAGATTTCATTTTCGAAAGTGTCCAGCCATTCATCCTCAAATTGGACAGTTTCGTATTCATTAGGGAAGCAGGCTCCCCAATAGCGGTGCATGCTCGATGCCACATGGTTGGTGAAAAAAGTAACAAACCCAGGCTTGGTTTTTTCCAGTAACTTGTAAAACACGTCAAACGATAGTATGGTTTGATAAGTCCTGCGCCTCACCTTTTGCCAGGGTTTTATTCTTTCCTTAATGAGCTGCGCACCGGTATCAGCAATAGTATCGAGTTTAAATCCCAATTCAGGCACGTTTATCAGTAATTTAATCGCATCTCCGAAAGGTATTTTCCTCTCCACATTCCGCGCTGATTCTCGTGATAACTTCAAGTTGAAATCCTGAAAAATCTCCACGTTTTTCGGGAAACACTCTTTGCCACTGGCAAACACATCGGGCACATAAAACTCATAATTCTCAAGCGACTTGGGCATAGGATAAGAATGAAGCGAACCAAACATACCTACTTTTACGCCTGCTTCAGTGAGTATTTTCCAAATAGGCGGGTATTCTTTATCAACTTCTGTTAAGTCCTGATTAAAATCGGCTATGTAATGCTGCTGGTTGGTAACGCCCCTATGCAGCGTAGGCCATGTGTTCCAAGGCGAAAGATGCCCTTTATTTTCAGTGTATGTTTCAAATTTCTTAGTGCTGTTTCGAATACGCGCCAGTGTGGAATTTGGCCTGCATTTACAGTAATATTCGACAATTTTTTGCGGCACTTCGTTTAATTCGAAAAGGATAATCTTTTTCATCTTCAGCAAACTCAAACAAAGATACAAAATAATATAGCTGCGAAATAATAAGGCAGGCCAGCCAAGTTCCATCTTATCTATCTCAACATTAATCTCTTAATCTGTTCACTTGGTAGAAAAGTTATGCATGCCGACTGTTTTTTTCACGAATTTTACATTTAGAATTAAAAAACTGCACCATGGAATCACTGTTTTTAGATGGCAACCGAACCTACCCCACCGTTGTTTTCGACAGTGAGGCAGGCTATTTCGAGATTAGCGGCAAGTCGGTGATGGATGAATCGGAGTTGTTTTTCAGGCCTGTACTCAGCTGGCTCGATGAATATGCCGAAAATCCCAATGCCATTACCAATTTCATCTTTAAGCTCGACTACTTCAACATTGCCTCTTCCAAACGATTGCTTTTTATACTTTACAAACTCTTCGAAATGCAGCACAAAGGCTACAGCGTGAGAGTTTCATGGTATTACGAAGAATATGATGACGACATGCTCGAAGCCGGACAGGACTTTGGGTTTATGGTGGCCGTCCCCTTTGATTTTGTACCCTACCGCAAGCCACTGGAAGCACGGCTGGCTGTGTAGATGAAGCTCTCCTAAAACTTTAGAAATTTACTCCCCCCTCTTTGGGAAGTTAGAAATGGCTCTCTTTTATTTAATTATCAACT
Organism: Flavobacteriales bacterium; assembly: GCA_002746335.1. Classification (GTDB taxonomy): domain Bacteria; phylum Bacteroidota; class Bacteroidia; order Flavobacteriales_H. The sequence goes on along the minus strand of NVWW01000088.1, from coordinate 935 downwards.
TCTTACTGTAAATCGCATTCTCAGATGACCCGATAACCAAGTAAACACCCTGAGCAAGTTTATGATTGGGGTTGATGGCCGTTACCGCATTGCCAAACTCATTGGTGATAATCACTTTGGAGTAAATCACCTGCCCAAGCGTGTTTTTCAGCACTAACAGCACTTCATCGTTTTTCTTGTGGCCAATAAGTCCGAGGTTGATATTGTCCTGTGAAGTGGGGTTAGGATATACTTCAAATATAGTTTCTCCACCCTCTTTATTGATTTCAACAGCTACAGGGTTGAAATATTCATATTTGCCGTCAAAATCGGTTTGCTTAAGGCGATAATAGGAGATGCCACTGTACGGCTCGTAATCATAAGCGCTATAACTCTGCTCGTTGCTGGTGTTCCCTGAGCCATCCACTGTAGTTACAATTTCCCAACTCTCAGGCTTGTTGGGGTCGCAGAAGTTGTGGCAACGCTCTATGGTAAAGAAATCGTTGTTGATTTCAGTGGCAGTGGTCCAATCCAGCCGCACTTTACCGTCAATGTAATTTGCGTCAAAGACGAGAAGTTCTATTGGGGTAGCTCCGCCTCCACCAGCTCCGCCCTAGCTGTATGAGGTCCAGGTGGCAGTCATTGTTCTTGTTCCGGCAGTTCCAACTATTTCATCCCAACCTGAGCCATTCCAGTGGTAGCTCACAGGAGTACCGGTATAGTTAACTGTAGATGTTTCCGTTGTCATCCAACTAAATGTAATATCAGCGCTTAAAGCAACAGTAGGCGATACATCCCACCAGCGGTTGACAAAATACGTAGTGCCATTGCCCGCACTTAATGATGTTCCCGAAGGAATATTGGTTTGGTTATCATCGTTTGTGGTCCATGTGGCAATGGACACATCAGAAGCGGTGGCTGCATTTTTTGCAAAGGTTAACGGAATATACTGCCCG
>NVWW01000002.1 GCA_002746335.1 Flavobacteriales bacterium | reverse complement strand
TCTTTATTGCCTTGCATGATATAAAAGTATCACTATCTACAAAATCATTAACTAAATTTGAATCCTATTTGTTAGCAAAGTTGTGCAACGGGCACAATATATAAAAAACATAGGGCAGCTATGAGTTCCAGAGAGTTGGGTGATTTTATTAAGCTATTATGATTGACAAGAAAGCAACTCCGAAAGCCCTACGTTTCATACACAGACTCCCGTTGGACATAATTTGATATAATAATCTAAAAAACAGAATTTTAATAAAAATGCATTTCAAATATTTCAATTCTATTATTCTTTTATCTTTTCTTACTGGTCTCTTAAATGGGTGCTCTAACACACCGAAATCATCTATCAACAATTCACCTGAACAAGAAGTTCAAAAACAAACCTTCCTTGCTATTAGAAATGTGAATGTCATTCCAATGACTTCAGAAAATAAAATCATTAAAAATGCAACTGTAATTATCAAAGGCGATAAAATTGTATCTATCAATGAATCCCTACCTGACAACACTAAAATAATAGATGGAACTGGAAAATGGCTCATGCCTGGGCTTATCGATATGCATGTTCACAATCTGGCAGATATTAATTTTAGTTCAAATTATCCTACAAAAGGAGCTGCCTCATTTACCAACACACAAGACTTTATGTTACTATATGTGGTAAATGGAGTTACAACTGTATTTGAATTAAGCGCTCGAGTAGAACATTTTGGACAAAGGAATGAAATCATAAAAGGAAATGTCATTGGACCACGAATTGCATTAGCCGCTTTAATTGATGGAGGAAATAGGTCTGGTAAAGTTGCCAACACGCCATCTGATGGACGTCAGTTTGTTCGTCTTTCGAAAGCAGAAGGCTACGAATTTATCAAAGTATATTCTCATTTAAATATTGAGACATACTACGCCATTATTGACGAGGCTAAAAAACAAGGAATGAAGGTAATTGGGCATATCCCTGATGTATTTAAAGGAAGAACCGAAGAAGCTTTTATATCTCATTTCGGTATGGTGGCTCATGCAGAGGAATATTCTAAACAAACAGATAAATTTACTGATGAAGTCGCCCACGAATTTGCTCAAATGACAAAAGAAAATGGGACTTGGTTGACACCGACTTTAACCACGATGGAATGGATTGTCAATCAATCTCGTTCTCTTAATGGAGTTCGTAACTTGCAAAGCCTTGAATATGTACATCCACTTATGCAAAGTAAGTGGCTAACTTCAAATGATTACAACAAAGGCTCAAACCCTGAAAGAATTGCTTATTTCGAACAACTGGTTGATTTCCATAAAAAATTAGTAAAAGCCTTTTATAAAGTGGGAGTGCCCATTGTTGCAGGTACAGATGCCGGAACTTCAGGAGTTGTTTGGGGCTATTCGCTTCACGATGAAATCGAGCTTTTGGTAGAAGCTGGACTTACCCCTAATGAAGCGTTGCTTTCAGCTACACGATTACCAGCAACTTGGCTTGAAATTGATGACAAAATAGGAACGGTGGAAGTTGGAAAATTTGCAGACTTAATCTTATTGGATGCTAATCCACTAAATGATATAAAAAATATACGCAAAATTTCTGGAGTTTTTGTGAATGGTCAATGGGTTGATAAAATAAAAATAGATTCAATGCTATCTGATTTATCGAAGAGAAACACTGCTAACAAAGACAAATATGATTGGAAAAAAAGAAGAGAAAACTAAAAACATACGTTGCCCAACAGCACATAAAACATATTGGCTCAAGGCCAACACCCAAAGCCACATGTTTTAAACAACCTCCACCTCCCCAAAAGCCCACTGCACCTCATCCAATGCAGCACTCACTTCCTCAAAGGTATTGGCGGTAACTAATTTCATTCGGTATTCTTTGATGTGGGGCAGCCCTTTGAAGTAGTTGGTATAGTGCCTGCGCATTTCCAAAATGCCGAGTTTCTCGCCTTTCCACTCCACTGATTTTTGCAGGTGGATTTTAGCAGCTTCAATGCGCTCTGCAATGGAAGGCGAAGCCCATCCTTTTTCATCTCCTTGTTTTAGGAGAAGATAGGGGTGAGCTAGTTGTTCTTTTATTTGTTGAAAAATCCATGGATTGCCGATAGCTGCGCGGCCAATCATCACCCCGTCCACCCCGAATTTTTCACGCAGGAATTTTACTTTTTGTGCAGAATCCACGTCCCCGTTGCCAAACACGGGAATGTGCACGCGTGGGTTGTTTTTTACTTCGCCAATCAACGTCCAGTCGGCTTCGCCTTTGTACATCTGCTTGCGGGTGCGCCCGTGAATGGAAATGGCTTTGATGCCCACATCTTGCAACCTTTCAGCCACTTCAACAACGTATTTCGAGTTGTCGTCCCAACCCAAGCGGGTTTTTACGGTAACAGGAAGATGCGTGGATTTCACAATTTCTTCTGTCATCTTCACCATTTTGGGAATGTCTTTCAAAATGGCAGCGCCCGCTTCTTTGCACACTACTTTTTTCACTGGGCAGCCGTAATTGATGTCAATGATGTCGGGGTTGGCGCTTTCGCATATTTCAGCAGCACGTTTCATCGAATCGATGTTGCCACCAAAAATTTGGATGCCGATGGGGCGTTCGTAATCGAAAATATCTAATTTCTGCACACTTTTATCCGCATCGCGGATCAATCCTTCGGATGAGATAAATTCAGTGAACATCAAGTCAGCCCCGTATTTTTTACACAGGTAGCGGAAGGGAGGGTCGCTCACGTCCTCCATTGGGGCAAGCAGCAGCGGGAATTCACCCAGTTCTATGTTTCCAATCTTGACCAATTTTGCTAATCGTTAACGGTTAATCGTTAATTGTTCTCATTTTTGCAAAAATATCACATTTCAATTTTGTAATGGAAATACAGGAAAGCAGAAGTAGAAGCAATTTCTTTTTATTGGTGGTTTTGGGATATTACCTTATCATTTTTTTGGCTACTGTAACTTTTGCTGGAGATGAATTATCTGAGACCGAAATTACTTCTCAAGTTTCTAATTTGATGAAGTTGTTGCAAGGGGTTCTAACCTTGGCGATATTTGGTGGTATCGCGGTTTTTTTCGGGGTGACGTTCTCACAGGAAAAATGGAAATATTTCAACATGCACATCCCGCCTAAAATTTTCACTTTGTTGCTTGCTGGATTGCTGGTGTTTTTCTCGTTGCCTGTTATTAATACCATGCTGGAATGGAACAATCAACTCAATTTGCCAGAATGGTTGTCAGGTGTTGAAAATTGGATGAAAACTGCTGAAAGTAATGCTGAGAAAATAACCAAGCAATTTTTGATGGTGAATTCCATCGGTGATTTGGCAGTAAATTTGGTAGTAATGGCCATGATTCCCGCTATTGCGGAAGAATTGTTTTTCAGAGGATTGTTGCAACGGGTTTTGATTGCATCTACCAAAAACATTCACATTGGCATTTGGCTCGCTGCCATTTTATTCAGCGCTTTGCACGGGCAGTTTTACGGTTTTTTACCTCGCATGGTGCTGGGGGCTATTCTAGGCTACTTGTTTGTGTGGAGCGGCTCATTGTGGGTGCCAATTTTTGCGCATTTTGTGAATAATGGAGCAGCTGTTTTACTCGCATTTTATGTGAAAAAAGGCATGATTAGCGAAGATGTGGAAAACATTGGTATGGGAGAGGATAAGTTCTATTTTGCGCTCAACAGTGCATTCATTGTCGTCTTGCTTTTGGGATGGATTTGGTGGCGGGAAAGAAAAAAACAGATGGCAATAGAGTAAAAAATTAGCCCATAACTCTCATGCTCTTCATTGCTTCAAGAAAACAGCCAGCGGCTCAGGCGTTTTTCCATTTCGAGTTACGGGCTAATAGCATTGTGGCACTGCACTTGCTGAAAATTCTCGTGTTGGTTGTCGTGAATCAGGCATGCAACCGCATAATTTGGCGCGTAGTCGGCAAGGCCTTCTTTCTTTAAAATAATGTCAGTGAAAATCTTGTATTTGTATTCGTTGTTCGCCCCGCTCGTATCAATTAAAATGCCCTTGGTTACGTAGCCGTCTTTTTCCACATATAGCATGTAAACCTTGCCTTCGTGTAGTTTCACTTTGAAACTGCCATCACTTTTTGCCTGAAAATCACAGGTTTGCTTATCGGTGATGTTGTCAATGGTAATGGTGGTATTGTATGGCAGTTCAAAGTCGTGTAACCGTTTGCTGGCCAGCACGTAAACTTTTCCTTTCAAAACTACGTTACCTTTTGTGTTGTTTCGTTGTGCTTGTATGTTTAAACTCAACATGGCTGTTTGTAAAATTAAAACCAGTATTTTCTTCACCGTTTTCATCATCCCTCCTTTTTCTGTCCGCTGGTCTTCTTCTGCTTCTTTTACGGGCTTGTTAATGGGGTAGTTGGCGGCCTTTGATGAAAGAAAGGGAATAATGGATGAAAAGCAGGGGAAAGTTGACGAACAGATGGTTAGTGCTTAACTAATTGGCTGATGTGCCGATGCGATGTGCCAATGACTACTTACATTATTTATCAAACGCGCATACCTACAACTAAAATATCATCCACCTGATTGTACTTTTCGCCTTTCCATTGTTCTAACTTGTCAAAGAGTATTTCTTTTTGCTTTATCATGGGCAGTTTATGGATTTCAAGTAGCAATTCTTTAAACCTTTTAAGCAGGAATTTTTTTCCTTTTTCTCCTCCAAATTGGTCGGTATAGCCATCTGTGAAAAGATAAAGCACATCGTCTGGTTGAAGCTTCATGGTTTGCTGGTTGTATTCTTTTTTTGTTCTATAGGCAATACCCACCGAAAATTTATCGGGATGTAACTCAATGATTTTTTCTTTTCTAATGATGATAACCGGGCGATAAGCACCACAATATTGCAGTACATTGGTTTGGAAATCAATGCCGCAAATAGCAATGTCCATGCCTTCTTTTGATTCTTCGCGCCCTTTTTTGTGTAGTGCATCTTTAATTTTAATGTCCAATTCGTTGAGCACCTCGTGCGGGCCTATGACGTGTTTTTCGCCTATTATCTGGTGTAAGAATTCGTTTGCCACCATGGACATGAGCGCGCCAGCTACGCCATGTCCTGTACAATCAGCCACAGCCATGACAAAGAGGCCGGTGGACGTAGTGGAAAACCAGCAGAAATCACCACTCACGATGTCTCTGGGCATTTGGAGGATGAACGAATCAGGCTTCTCCTTATAGAGCCGGTGTACGGAAGGCATGACAGCTTCCTGTATTTTTCGTGCATAGAGAATGTTTTCGGTGATGTCTTTGTTTTTTCGGGCAATTTCTTCTTCGGCATTTTTCCGCTCAGTAATGTCCTTGATGATTTCGATTTGTTGGAGAAGCTCGTCTTTTTCGTTTAATACAGGCGTGTTTGATATTTCAATCCAAACATCTTCGTCCGATTTGGTTCGTATTAAAACTTCTTCGGAGTACGATTCTTTTTTGCCTGCTTTGTCCCGTATTCGATGAAGTGTTTCGAACTGAGTTTTGTCGCACACCACTATATCGCCTGGTTTTTTGCCTTTGAGTTCCTCCAGTGTATACCCCGTTATTCTTGTATATCCTTCATTAAGCCACAGCGTTAGATTATTCTTATCGGAAATGACAACCCCGTTATCAATTTCGCTGGCTACGATGGAGAGTTTTTCCAATTCTTCTTTTTGCCGCATAATTTCATGTGTGCGTTCAGCCACTTGATCTTCGAGGATGCGCTTGGCCCGGGCAAGCCGCTTTGTTCTTAGCAGAATAACAAAATAGATCAACGTTATCAGTCCAGCACCACACAGAAGGTAAAACCACCACGTTTGCCAAAAAGGCGGAGTAATGCGAAATGAAAATTCAATGGGCTGCGACCACTCATCCCTGTCATTGGCGGCTTTTACTTTGAAGGTGTATTCGCCAGGAGGTAGGTTGGAATACGTGATTTCGCGCTTGTATGTAGTCGGAGACCAGTTATTTTTATCGCTTTCCGTTGTGCCGAGGGTTTCAAAGCCATCGAGTTTGAATTGATAGCGCACTTTTTCGGGCTTGTCATATTGAATTCCGATGAACTCGAAAGTGAGGTGGTTGTGGTCGTAGCGCAGTACAAGGTTTTTAGGGAGATGGCTCCAACGAGTAATAGAATCGCTGATGAACGACCAATCGAACTCTTCAAGAAACATCCGCAAAGCGGTAATTTTTACCTTGGGAACTTCAGTGGAGTATTCTTCAAACTGCGGGTTGTATTTGGTTACTCCTTTTACCGTACCAAACCACAGGTTGTTTTCTTTGTCTTTGTAAGCCGCATTGGCATTGCATTCTATGCCTTTGAACCCCTCTGCAACACTGTAGTTTTGCAGGTTTTCAATTTTGTAATCCCAAGTGAAGGAAATTTTGTCAATGCCTTTTTCTGTTCCTGAAAACAGATGACCATCGCTGCCAAAAGTCAACAAATAGATGTTTGCTGAAGTAAGGCCTTCATTTTCAGTGTAATTGATGAAATGCTTGCCGTTGTAAAACGAGAGGCCTTTGTCTGTGCCGAACCAAATATTCCCTTCGAGGTCACTTGCAATGCTGGTGACAGTATTTGAAGGGAGGCCGTCATTTCGTGTATAAAGAGTAGTTTTATTTCCATCATACATTGCAACTCCATTCTCTGTTCCAAGCCAGATGTTCCAATTTTTGTCGGCAGCAATGGCGGTTATTCGCTCATCGGTAAGCAGTGAATCATTGTTAAGCGGGCCGAATGAATTTCCATCATAAACAGTTACGCCTTCTTCGGTGGCAATCCACAAGGTGCCGTCTTTGTCTTCAAAAATATCGAAGATGGTAGAAGAGGTAAGGCCATGCTTTTCGGTGTAGTGTGTAAATGTTTTTCCATCGTATTTAAAAATGCCAGCGTCATCAGTKCCAATCCACATGTTRCCGAGGTAATCCTCTTCYAAAGCGGTAACCACATCACTGTTAAAGCCGGTTTCGGTTGAATAAACAGTAAATTCTTTACCATCAAATTTATTAAGCCCTTTTCCATCGGTTCCAAACCAAATGTTACCGTAAATATCTTCATGTACAGCCATCACTACATTGTAACTCAACCCGTCAACAGTGGTATAGGAGACGAAGGTTTCTCCACCATATTTACATGCGCCTCCCCCATCTGTGCCGAACCACAGGTTGTCATTGATATCTTGTATGATGCAGTAGATGTGGTCGCTGCTGAGGCCGTTTTTCACTGTGATGTTTTTCCAATCCCTTCCATTGTATTTGAAAATGCCGTTCGTGTAAGTTCCGAGCCATGGATAGCCGTTTTCGTCTTCGTAAAAGGCAGTTACAGATTTACCTGCGAATTCAGGAACTTCAGTGATGGAATCCACCGATGCATTGTGAAAAATAGTGATACCGGCATCTGTTCCTGCCCAAATGTCACCATTTGCGTCTTGCTTAAAGCAATTTACGCTGCTGTGGGTGAGGCCGTCTTTTTCAGTGATATGTGTCTTTTTTTTTCCATCAATGACAACTACTCCGTTGCCATAGCATGAAATCCATATTTTTCCTTCACTGTCTTCAAATAGGGTATTGATGCGTTCGCATTCCCTGCCCGATTTTTTTGACGCATTGAAGAATTTTCCCCTCACAAATAGGTTCAGCCCACCACCATCCGTTCCTATCCAAATATTTCCCTGGCGGTCTTCCATAATTGACCACACCTTGTTGCTGTTAAGCCCATCAGCAGTGGTATAGGTGGTTAATTGGTGTCCGTCATGCACGCTGATGCCACCATCCGTTCCTATCCAAATATTTCCCTGGCGGTCTTCCATAATCGCCCACACGCTGTTGTTGGCCAGGCCGTCTTTTGTGGTAATGGTTTTGAATTCCATGCCGTTAAAAACACCCACTCCACCGCCATACGTGCCGAACCAGATGTTCCCCCTCGAATCCTGGCACATGGACAGCACTTGTGACTGCGGCATGCCCTCTTTGAGTGAATAGGTTCTAAAATTGTATTGTTGAGCATGGGAAGATGACTGGAAAATAAAAATTCCTATAAAAACAAACGCAAGTATGGGCTTGATTCCTTGCAAAAGGATTTTGATAGCAGTTTGCAGCAAAGTAAGCATTTTTCTTCAATTACAAGAACAAGAAATCGCTGAAGGAAGTTATTGAACRATGAGCCTGTGGCTTACAAGGTCGTTGGCAGAAGAGGAGATAACGATGTAAATGCCYGATTTAACACGCTGAAGKATATCTTTGGCAATTAGTATTGACGTTTCCATGTCAATATCGGTAATGATGATTTTGGAATACACCCGATTGCCGTACATGTCAAGCATCACTACCAAAATATGTTCGTAGTTGTCTTCAGCAGTTTCTTCTTCATCAAGATTTACATCATTAAGAACTATCGGACTCTTGGAATCTAAGACAGGACTGTTTCTAAAATTATCTTCAGCGAAACAACAGTTTGATAAAAGCAAAAACAGTAAAAAAGCGGGGAATAAACCTAATATTGGTTTTTCAGTAAGCACGAGAGGCAATTACAAGAGTCAAATGTAATAAATAAAACAACAGAAGTCAATTTTTTTATTGATAAAAACATGCAATCCTAACTTGCTGAATACCAGCTGAACTCAAAAAGGGTTATTATCTTTGCTTAAAATGCAGCAGCATTCAAAAAATATTTCAGATAAACTTCGGGACATGCCCAGAAAACCGGGTGTTTATCAATTTTTCGATGAAAATGAAAAATTGCTGTATGTTGGGAAAGCCAAATCGCTGCGAAATCGGGTGCGCTCATATTTCACCGATAGCAAAATCGTTTCGGGAAAAACCCGGATGTTGGTTCGGAAAACCACAGACATAAAGTGCATTTTGGTGAAGTCTGAATTTGATGCCCTACTTTTGGAAAACGAGCTGATAAAAAAACATCAACCTCGCTACAATATACAGTGGCGCGATGATAAGTCGTACCCTTGGATTTGCATCAAAAATGAGCGTTTCCCTCGTGTTTTTTCCACTCGAACGCTGGTTAATGACGGCTCGCTTTACTTCGGTCCCTATGCCTCGGTCAAATTGATGAAGTCATTTCTTGATTTAGCTTCTAAACTTTATCCCTTGCGCAATTGCAATTACCATTTGTCGGAAGAAAACATCAAAAAACAAAAATTCAGATTATGTCTTGAATATCAAATCGGTAATTGCAAAGGTCCATGCGAAGGGTTGCAAGGCGAAGCGGATTACAACCAATCTATAGAAGCTATCAAAGCGATCATCAAAGGCAATACCAGTTCGGTGATGCGTCAACTAAAGGCATTGATGAAAAAGCATTCGGAAAATCTTGAATTTGAGAAAGCTCAGTTTTTAAAGGAAAAGTTGGAAGTGCTTGAAAAATACCAAAGCCGTTCCACTGTGGTGAACCCAAGTATCAGTAATGTGGATGTTTTTTCGATTGTAGCAGATGAAGGGTCTGGGTTTGTCAACTACATGAAAGTGGTAAAAGGTGCTGTAATTCAATCACACACTATCGAGTTGAAGAAAAAACTGGAAGAATCACCCGAAGAATTACTTGCTATGGCCATTGCAGAATTGCGCCAACGTTTTGAAAGTAATTCGAAAGAAATCTATACCTCTTTCCATCTTGATTTGAAAATTCCAAATGTGAAAATTCACGTACCACAAAAAGGGGAGAAAAGGAAGCTGCTCGAACTCTCGGCACACAACGCACGACATTTTATGAAAGAAATTCGTGCTGCTGCTTTGGCATCGCTAAAAAAAGACACGCCCACACGTATTTTGAAGCAACTGCAGGAAGATTTGCGGCTGAAAGAACTTCCAGCTCACATTGAGTGCTTTGATAATTCCAACATTCAAGGAACAACACCTGTTGCTGCGTGCGTAGTGTTCAAAAATGCCAAACCTGCAAAAAAGGACTACCGGCATTTCAACATCAAAACCGTTGAGGGTCCCGATGATTTTGCTTCGATGGAAGAAGTGGTTTTTCGAAGATATTATCGGCAGAAAAAGGAAGCGCAGCGCCTTCCGCAGCTGATTGTAATTGATGGAGGAAAAGGGCAGCTCAGTTCAGCCGTTAAAGCATTGGAAAAATTGGAATTAAAGGGTAAAATTCCCGTTATCGGCATTGCCAAAAAATTGGAAGAAATATACTTTCCCAATGATCCTGTACCGCTTTACATTGACAAAAAATCCGAATCGCTGAAATTAATTCAGCAATTGCGGAATGAAGCGCATCGTTTTGGTATTGCGCACCATCGCAAGAAAAGGGTCAAAACAAGTGTTAAATCAGAATTGGCAGAAATCCAGGGCATTGGGCAAAACACCATTCGGCAACTGTTGCGAAAATTCAAATCAGTGAAGCGAGTTAAAAACGCATCACAAAAAGAATTGGAAGAAATCATCAACAAAAAAAGAGCAGAGATTGTTTGGAAGCATTTTCACTAATCAACTATTGTACAATACATTTTGCGCCTTCCCTTTCCCTCCCGATATTTGTATTTCTGATGCGCATATACATTTTCATAATCATTCTTATAATTCCTTTTGTTTCCTTTTCTCAAAATATTCGCCAGAACATTCGGGGGACGGTAATTGACAAGCACAGCAAAATGCCGCTCATTGGCGCAAATGTGATGCTTCTAAACACCGATCCGCCTATTGGGACAGTTACTGACATCGAAGGTAAATTCCGTTTAGACAGCATTAAAATCGGACGTATTGGACTAAACATCAGCTATATGGGCTACAACACTATTGTGCTCAACAACCTCAACCTCAGCCCGGGGAAAGAGCTGCTGCTCAACTTCGAAATGGAAGAAAAAATCTTTAAAGGGAAAGAATTTGAAGTGGTGGCCAATAACGAAAAAGACAAGGCCATCAACCAGATGGCAACGGTGAGTGCACGTACTTTTTCAGTGGAAGAAAGCCAGCGCTATGCCGGCTCAATGAATGATGTGGCGCGCATGGCAAGCAATTTTGCAGGGGCGCAGTCCAACAACGACACCCGCAACGACATCATCATTCGGGGCAACGCACCAACGGGTGTGCTTTACCGACTGGAGGGTATTGACATTCCCAATCCCAACCATTTTGCGAGCTTTGGTACCACGGGAGGCCCTATCAGCATTTTAAACAACAATGTATTGGCTAATTCTGATTTTTTTACGGGCGCTTTTCCTGCCGAATACGGCAATGCCTTGGCAGGCGTGTTTGACCTGAAAATGCGAACGGGCAATAACGAGCGCAGGGAATTCGTAGGGCAGGCAGGTTTTAACGGTTTCGAATTGTTAGCCGAAGGGCCTTTAAGCAAAAAGCACAAGGCGTCCTATTTGGCGAGTTACCGCTATTCCAATTTTGAATTCTTGAAATTAATCGGAGTGGATTTTGGCACGGCAGCTATACCTGAGTATCAGGATGTTTCTTTCAAAATTAATTACCCGCACAAGTTCGGCTCAACTTCCATTTTTGGCATTGGTGGCATGAGCCAAATTGAGTTGCTATCGTCCGATGTGGATACTTCACAAGGGGTTGTTGGCAATTACGGTGAGAACATTTATTTCAAATCGAGCGTAGGAGTTGTGGGGATTTCGCATACTCAAATCATAAATCCAAAAACTTATGTAAAGGCAATTGCATCGGTAAGTGGCTATGCAAACAGGATAAATGATGATTCTATTTCTGTCAAAACCCTTGAACCCGTTCCTGAAGGACGAAAAAATATCGAAAACGGTAAGATTTCGGCTCACGTTTACCTCAATACAAAAATTACTGCCCAGCACATTGTAAAAACAGGCATTCTGTATGACCACTTCTTTTTCAGCATTTCCGACAGCATGTATGTCTCTTATCTTGATGGGTTTGTGAGTACAACAGATTTTAATGGCGAAAGTGACCTCATCCACCCTTATTTTCAGTGGCAATTCAGGGCAACAGACAATGTGACTTTCAATATTGGGCTGCATTACCAATATTTTGCATTAAGCAAGAGTTCTTCACTTGAGCCGAGAGCGGGCATGAAATTCCAATTGAATGAAAAACAATCTATCAATTTGGGTTATGGCCTGCACAGCCAAATGCAACCGCTGCCTATTTACTTTGAACAAATTCAGCTAGCAGACAATTCGTTTTTGAGGCCAAACAAAAACTTGAATTTCACAAAAGCCCATCATTTTGTTATCGGTTATGATCGCACATTGGGTGACAATTTGCGATTGAAAGCAGAAGCGTATTATCAAAAATTATTTGATGCTCCAATTGATGTAAACAAAAATGCCTATTCGATGCTAAACGAAGGTGCCGATTTTGGGATTAATTTTCCTGATACGCTCGAAAACAAAGGCACGGGAAGGAATTATGGAGTAGAATTTACGGTGGAACAATTCCTACATAATGGGCTATACTTTCTGGTAACCAATTCGCTTTACCAATCTTTGTATAAAGGAAGTGATGGTGTGGAAAGAAGTACTGGATTCAATGGTAATTACGTGCTGAATATTTTGGGTGGAAAGGAATGGGTTATCCGAAATAAAAAGGCAGACAAAAACAAATTTCAGCACATTATTTATGCAGATGGCAAATTTGCCTACATTGGCGGTAGGCCATACACTCCCATTGATTTGCAAGCATCGAAAAATGCCGGTTATACAGTTTATGACGAATCAAAACCGTTTACAGAAAGGTTTGATGATTATATTCGGTTTGATTTTCGATTTGGCTAYAARTTRAATGGAAAAGTTACSTCACARGAATTGGCKGTTTACCTGCAAAACGTCACCAAYCGAAAGAATGTTTTCGGGCAGAGTTACAACGCAACTACAGGCAAAATAGAAAACACCTATCAACTCGGKTTTTTGCCAGTGGTGCAATATCGGATTGAGTTTTAATTAAAGCGTACCTCTATTGGCCTGTTCGAATTCTATGGCTTCGAAAAGCGCCTTGAAGTTTCCCTTGCCAAAGCTCTTGGCGCCCTTTCGCTGAATGATCTCGAAAAACAGGGTAGGTCGGTCGAGCACTGGTTTGGTGAAGAGTTGCAAAAGATAGCCTTCATCATCCCGATCGATAAGGATACCCAACTCGCGCAATGGCTCGAGGTCCTCMTCAATCTCGCCTACGCGATCCAGAACTGTRTCGTAGTAGCTRTCRGGYACRTASAGAAATTCAACGCCTCTGCTTTTCAGTATTCGAATGGTTTCAATKATGTTATCCGTGGCAATGGCAATGTGTTRAACCCCAGARCCGTTGTAGAAATCAATGTACTCTTCTATCTGTGATTTCTTTTTTCCCTCAGCCGGCTCGTTGATCGGGAACTTGATACGGCCGTTGCCATTGCTCATCACCTTGCTCATCAACGCAGTGAATTCGGTGCTGATATCCTTGTCATCAAAGCTGATGATCTGTGCAAAGCCCATCACTTTGGCGTAGAACTCGCACCATTTGTTCATCTCGTTCCAACCTACGTTACCCACCATGTGGTCGATGTACTTCAAACCGGCAGTTTCGGTCTTGAAATCGCTTTCCCATTTGCGGTAACCAGGTAGAAAAACCCCTTTATATTCACTACGCTCAACAAACACGTGCACCGTCTCCCCATAGGTATGAATGCCTGAGAATAYCACTTTCCCATTTTCATCYTCACGRGTAGTGGGTTCCATATAGCTTTTACCTCCCCTTGCTGTTGTTTCTTCCCATGCCTTGGTGGCATTATCTACCCACAGAGCGATCACTTTCACACCATCCCCATGCTTGTTRATGTGTTCGTTGATCGGACCRCCTTCTTCTAGGGGGGAAGTGAGTATCAGTGTCATCTTATCCTGCCGAAGCACGTAGGAAACGGTGTCCTTCGAGCCGGTTTCGAGCCCTCTATATGCCAACGGCTGAAAGCCCCAAGCAGTTCTGTAATAATGTGCCGCCTGTTTGGCATTACCTACATAGAATTCAACGAAATCTGTACCCAAAAGAGGAAGAAAATCTTCCGCTTCGGGAACTTCCTTTTCTAATTGAAGTGATGTAGTATCTGTTGTCATAATTCTAATGTGTTGATTAGTTAATTCGATGATTAGCTGTTTTTTTCTTTGATGTGGATATAATTTTGTTCAGCACTTTGTTTATTGATTCCAGTTTATCAAGCAAACCAACTGGGTTCGGGTAGCCTGAATGTTGTTTACATAGCTGAAGCCAATATTCCGTTTCATCTGCCTCTTTAGCTGCTATCTTCAATTTGTGAATAAAATCAGCTTTGCTTTCTGCGTTCTGTGCCTCCTTAACATTAGCCCCGATGGAAGTTCCGCTTCTGAGTACTTGTTTTGCAAATACGAATTTCTTGCCTTCGTCCAATAAAGTTGTATAATCCATAATTCCCAATGAAAACTCAAAAGTCAGATTCAAAATAACATTGTCTTTATTATATGGGCTTCGGCTACTCATCAGCTAATTGACTAATTATCGAATCGGCTAATTATTTCATTCTATCCAACTGTTCCAGTACTTCCCATCATCAATTTTTATGGCTTCCTCCGTTATCATCAATGGGCGGAAGGTGTCCACCATCACGGCTAACTCATCGGTTTCCTTCTTCCCGATGCTGCGTTCCATTGCTCCCGGATGTGGTCCATGTGGAATGCCTGCCGGGTGCAATGAAATGTGCCCTGGGCCGCAATCATTTCTGCTCATGAAATCGCCATCYACGTAATAGAGCACTTCATCGCTGTCAATGTTGCTGTGGTTGTATGGTGCGGGGATACTTTCGGGGTGATAGTCGTACTTCCGTGGACAGAATGAGCACACTACAAACGCATCTGTTTCAAAAGTTTGATGAACAGGAGGTGGCTGATGTACACGTCCTGTTATCGGTTCGAAATCATGAATGCTGAACGCATACGGGAAGTTGTAACCGTCCCAGCCAACCACATCGAACGGATGGGTGGCATACACATACTCATGTATCATGCCTTCTTTGCGAATTTTCATCAGGAACTCGCCCTTTTCATCATAAGTTTCTAATTCATGTGGTGCTCGCAAATCCCTTTCGCAGTATGGTGAATGCTCCAGCAATTGCCCGAAATTGTTTCGGTAATGCTTAGGAGTATAAAGAGCCCGAAAACTCTCTACGATGAAAAGGCGATTGTCTTCAGAATCGAAATCAATCTTGTAAATCATTCCACGAGGGATGAGTAGGTAGTCCCCGTATTTGAAGTCGATGTTACCCATAAAGGTGCGTAGCTTACCGCTCCCTTTGTGAACGAAAATCAACTCGTCTGCATCGGTGTTTTTGTAAAAGTAATCTTGGGTGGACTTCCTTGGAGCTGCCAATGTAAGGTAAACATCACTGTTCACCAAAATCGGCTTTCGGCTCTGCAAATAATCATCTTCTGGTGTCACGTTGAAACCATGCAGGCGATACGCTTTCATGTTCTTTTCCACTGCGATTTTCGGTGCGACCGAATAACTACCCTTTATCTCACTTACTTGCGTGGGTCGGTGAGTGTGATATAGTAATGACGACATTCCAACGAAGCCAACTGTGCCGAACAACTGCTCATAATGATAGCTGCCATCTTTCTTTTTGAAGGTGGTGTGCCGCTTGTGCGGAATTTTCCCGAGCTTGTGGTAAAAYGGCATTATTAAAACTTCTTTTGCAAAGTTAGGAATTTGTTATCGAGAAATGATACTGAAAATCAGCAACGTGGTGGCATCAATWGTTGGCACTGGCTGGCTTTTTTAATTTAAAGGATCTTTAAAAGATATTTTCTGTGGCTCAAGRTTTTTTTCGTGGCAATATTCGTGCACAAGCGCTATTATTTCATCTCCGTACTTTCCCACTTTTACTTTGCCAAACCCTTTAGCTTTCAACAAAGCCCCTTTACTGCCTGGCAGGYTGATRCATACGTTCATTATGGCCTTATTGCTGAAAACGGTGTAAAGCGGCAGATCTGTTTTTTTYCCAATGGCATTTCTCATTCGGGCAATTCTGTCATATAATTCAGCATGCTCCAGTTCTGTTGAACTAATGCTTTTTAGTTGGCTCTGTGCATACGAGCTGGGGATATTTTTTGCTGCAATAGAGGACGTTTTACCATTTTTTAAATAATCGTTTAGCAAAAATCCGTTTTTGCAGTGCTCGATTTTGTGCCGTATTTCGTGAAGAATAAAGTTGATTTCSTTTAGCGATGCGTCAATTTTCTTGGCCGTTTTTTTCGTGTCAGTTGAAAACGGATGGCTGATGAATTTCTCTTTCCACTTCGCAATTTCTGCYGAGAAATAATTGGMCGCGTCCTTTATCCTTTTTTGAAGTGGCTGATTTTCTTCTATGGAAGGATGTTGCCTGCTTAACCCAGYCATTTGCTCTCTGAAYTTATCCGCAACACCCTGCAATTCCTTTTGTTTTTCAACTAATTCTTTAAACCATGAGACACATTCAGGGGGTAGTTTTTCTTCATGTTCGTTCAAAATATCTTGCATGCTGTGCAGCTCATAACGCCAATTTTTTAAGGTGAAAATATCCTGCAATTCCTTCATNWAKANTAWTTWYMWYWWKACTCCTGAAATTTTTCAGACAGATTTTTTTCATCGTGATTTTTTTGCTCCCACTCCTTTAAGTTTTGGTGAGCTCCAAGAAATTTCCCGTTTAGTGGGGAAGTGAGCACTAGCCCTTCGAGCGAGGTGCAGCGGCTCAACGCCACATACACCTGGCCTTTGGCGAATGCGTTTTCGGCATCAACAATCAATTTTTCGAAGGTAAGCCCCTGGCTTTTGTGAATCGTGATAGCCCAGGCAAGACGCAGCGGGTATTGCCGAAAGTTTCCAAGTTCTTTTTCGGTGATTTCGCGTGTATCGGGGTTGAGTGCATAGTTTACGTTTTTCCATTCATGCTTTTTAACCTGTATTTCTTGCTGCTCGCTTTCGCATTTTACTTTTATCATTTCTTCGCCAAGAGAGGTGATGACGCCTATTTTTCCATTGAAATATTTTTTTTCTTCCACATCATTTTTCAGAAACATGACTTGTGCGCCAACTTTAAGTTCAAGTTCAAATTCGGCTGGATAAATATGTTCAGGAAAATTATCATAAACTTCTGCATGATAAGTTTGAGAAGGTGCTGCAAGTATTTTCAGTTTTCTTTTATTGATTTCATCTGCTTGATAATTGTGTGTGGTTAGTGTGATGTAGCCGTCATCATCGGCAGGAACAAAATCCTGCTCGATTCGCGAATTCAACAGGGCAAAATTTTCAGGGGTGAGCTTGTTGTTGCGGATTTCATTGAGCACTTCGATAAAAGCACCGTCTTTCTGGCGAAAAATTTTCTTGAGTTCAAGCATCACAGGAATATGTGCCCGAAGTACTATGCTGTCAAAAAAGAAGATGGACGGATAAAAATTTCTCAAAAAATCCCATTCCTGATTTTTTACCACGGGCGGTAGTTGGTAAAGGTCGCCAATGAACAATACTTGCGTGCCGCCAAAGGGTTGGCTATGGTTTCTTCTCACGCTTCTGAGAATCGTATCAATGGCGTCAACGGTGTGGGAAGCTACCATGCTTGCTTCGTCAATCACCAGTAGTTCGAGGTTGCGCAGCAAGTTGCGTTTTTCTTTTTTGTAGCGGATTTGCGATAAAAGTGAGTGGCTGTCCACCGTATTAGTAGCGGCATTTTTTGAAGGAACAAAAGGCGCAAACGGCAGTTGGAACAACGAATGCAGCGTAACCCCACCTGCATTGATGGCAGCAACGCCTGTTGGTGCTGCGACCACCATTTTTTTGAAAGAATTTTCACGCAAATATTTCAGAAAAGTGGTTTTTCCTGATCCGGCTTTTCCGGTAAGAAAGATATTCAGGTTGGTTTCTGTGGCGAAACGGTACGCTAAATCAAATGCTTCGGTATGTATGATTTTTGGCATAAACCCGCCCTTTGGTGTAAACATTTCGAACACTTCCTTTTTTCTTGTCTTTTCGCAATTTGCGCTGCTGTTCAATTGGAAGGTGAATAAACTTTTCGCAATCTTCAGAACAGCAACCATCGTATTTTTCAGCACATTTTTCGCATTGAATAAAGAGCAAGTGGCACGCTTCGTTATTGCAATTTGTATGGTTGTCGCAAGGGCTGCCGCATTGGTGGCACTCAGCAATGATGTCATCGGTTATGTGCTCACCTAAACGATCATCAAACACGAAATTTTTCCCGATAAACTTATTTTCCAAACCATTCTGATTTACTTCTTGCACATATTGAATAATACCTCCATAAAGTTGGTTGACATTCTGAAAGCCATGATGCCTCAAATAAGCGCTTGCCTTTTCACAGCGGATGCCACCTGTGCAATACATCAGAATCTGCTTGTCTTTTTTGCTTTGAAGTTCCTTTAAAACCATCGGCAGCTCATCTCGGAAAGTATCTGAATCGGGGCGAATTGCACCTTTGAAATGTCCCACTTCACTTTCGTAATGATTGCGCATGTCCACAACAATAGTATCAGGGCTCTCCATTGCATTGTTGAACTCTTTTGCTGAAAGATGCATGCCCACATTAGTAACATCAAACGCATTGTCTTCCAAGCCATCTGCAACTAGTTTTAAGCGGGCTTTTATTTTCAGTTTCAGAAATGACTTTCCGTTGTCGTCCACTGCAATTTTGAATGGGATATTTTTGAATTCAGTGTAAGAAAAAAGTAGTCTTTGAAAACTGTCCCAATTCGGCTCCGGAACGCTGATTTGTGCGTTGATGCCTTCTTTTGCCAGATAAATTCTGCCTAAAACTTTAATATCTTCAAGCTTCTGATAGAGTTCATCACGCAATTCTTCCGCATTTTCTATAATTACATAGCGGTAAAACGAAACAGTTTTACGGACAAACGACTCGTTTTCAAGCTTTTTTCGAAGTGTTTGTTTGTCGTATTTATTGTGTAGAGCCATCTTAAAAATGGCTGCAAAGATACTGCTTTGCTGAAATTGATTTTTATACATTTGAAGCCGATATTACTGATAACTTATGGCTGAAAAAGAGCGTATTCTCGTCATTGGTGCTGCAGGGCAAGTAGGAACCGAACTGGTTTTGAAATTGCGTGAGGTTTTCGGAGAAACCAATGTAATTGCATCAGACATCAAAACCCCTGGCTACGAGATTTTTGAAGGCGGACCCTATGAAATCCTCGATGTGCTTGACGTAAAGCGAGTTAATCACATTGTTTCAAAACACGGTGTGAAGCAGGTTTATTTGATGGCAGCTTTTCTGTCATCAACTGCTGAACAAAACCCCGGGTTTGCTTGGAACCTGAATATGAACGGACTGCTGAATATTTTAAACATGGCCAGAAAGGAAAAAATTGCGAAAGTGTTTTGGCCCAGTTCCATTGCTGTTTTCGGACCGAATTCTCCTAAGGAAAAATGCCTACAGTTTGTCGTTACCGAGCCAAATACGGTTTACGGTATCAGCAAGCTGGCAGGAGAGCGGTGGTGCGAGTATTTTTTCGAAAAAAGCAAGGTGGACGTACGTAGCGTGCGTTATCCCGGGTTGATTGGCTACAACTCGCAGCCGGGTGGTGGCACTACCGATTATGCTGTGCATATTTTTTATCAAGCAATTAAAAAAGGAAGTTATGAGTGTTATTTGAAAGCAGATACTGCTCTGCCTATGATGTACATGGACGATGCCATTCGTGCTACTATTGAAATTATGGAAGCTCCATCCGAAAAGGTAAAAATTCGTTCGAGCTACAATGTTTCGGGCATGAGTTTTTCGCCTTCAGAATTGGCAATCCAAATCAAAAAACACGTTGCTCAATTTGAGATTAGCTATAAACCCGATCACAGGCAACAGTATGCTGAAACGTGGCCCGTGAGCATTGATGATTCATTTGCCAAAAATAATTGGGGATGGCAGGCGGAGTTCGACTTAAAAAAAATGACGGTAGACATGATGCAAAACCTAAAAATGATTTAATATTGCATAGAAGTAACCAAAAGCCATTTTTTTTCGTATTTATTTTAATAAAGAAACAAGTGCTTTATCGAATAATATCAGTCGTTTGTCTAAAATTCAATAAAACGGACAAGTAAAAGTTGTTATTTTCGATTATTTTAGTTGTTGTTGGTCATGAATCCCAAATATATAACAATATCGTTCGCCTTTTTTGCACTGGCTTTTCTGCCCCTGTTTCTTACTGCTCAAGATTACCAGCTTTATGAAGGAGATACCGTTAACAAGCGTGTGGATGGCATGCGACAGGGCAAATGGATTTATTTTGGGAAAGATAAAAACAATCCTGCTTATGCGCCAGATGCCAAAGTGGAAGAGGGAGAATATGCCAACAACCGCAAAAATGGCCTTTGGATAAAATATTTCCCAAGCGGGAAATTGGAAAGCGAAATCACCTACAAGAGTAACCGCCCCAATGGCGAATACAAAATTTATTACGAAAACGGACAGTTACAGGAGCACGGCATTTGGAAAAACAATCGTAATATGGGGCATTTTGAGCGCAACTATGAAAATGGCAACCCCCAGCAAAAATTCGAGTTTGCATCAAACGGCAAGCGTGACGGTAAGCAAGAATATTATTACGAAAGCGGAGCGATAATGATTGAAGCTGATATCCAACAAGGAAGAGAAGTAGGCCAAGTGAAGGAATATCACGAAGACGGTAGCGTCAAGTCAATCAAAGTATATGACGAGCCGGGTGTTATCAATACGGAAAAATCAACTTTTGCCCAGCCGCCTGAAGACCCAGCACTTGCACAAAAGGAACCCGAAATTGAAGTTGTTGACGTATCTGTGGAAGCCAAAGTGGAAGAACACGAAACTCAAAATCAAGCGGCAAAGAAAGACAATCCGTTTAAGGGAGATGGTGAAGCCACGCTCTATCGCAAAGACAAGCAAATTTCCAAAAAGGGCTTTTTCAAAAATTACAAGCTGATTGAAGGCATGTGGTACAAATATGATGATAACGGTATCCTCATCCAAGTCATGAGATTCAAAAAGGGCAGGTACGTTGGCGATGCCCCTATGGAAAATGACAAGGCCTCTTCTCAATAACCTCCTCTCTGTTTTCTTGTTATTTTCGGTAATTTTTTTGTAACAAAATCTCGTTTGTTACGTATCTCTATAAAACCCTTTTATTGTTTATTAATGGTAACAGTCAGATTTTCAGCAGCTTTATTAGTTTTTTGCTTTGTCACAACCATGTCTTTTGGCTTGACAGATGGGACTGCATCAGGCGATTCCATCAATCAAATTGATAATAACAATCTTAAGCAAGGTCACTGGATATACACAGGTGAAATGCTTGACAAAGCTGAATACAAGCCAAAACAAAAAGTGGAAGAAGGCCTTTATGTTGACAACCGCAAAAACGGAAACTGGAAACTCTATTTTCCCAATGAAAACCCGAGGGCGGAAATCACTTTTGTGAACAACAGGCCGGATGGGCATTACAAAACATACTACAAAGATGGCACATTGGAAGAAGAAGGAACCTTCATTAATAGGAAGCAAGTAGGTGATTTTAAGCGTTACCATGAAAACGGAAATATTGCCCAAATAAAGCATTTCAGCCATAAAGGTAAAAGTAACGGATCGCAGCAATACTTCCATACAAACGGACAGGTAGAATTGGAATTCACTACTATAAATGGAAAAGAAGATGGGGAGATGAGACGATTTTATCCTGATGGGCGGCTGAAAGAAGAAAAAATTTTCAATGACGGAGTAGTGGACATCAAATCTGTTAAAAAATACGAATATGAAGATATTGATCCCACTGATGTTTATATTCAAGAAGAAGAAGTCCCTGATTTATCCCTTATTGTCCCAATAATTGATAAGCCCAACCTGGGGAACACAAAAGACCCGGTAAATACTTGCGAAGGCACCCATACGCTCTACAACAAAAACCTGCAAATTTCTATGATAGGAGACATGAAAAAATGTAGGTTGAAAAACGGAAAAAGATATGTTTATGATGAAAATGGGCTATTGGTTAAAATCATGATTTTCAAAAAATTCAAATACGTTGGCGATGCTATAATCGAAAAAGAAGACCAATCGCCTTCTCTCTTTCCCAATAAATAACTCCTTCTTAAATTTTCCTCATTGGTCAGTCGGGTTATTTGAATTATTTTAGCCGCACTATTTATTTCTGAATGGAGGAGAAAAAACTGATCGTTTACAATACCCTTTCGCGGAAAAAGGAAAAATTTGAGCCGCTGAATCCTCCACACGTGGGGATGTATGTTTGTGGTCCTACTGTTTATGGTGATCCCCATTTGGGGCATGCAAAATCCTACGTTTCGTTCGATCTTATTTACCGTTACTTATTGTATTTAGGGTATAAAATCCGATATGTCCAAAACATTACGGATGTAGGTCACTTAACTGATGATGCAGATCAAGGAGAAGATAAGATTGCAAAGCAATCCACCTTAGAACAGGCGGAACCCATGGAGCTGGTGGAACGTTATATGGCCAATTACTACCGCGATATGGATGCCCTGAACATTCTTCGCGCATCTATCGCTCCAAGGCCTTCCGGCCATATCCCAGAACAAATAGAATCCATCCAGAAGCTCATTGATAAAGGGTTTGCTTACGAAGCTAATGGGTCTGTTTACTTTGATGTGCTTGTCTATAACAGCTCAAACAATTATGGGAAACTTTCTGGAAGGAATGTGGAAGAAATGGAGGAAGGAGCTGCCAATCGAGAACTAGAAAAGCAGTCGGACAAACGCAACCCATTTGACTTTGCGCTTTGGAAAAAAGCGAATGAAGAGCACATTATGCAATGGAAATCTCCATGGAGTGTCGGGTATCCCGGATGGCACATTGAGTGTAGTGTGATGAGCCAGAAATATCTTGGAGAAACATTCGATATTCATGGTGGAGGAATTGAAAATGCGTTCCCTCATCACGAATGCGAAATTGCCCAAGCCGAAGCTGAGACAGGAAAGCCTTTTGCCAACTATTGGTTACATAACAATATGGTAACCATCAATGGTCAAAAAATGGGAAAATCATTGGGCAACGGAGTCTTTTGTGATGAGCTTTTTACAGGAGATAATCCCCAGTTAGATAAAGCGTATTCTCCAATGACAGTTCGGTTTTTCATTTTACAATCGCATTACAGAAGCACACTTGATTTTTCCAACGAAGCCCTCGAAGCTGCAGAAAAGGGCTATAAACGGCTGATGGGTGCCTTGAAAACGCTTGAAACGCTACAGCCAGCGCGTGATTCTTCATTTGACATAAACCAAATCAGGCAAAATTGCCTGGATGCGATGAACGATGATTTCAATAGCCCGATTGTAATTGCCAATTTATTCGAAGGAGTTAAACTTATCAATTCTGTAAAAGATGGAAAAGCGCAGATGTCCAAAGATGATTTAGCAGCATTGAGACAAACATTTAATGATTTTCTTTTTGATGTTCTTGGGTTGAAAGAAGAGAAAACCGGCCAAAGTGATAAATTAACTAATGATTTGATGGGATTGGTTATTTCCATCAGAAAAGAGGCGAGAGAAAACAAGGATTTTGCCACTTCCGATAAAATACGAGATGAACTTTCCCGCCTAAACATTAGCGTCAAAGACAGCAAAGACGGAACTAATTGGAGCCATGACGGTTAATCGTCCAGCAAAAAAATAAAAATTGAGAAGTAAATACTTACATTTCCTTTTGTTTCATCAGCTATTCCGCACATTCGCACATTTGCACATTAATCCTGCATTTTGCGTCTTATATTTCACATCGCTTTTGCTTTTTTCTTGCGCTGAAGAAAAGAAAAAAGAGCCGGCTTCTATACAAAAACCAGCTGTTGAAAAGCCAAAACTCCCTGTATTATCAGTTCCGGTTTTCAACGCTGATTCCGCCTATTATTACATCGAAAAACAGGTTGATTTCGGGCCTCGTGTGCCCAATACAGATGCACACAGAAAATGTGCGCTATGGATGGAAAACGAACTGAAATCCTACGGGCTGGAAGTGTTGGTACAGGAAGGCGAAGTAACTGCATTCAACAAAAAAAAGTTGCAAATCAAAAACATCATTGGACGATTTAATGCTGAAAATCCCAGCCGCATTCTTCTTTTTGCACACTGGGATGTCCGTCCCTATGCAGATCGTGACACGAAAAACCGTGCAAAGCCCATTGATGGAGCCAATGATGGAGGCAGTGGGGTAGGAGTATTGCTCGAAATTGCTCGCCAACTTTCGTTAAACGAAGACACTCCTCGAGTTGGCGTTGACATCATTTTTTTCGATGCTGAAGACTATGGCCAGCCCAGCGAAACCATGGCTCAGCAGCAGGGAAATACCTGGTGCCTCGGCACACAGTATTGGGCAAAAAACCCACCCATTGCCAATTATGCCCCTCGTTACGGCATTTTACTTGATATGGTGGGGGCTACAGATGCGGTTTTTCCTCAAGAAGCTCACTCCCTCTACTATGCACCCTATGTGGTCAACAACGTGTGGTCAACTGCTGCGCGACTTGGCTATTCCAACTATTTTGTAAATAAAAGAGAATACAGAGGGCTTACTGATGACCACTTTTATGTCAATACGATGGCCAAAATTCCCAGCATTGACATTGTGCATTACCACGTGGGGAAAAGCGATTTCGGTCATTTCCACCATACCCACAAAGACAATATGGATATCATTGACAAAAGTACGCTGAAGGCCGTGGGACAAACATTATTAGAAGTTATTTATCGGGAAAGCTGATTACTTATATTCGTGCTTTCGTAAAAATTCGGAAATGAACAAAAAACTCTTTCTCCTCGATGCCTACGCGCTCATTTACCGAGCCTATTACGCCTTTATCAAAAACCCACGCATCAATTCCAAAGGGTTGAATACTTCGGCTATTTTTGGGTTTGTCAATACATTGTGGAACGTGCTTCAAACCGAAAACCCCACACACATTGCCGTGGTATTTGATGCAGGTGTTACCGGCCGCGATTTGATTTTGACCGATTACAAAGCAAACCGCGAAAAAACTCCTGAAGACATCAAAACTGCCGAGCCGTATATCCGCCAAATAATAGAAGCTTTTAATATTCCTGTTCTTCAAGCAGAAGGCTATGAAGCTGATGACGTTATTGGCACTTTAGCCAAAAAAGCAGAAGAAAAAGGCTTTGTTACATACATGATGACGCCCGACAAGGATTTCGGACAGTTGGTTTCTGAAAATATTTTCATGTACAAGCCGCCAAAGGGAGGTAACAATGCAGAAATATGGGGCGTGAAAGAAGTATGTGAAAAATTCCAAATTCAAAGGCCTGAACAAGTAATTGATATTCTTGGGTTGATGGGCGATGCAGTGGACAACATTCCCGGTGTGCCGGGCGTAGGTGAAAAAACCGCTATGAAACTCGTTGGCGAATTTGGCAGTGTCGAAGGAGTGCTCGAAAACAGCGCTCAACTCAAAGGAAAACTGAAAGAGCGCGTGGAAGAGAACCAAGAGCAAGCCTTGATTTCCAAACAATTAGCAACTATTGTGCTCGATGCACCGGTAGATTTGGATGAAAAATCGCTGAAAGCCGGAGAATTCGACCGCGAAAAACTCGAAGCGCTTTTTGCCGAGCTTGAATTTCGCGGGATGGGCAAGCGCATTTTCGGTGAAGATATTTCCGTTACAGCCAAACCAAAATCAGGTCAGATGGATTTATTTGGGCAAGCAGAGGAAAACGGACAGGAAAAACAAGAGCAGGTAGTTTCATTCAAAACCATTGAAAATACTAAGCACAAATATCATTTCGTTGACACAGAAGAAAAACGAGCTGATTTAATCAAACAACTTTTAGCACAAAAATCCATTTGTTTCGATACTGAAACCACCAGTTTGGATGAACTCACTGCAGAACTTGTTGGCATGTCGTTTGCGTTTAAATCCGGTGAGGCCTATTGGGTTCCTGTTCCTGAAAATCGAGAAGAGGCTACTGTAGTTGCACAAGAATTTAAAACGGTTTTCGAAAATGATAAAATTGAAAAATCAGCACAGAATATTAAATACGATATGCTGGTGTTGCGCAATTACAGCATAAATGTGCAAGGTCCCATGTTTGATACCATGCTGGCGCATTATCTCATCCAGCCAGACATGCGGCATAACATGGATATTTTGGCCGAGACATATCTCAATTACCGCCCCATTTCCATTGAGACGCTTATAGGCAAAAAAGGCAAAAATCAGTTGAGTATGCGTCAATTGGAGCCGGAGCAAATCACTGATTATGCTGCTGAAGATGCCGACATCACGTTACAATTAAAAGAGCTTTTCGAGCCGCAGGTTAAGGAAGGCCATTTAGAAAAATTGTTTTATCAAATCGAAATGCCGCTCACCGAAGTGCTGGCCGACATGGAAGAGGAAGGCATAAAGCTTGATGTAGAAACGATGAAGGAATTCTCAAAGGAATTGGCGCATGACATCGCTAAACTACAAAGAGTAATCACCGAATTGGCGGAGGGTGAAGAGTTCAATCTCGATTCGCCGAGGCAGCTTGGCCTTATCTTATTTGAAAAGTTAAAAATCAGCGACAAGCCGAAAAAGACCAAAACAGGTCAATATTCCACTAGCGAAGATGAGTTGCAAAAATTAGCGAACAGTCACCCTATTATTCCTAAGATACTGGATTACCGCTCTGTTCGGAAGCTGAAGTCCACCTATGTTGACCCCTTACCTGAAATGGTTAATACTAATACCGGTCACATCCACACCAGCTACATGCAGGCTGTCGCGGCAACCGGGCGACTGAGCAGCAACAGCCCCAACCTGCAAAACATCCCTATCCGCACTGAACGTGGCCGCGAAATCCGCAAGGCATTCGTGCCACGAAATAACGATTATGTTTTGCTTTCAGCCGACTACTCTCAGGTAGAATTGCGCATCATTGCCGCACTTAGTGGAGATGAAAATATGCAGGCTGCCTTCATTAATAAAGAAGACATCCATACAGCGACTGCGGCAAAAGTTTTTGATGTGAATACAGAAGAAGTTACCCGCGAAATGCGCAGCAAAGCCAAGGCGGTGAATTTCGGCATCATATATGGGCAAAGCGCTTTCGGGTTGGCACAAGGATTGGGGATTTCCCGCACGGAAGCCCGACAAATCATTGACAATTACTTCAGTCAATATCCCAGGATAAAGGAATACATGGACAAAAATATCGAGTTTGCCCGCAAGCACGAGTATGTGGAAACAATTATGGGGAGGAGGCGCTATTTGCGTGACATCAATTCTGCCAATAATGTGGTGAAGGGCCATGCCGAGCGCAACGCCATTAATGCGCCTATTCAAGGTTCGGCTGCAGACATCATCAAAATTGCCATGCTCAACATACACAAAGAATTGAGCTTCGGGAAATTCCAATCAAAAATGCTGCTGCAAGTACATGATGAATTGGTTTTCGATGTGCATAAGAGCGAATTAGAAAAAGCCACCCAACTAGTCAAAAACAAGATGGAAACGGCTGTTGAGCTTTCAGTGCCCTTGCTGGTGGAAACAGGAATAGGTAGCAATTGGCTGGAGGCACATTAAACTTATTGAAAAACCGAAAAATTACGTTTTCAGTAAGCCAATTGACCAATAGCCTAATAACCAATTAACTCAATTTTGTTGATTAGTTTTTCTTAACATATATTTGCTTTTTATTGGTTTAATTATATTTGCCAACATCGTAATCAGCTTAAATTATTTTAAATGGCGTTTATAGCTAAATTTTCATCAGTTTCTTTGCTTTTGATGCTCTCTGTTTTTTTCTGCGGATGTCCATCTGGTCAGCAGGGAAATATAGATGAGCAAGCACTGTCAGAAGCAGAAACCGATATAGCAGAAAAAGGTTCTCTTGAAGCGAAGGTAACACAGGCCAAAAACATGCTATATCTCATTCCTTCGCCTATTGAAACAGCCATGTTGCTACATAAGGCAGGTGCTGAATATGATAGTGATATAGTTAATGCGCCTCAAAATGTGAGCAAATACGATACCAAGCGCAGTAAATCAATCAATCTCGGCATTTATGGAGCTGACTTGAGCTATGCCAACATGTTTGAGCAATCTCAGGAAGCCATGTTTATTGTAAGTGCTGCTAAAAAACTAGCTGAGGGAATTGGTGTGATGAAGGCCTTTGACCAAAGCACAATGGACCGCATGGAGCAAAACATCAACGACCGCGATTCGATGTTGCATATCATCTCAGATGTCTATTGGATTGCAGATGCCTATTTAAAGGAAAATGAAAACAGCACCACGGCAGCGCTTGTGGTTGTTGGTGGGTGGATTGAAGGACTGTGGATTGCAGTAAGTGTAGCGAAAAACAACACCGAAAACCAGGATGTGAGAAAAAGAATAGCAGAGCAAAAATATGCACTTGACAACCTCATCGGTCTTGTTAGCAATTATGACGAAGATGAAGATATTAAATACATTTTAAAAGATTTAAGCGATTTGAAAGTAACTTATGACAAGCTCGAAATAGTAAAATCCAAATCCGACCACAGTACCGACCCTGAAACGGGAATAATGACCATTGGCGGAATCAAAGAAGTAAAAATGACCGAGGAGCAATTCACTGAAATTGCAGAAAAAGTCATATCCATTAGAACCAAATACATCGAATAAACCCATAACCATGAAATTTAACCGAATAATAGCGCTGCTGGCACTGGGGTTTGTAATGCACCTGCCATTCACTTCATTTTCCCAATGCAAGTTTTTTGGCCAAAAAATGTGTTCCCGTTATTTGGACACCTATAAAAGCAATGGGCAAGACAACACAGCGTCCATGGGGCCCGGAGAAACCGCCACAATTCAAATGATTTTTTATAAGGGCCACGACTATCGTTTGGTATTCTGCTCAGAAGAACACCTTGGAGAGTTGGGTATAAAAATCAAATCGTCAAGAGGCGATGTGCTTTTTGACAATGCCGACCACGACATGTCCTTTCATTGGGATTTTACAATGAAAAGGACACAGCGATTCATCATCGAGGTTATTGCTGCGGGCATGAGCGAAGAGGAAGCCATGGAGGGCTGCGTAGCCATTGCAGTTGGTGTAACACCTTCAATTCACAAAGGATTTAATTAATAGCTATCAAAATGATCACAAAAAACAGTTTTATGAAAGCAGTGTTTTTTGCTGCATTTTTCGCATTCATGCTGGCAGCATGTTCCTCCGGGGGTGAACAAGAAGATGCACAACAAGAACAACGAGTCCAAGCTTCAGAAGAGCAAAGCGGAAACCAATCCGTCACCAAAGCACAGCAGGTGTTTTATTCCTTGCCATCTCCTTTTGAACTGGCATCGTTGTTGAAACATTCAGGCGCTAAATTCAATAAAGACATCCTTAGCTCGCCTGATAAACTCACCGATTACACTACTTCTGCTTCAAAAGCAATAAACCTTGGCATTTATGGCGCTGATTTGAGCTATGCAAGCATTTTTGGGCAAACTCAAGACGCGATGTCCTACCTCAAATGTGTTAAAACACTCACCGATGAATTGGGCATTTCAGATGCTTTTGACAAAACATCAATGGACCGCATCGAAGCGAATAAGGAAGATAATGATTCGATTTCCCAAATCGTATCAGAGGCCTACTTGCTGGCAAATTCTTATCTCAAAGACAGTGAGCGAGAGCACACCTCAACTTTCATTTTGGCTGGTGGGCTAATTGAGGGGCTTTACATCGCCACTACATTAGCGAGTGACGAAACAAACAACGAGGAATTGATGATTATGGTTGCTGACCAGAAATTTGCCATCGAAAACCTCACTGCTTTGCTATCTACCTACGAAGAAGATGACGCGAAAGAGCTGCTAAATGACCTGTCGGGGTTGAAAGCTGCTTACGACCAATTGGAAGAATCAGAAACTGCAGAAATAATAGTGGAAACAAATACCGAGGAAAACAAAACCGTTATTGGAGGTGATGACCTTCTCTCAATAACCCCAGAGCAGTTCTCAACCATTATCGAAAAAGTGACCGAGATTCGAACCAAATACATTCAATAATTCAAGTATGAAGATCATTTCCAAAGTACTTTTATTAACCCTAGTTACCTTTGCTTTCAGTATCAGCGTATTTTCGCAGTGCAAGAGTTTTACCAAGAAAAAGTGTATGCCGCAAGTCCTTCCTTATATTCACAATGGGCAATTGAATAGTATCAACATTTTTCCAGGAGAATCGGCTTCGCTCACAGTGCCGTTCTATTCGGGACAGGATTACCGCATCGTGGTGTGCGGCCACAAAATTTTGGGCGATGTTTACTTTGAAGTGAGAAACAGTGATGAAGAACTGATATATAGTAGTAAAGGCAAATCAAGCACATGGGATTTCAATGTTGCCTCTTCGCAGGAATTGCTTATTGATGTTATTGCACCTCCTGATGAATCAGGAGATAGTGAAGAAGGTATGGCCCAAAGTGGATGTATGGCCTTGCTAGTGGCGTTTAGGCAGTAATCACTTCAATTCAAATTCCTCTAAAAACTTCGTAGTGTAATTTCCTGAGCGAAAGCGCTCGTCCTGCATCAGTTGTTGATGAAAAGGGATGGTCGTTTTGATGCCCTCGATGTAAAATTCACCCAAAGCGCGTTCCATTTTAGCAATGGCTTCCTCGCGTGTTTGTGCCACTGTAATCAATTTAGCAATCATCGAGTCGTAGTAGGGCGGTATGGTGTACCCCGCATACACATGTGTGTCAATACGAATGCCGTGCCCGCCCGGTTCGTGGTAATTGATGATTTTCCCGGGGTTGGGCATGAAATTGTTGTATGGGTCTTCGGCATTGATGCGGCATTGTATTGAATGTAAATGTGGCTCATAGTTGTCTTTTGCAATTTTTTCCCCGTCCGCTAATTTTATTTGTTCTTTGACTAAATCGAAATTAATTACTTCCTCGGTAATGGTGTGCTCAACTTGTATACGCGTGTTCATTTCCATGAAATAGAAATTACGTTTGTCGTCAACAAGAAATTCGATGGTACCGACCCCCTCATATTTGATAGACTTCACAGCTTTTTTTGCTGCATCGCCCATCTTTTTGCGTAACTGTTTAGTCATAAAAGGCGAGGGCGTTTCCTCGCAGAGTTTCTGGTGCCTGCGTTGGATGGAGCAGTCCCTTTCTGAAAGGTGACAGGCATTTCCGTACACGTCACCGGCTACTTGTATTTCGATGTGTCGAGGATTTTCAATGAACTTTTCTAAGTACATTGCGTCATTACCAAAAGCTGCACCCGATTCCTGCCTTGCCGATTCCCAAGCGCCTTTCAATTCCTCTTCTTTTCTAACAACTCTCAGGCCTTTTCCGCCTCCGCCTGCCGTTGCTTTGAGCATAACGGGGTATCCAATTTCTCCTGCAATTTTTTTCGCATCTTCCAGGTCTTCGATTAMCCCGTCAGAGCCGGGAATAGTCGGTACACCGGCCTTTTTCATCGTTTCTTTCGCGGATGCTTTGTCGCCCATCGCATCGATCATCTCGGGTGAAGCACCGATGAACTTGATGTTGTTTTCTTCGCAAACCTTCGAGAATTTGGCACTTTCGGCCAGAAAGCCATAGCCGGGATGAATAGCTGCTGCGTTGGTAATTTCTGCTGCTGCAATAATGCGCGGAATGTTGAGGTAAGATTCACTGCTTGGCGGTGGCCCGATGCAAACTGCTTCGTCAGCAAAGCGCACATGCAGCGAGTCTTCATCAGCTTTTGAATAAACCGCAACGGTGCTAATGCCCATTTCTTTGCAAGTGCGAATGACTCGCAATGCGATTTCTCCACGGTTTGCTATGAGTATCTTTTTAAACATCTTTTGATATTACAGAATGGAGCCATATTGGCTGACAGAAAAAGTTAAAGGTGATTGATTGTTTCTTCTAATGTTCCGGTTTCGGTCTTAAATCTCCAATCTTAAATCTATAATTAGGCAGGGTCAACAAGAAGCAATGGTTGGTCGTATTCAACGGGCGTTGCGTCATCTACGAGTACTTTCACGACCTTGCCCGAAACTTCCGCTTCTATTTCGTTGAAGAGTTTCATCGCTTCAATGATGCAAATGACTTTACCTTCTGAAATATCATCCCCTACGTTTACAAAAGGTGGCTTGTCGGGCGATGACGAGCGGTAAAAAGTGCCAATCATAGGTGATTTGATGGTGATGTATTTGTCGTCTTCTGACGCTTTGGGGCTTGCCTCTTTATTTTCCGTTTGATTTTCCGGCTCTTCGGCAGGTGTGTGGATAGGTGTTGTTGCAGATGTAACAACCGGCTGAACAGCAGCCAATGTTTGTCCAGCGGGAATTTGTGCATGAACAACTGCTACTTCTGGTTCAAGGTACTCCTGCCCTTTCCGTTTTCGCGCTGGCGTTTTGATGTTGATTTTAAACTCGCTGGTTTCGAGATCTACTTCGATAACGCCTGACTTCGCGACAAATTTGATTAGTTCCTGAATGTCTTTCAAATCCATAAGTAAAGGGATTTAATTGTGGTCAAAGATAATTATTCGGTTAAATTTGAAAAGATAAGAAATTAACTGTCATATGCCCATTTTACATACACCCCGCCCCAAGTGAATCCTCCACCAAAAGCGGATAAAATAATGTTATCGCCTTTTTTCAATTGTGTCTCCCATTCCCACAGGCAAAGGGGAATGGTGGCCGCGGTTGTGTTGCCGTATTTTTCGATGTTTATCATTACTTTTTCTTTTCCCAGGCCCATTCTTCGCGCGCAGGCATCAATAATTCTCAAATTTGCCTGATGCGGCACTAGCCACGCAACATCATCGCCCGTCAGGTTATTCTTTTCCATGATTTCAACTGAAACATCTGCCATTTTCAGCACCGCATACTTAAACACGGGCTGACCGTCTTGAAATATGAAATGCTCTTTGGCATCAACAGTTTCGTGAGTGGAAGGCTTCACTGAGCCGCCAGCTGCTTGCTTTAGGTAATGCCTTCCAGCGCCATCACTGTAAAGTAGTGAATCCATTACGCCAACTTCTTCTTCTGTGGGCTCGAGCAATACAGCGCCTGCGCCATCGCCAAAAAGTATGCATGTGCTGCGGTCGGTATAGTCAACAATGGCTGACATTTTATCTACCCCAATTACCACCACTTTTTTGTGCGAACCCGATTCTACGAATTTTGCTCCAGTAGATAGGGCATAAACGAAGCCGGAGCAGGCCGCGTTCAAATCAAAGCCGAAGGCGTTTTTTGCACCAATTTTATCGGCCACTACGTTTGCTGTTGCTGGAAAAACCATATCGGGAGTAACGGTTGCGCAAATAATCATGTCAATGTCTTCAGGAGAGATGCCACGTTTTTCGCAGAGGCCCAAAGTGCAGGGCGCGGCCATGTCAGATGCTCCCAATCCATTGCCTTTCAGTATTCTTCTTTCTTTGACTCCTGTGCGCGTGGTAATCCATTCATCGGTGGTATCCACCATCGTTTCCAGCTCTTTGTTGGTCAGTACGTAATCGGGCACATGGCCGTTAACGGCAGTAATGGCAGCCCTGATATTGTTGGTTAGCATTGTGAACGGTCCCCGCTGTGACTGAACAGAAAATTACACTGCTATGGATTTCTCAATGGCCAGCTTCCCTCTGTAATGGCCGCACTCGGAGCAAACCCTGTGGTATTGCACGGGCGCACCGCAGTTGGAACAAGTAGAAAGGGTGGGAGCTTTTGCCTTGTAGTGGGTTCTGCGCTTGTCTCTTCGCGTTTTGGATTGTTTGCGTTTCGGATGGGCCATGATAGTTTGTAATTAGTTGTTAGTAGTTCGTATTTTTTAATTCATTTTTAAATCTGCCAGTTTTTCCCAGCGGGAGTCGATTTGTTTTTCTTGATTGTTCAATAAGCTCAATTTCGAAATAATTTCGGGATTGCAGAGCCCTTCTGGATGAACTTTTTTCATGGGCAAAGCAAGCGAAAAAAATTCATAAACATATTGTGAAATATCAATTTCATGATCATTGCAGTGAATAACAAGCACATTATCGATTTCTTCACAAGGTACATCTCCTAATTTTACAATCAATTGTTGCGAATGCTGCAAAGGCAAATGGAAATTATCTCCGCATGTATCACAAGCTACTTCTGCGATCCCCTTGAATTCAAAATTTAAAACCAGCATGGTGAGTTGTTTGTCCAGACAGAATTTGAGATGGATATTGGTATCACTGATCTCGGCCATGTTAAAATGGCGTAGGAATTCGTTGTTAATTGTGAAATCATAGTGGTGTTCACCTATGTTTAGTCCTGAAAACGGGATTTTGTATTGCTTTAAATAATTCATAGGTATGAAAAAGGGCGGCAAAGGTAAGTATTATCTTTGGGATACTGAAATCAGAAAGTGTTGCTATTACGTCACTTCCTTCGCTTCGGCAGGATTGAGCTGGTTAGCAGTTAACTGACGGTATTCTTTTCGTTTTCGATAAATATCACATGCGAGAAAGATGGCTTGGCGGAATGAATTTTCAGATGCAATGTTTTTTCCTGCAATATCATAAGCTACTCCGTGGTCAGGCGCAGTACGCACGATGGGCAATCCAGCAGTAAAATTCACCCCGCAATCGAAAGAAAGTGCTTTGAAAGGTGTCAGGCCCTGGTCGTGGTACATGGCGAGAATGCCGTCAAACTTCGCAAAGTTTGATGAGCCGAAGAAGCCATCAGCTGCATAAGGACCGAAGACCAAAATATTTTCTTCATTAGCTTTTTTAATTGCAGGAATTATGAGATCCTGCTCTTCGTTTCCAATTAACCCATTATCACCCGCATGTGGGTTGAGAGCTAGAACCGCGAGCTTCGGCCTTTCAATACCGAAATCCTGAATCAATGACTTATTGAAGACGCGTAGTTTAGCAATGATTTTTGCCGTAGAAATGTTTTCAGCCACATCTTTAACAGGTAGGTGCCCTGTTGCTAATCCTACCCGAAGATTTTCGCTCACGAGAATCATCAATGGGTTTTCTTCGTTGGCGTAATTGGCCAAATATTCAGTCTGTCCAGAAAATTGATACTTTTCCGATTGCATTGTGTGCTTGTTGACGGGCGCGGTTACCAGCACATCAATTTTATTAGCCGCTAAGTCTTCAGTTGCTAACTGCAATGATTTTACAGCATATTTCCCTAAAACTTCTGATGGTTCGCCCAAATCAATTTTAATTTCCTCATCCCATAAATTCAATAGATTGGCTTTTTTTGGGTTGGCCTGTTCAATATTTTTAATGAAATTAAAGCTGAAGTCGTTTATATTGAGTGATTTCCGGTGATAAGTAGCCGTTTTTGCCGAGCCGTAAACAATAGGAATGCAGTTATCAAGCATGCGGTTGTCGAGGAAGGTTTTAATAATGATCTCTATCCCAATGCCGTTTAAATCACCGCAGGTAATGCCAACCCTTATTTTTTCGTCACTGCTCATTTGGCTTTTTCCTTTAGAAAATCATAGAGCAAACGAACCCCCACACCCGTTCCTCCTTTGGGGCGATAGCCATCAGGTGAGTCGAGAAAGGCTGTTCCTGCAATATCGAGATGAAGCCATGGATAACCGTTTTCGTTTTTTTTGTCTTTTGTGAAGTACTCCAAAAACTTTCCTGCAGTAATAGCTCCTGCAGACGCCCCGCCAATGTTTTTGATGTCGGCCATATCTGACCGGATCATGTCGTTGTATTCATCCCAAAAGGGCAATTCAGCAAGTCGTTCGTAAACGCTAAAACCGCTTTCCTCCAGTTTGTCAACCTCACTGCTGTCTGCTGTGCCCATTACTACTGTAGCGTGTTGCCCAACCGTACGTTGTGCAGAGCCGGTAAGTGTGGCCAAATCAATGACCAGCTCCGGTTTGTATTTTCTTGCATAACTGAGCGCATCTGCCAGAATGAGGCGGCCTTCGGCATCGGTATTAAGCACTTCCACCGTTAACCCGTTGTGCATGGTAATCACATCGCCTGGTGTATAAGCATTTCCCCCCGGGCGGTTGTCAGTAGCAGGTATTAATCCAACAACATGTATAGGTAGTTTGTTTTTGGCAATGGCATGTAAGGCGCCAACTACTGCAGCGGATCCGCTCATATCAGATTTCATGCTGTCCATGGAGTTGGCAGTGGGTTTCAAACTAAGGCCGCCCGTATCGTAAACTACACCTTTGCCTACAAGCACAAAAGGTTTTTTATTTTTGGAATTTTTAGGTTTCCATTCTAAAATGTTGAAGGTGGGCGGGTCAATGCTCCCCTTATTGACAGCCAGCAGGCCACCCATTTTCAATGCCTGAATTTTTGCCTTATTGAACACATCCACCTTGAATCCAGCGGATTTTCCTGCCTTTTGAATTTCTTTGGAGAGCTGAACAGCAGTAAGGTAAATCACTGGCTCGTTAATCAAATCACGGGAAAGGTACACGGAAGAGACCAAATTGTTTAGCTCCTCAATTTCTTGCGAAGAAGTATTTTTCGAATAAATCCCAATAATTTTTAGTGAATTGGCTTTCTTTTTGGCGTCTTTGAAATATTTGAGAAATTGGTAGTTGCCCAGTGCCATTCCCTCTGCCACTGCAAATGCTGATTCTTGATTTCCGGAATCATCAATTATTGTAACTTTTTCAATTTTAGCGTTGTTGATGCTTGTGAGAAGTGTGTTTCCTGCTTTGCGACATTTTTCAATAGTTTGGTATGATTTATTGTTTTCCTCTATGCAGTAGGCATATATCCTGCGGTTGTATTGATTGACTTCGCATAGTCGCTTTTTGCTTTTTAATTGTTCTTTCAAATAGCTGATTTCCTGCTTCGACAACCCATAGCCGTTCAACTTGCTTTTTTCGGTGCAAACCAATACCAAATGATCTGAATTGCTGTGCTTTGCTGCTTTTTGGATTGTTACGTTCATTTTTTCATCGTAATTTTGAGCCATCAAAGGTAAAAAAATAATGAACTCAAATAAACTGCTGCAACGGTCGCTAGACTTTGAATTTCTTTCTATAGAAGAAGGTGTTTTTCTTTTTGAAAACGCATCTACTTCCGAACTGGTTTTTGTGGCTAATGAACTACGTAAAATCCAAAAGCCCGATAGCAAGGTTACTTGGCAAATTGATCGCAATGTTAACACGACCAATGCATGTATTGCCAATTGCAAGTTCTGTAATTTTTTTCGTCCACCCGGACACCCCGAGGTTTACATTACTGCCATGGCGCAGTATAAACAAAAAATTGAGGAAACATTCCGCTACGGAGGTGACCAGTTGCTGTTACAAGGGGGCCACCATCCCGACTTGGGATTGAAATTTTATTGTGATTTGTTTAGGGAATTGAAAAGCTTATATCCCGAATTGCGGCTACACGCACTCGGCCCGCCTGAAGTTGCGCATGTATGCAAATTAGAAGGTAAGCCGCACATTGAAGTGTTGGCTGCATTAAAAGATGCCGGCATGAATTCATTGCCTGGTGCTGGTGCGGAAATTCTGAATGATCGTGTGCGAAGATTGATTTCCAAAGGAAAATGCAGCGGTAAAGAATGGCTCGATGTGATGCGGGCAGCGCATAAACTGCACATCACTACTTCGGCAACTATGATGTTCGGCCATGTGGAAACAATTTATGAGCGTTTTGAACATTTGGTCTTGATTCGTGAAGTACAGGTAGAAAAACCAAAAGACGCCAATGGATTTTTGGCTTTCATTCCTTGGCCATTTCAGGATGAAGACACCATGTTGCGCAACTTGCGTGGCATCAAAAACAGGGTAACAGGTGATGAGTACGTGCGTATGCTTGCTCTCAGCCGCATCATGCTGCCCAACATCATAAACATACAAGCGTCATGGCTTACTATTGGAGAAAAAGTAGCACAGACGTGCTTGCACGCTGGCGCCAATGATTTCGGCTCAATTATGATTGAGGAAAATGTAGTTTCGGCTGCTGGTGCCCCACACCGTTTCACATCAGAAGGTATTCAGATATCTATTCGTGAGGCAGGGTTTGAGCCGCAATTGCGCAATCAGGAATATGAATACCGAGAGATCCCCGAAACCATCGAGCAGCAGGTGATTGACTACTGACTTTCGGCTTGATTTTTGCACATTTCACCAAGAAAATTCAACCGCTTGCTAACTCTGCCTTTCTAAAATCGTATAACATATAATAAATTACGTACTTTAGAGTTCTTTTTGCCGAAGTGATGAGACGATTTTTACATCTTACATTTTACATCTTACATTTTGCATTTATCTCGCAGGTGTTTGCCACTCACAATAGAGCAGGTGAAATTACCTATAACTATCTTGGAGGAGGGCTGTACGAAATCACAGTTACAACTTATACAAAAATTTCTTCCTGCTCTGCTGATCGGTGTGAGATTGTTGTTGATTTTGGAGACGGAGTGATTGACACGGTGCCGCGTAGCAATGGCCTCCAATGCCCTATTATTAACTCGCCATTTGGAGGCTGTGAGCCTGCCTGCGGTGCCTGTGGAGAACCTGAGGGGAATAAAGACATTAAAAAGAACGAATATAAAACCACTCACTTATACAATCCCGGCAATTATAATATTACTGTTGATGATCCCAACAGAAATGAAGGCATTATGAATATTCCGAATTCAGTAAACACCACTTTTTTTATCGAAACGTGGTTAATCGTTTCAGCTTTTTCCGGTTCGAACTCATCACCAATACTAACCTTGCCGCCTATCGATGATGGTTGTATAGGTTATCCCTATGTACATAATCCGGGAGCTATTGATCCGGTAGATAATGATAGCTTGGTATACTCGTTAGTACCTTGTCTTGGAAACGGAGGACAGCCGATTCAAGGTTACTTGTATCCACATGAAGTGCCAGGTTGTTTAACCCCCCCCATCACCATTGATGCACAAACAGGCACTGTCATTTGGGACTCTCCTGTTTGTCAAGGTGAATATAATATTGCTATTTTGATTGAAGAATACCGCTTTGGCGTGAARGTAGGCAGCGTACTGCGTGATATGCAAATTACAATTGAAGATTGCGATAACGAGCCTCCCGACATTTTTCCAATGGACAAGTTGTGCGTGGTGGCCGGTGACACCATNAACCAGCCAGTGATTGCTACCGACCCCACCGTTCCGCAGGATGTGCTGGAATTGACAGCAACGGGCGAGCCACTTACCGTTTCAACTAGCCCGGCAACTTTTAATTTGACTAGCGATTCTACAGGAGATTTTCAATGGATAACCCATTGCGAGCATGTGAGGAACAATACTTACAATATGATATTCAAAGCCGAAGATAACAATCCGGAAGTCAGCTTAGTGGACATTGAAACACTTGAAATACTTGTAGTTGCTCCCGCGCCAAAAAATCCTTCTGCCACGCCTTTTGGCAATTCCATTGTTTTGAATTGGGACGCCAGCATTTGTACCAATGCCGATTGCTATAAGATTTACCGCTATACCGATTCTACCGGCTATATACCTGATACTTGCGTAACAGGCGTGCCGGCAAGCACGGGTTATCAACTCATTGCCACAATGAATAGTTGGAGCACCACCACTTATACYGACAATTCAGGGCTGGTGCATGGACAGAAATACTGCTATATGGTGGTAGCTTGTTTCTCGAATGGAGCCATTAGCTTGCCTTCTGTGGAATTTTGCGCAGAACTCACCAAAGATGTTCCGGTAATCACGCACGTTACGATAAATACAACCGATGCAAGCAATGGTTCGGACTCTATAATATGGTCGAAACCTACGGAATTAGACACTATTCAATTCCCTGGGCCTTATTTTTATAAAGTTTATCGCATAGATTCCAATGGTGTTGAAACCATTATCGGCAGTTTGTCTCATGATACACTTGCATTTGTAGACACATTTTTTGTTGATGAACCAGTGAATACAACAATTCAGCAAAAGTACAGGGTAGACCTTCATTACCAGCAAAATGGTTTGGTGGGCGGAACGCAAAAGGCCACTTCAGTGTTTCTTTCTTCTGCTGCTACAGATAATCAGTTGGATTTATCGTGGAGTGAGAATGTGCCGTGGATTAATACGGATTATGTGGTTTACAGGAAAAATGACATGGGAGGATTTGATTTGCTCGACACGGTTCAGGTGCAAAAATACACTGACAAAGGATTGCTCAATGGGAATGAGTATTGCTATTATGTGAAAAGCATTGGAGGATATTCCACTTCGGGAATCATTAGCCCGATTTTAAACCGCTCGCAAATCCATTGTGATACGCCTTTTGACAATGTTGCCCCTTGCGCGCCAAATAGTGTTTCGCTCGAAAGTGATTGCAACTTGTTTCAAAATCAACTGACCTTCACCAACCCATTGAATTATTGTGCCGATGATGTGGTGGGTTACAACATTTATTACATTCCCACCTTTGGTGGTGATTCAGTGTTGATTCAGACTATTCCAGTTTCATCTGATACGGTTTTTCTGCACGAAAATTTGAATTCAGTGGCCGGCTGTTATGCGGTTACTGCTTTTGACAGCGTTCCGAATGAAAGTCCATTGAGCGATACGGTTTGTGCCGATAATTGTCCTGAATATGAGTTGCCCAATGTTTTTACGCCCGGCGGGGATGGAGTTAATGATCTATTTCGCCCGTTTCCTTATAGATATGTGGCAAGAGTTCAAATGACTGTTTTCAACCGCTGGGGGCAGCGCGTATTTGAAACTATTGACCCCGATATTTTGTGGGATGGATACCATAGAAACACCAACCAACCCTGTCCTGCTGGTGTGTATTACTACGTTTGTGCAGTTTATGAAGTCCGCCTTTCAGGGTTGGAACCGCGCATTTTGAAGGGCTATGTTCACCTTATTTGGGAAGAAGCACCTGCTTTGCCACCAACCAATTGATTCATGTTTACAGGCATCATCGAAGAAGTAGGAACTGTCGAAAAACTTGAAAAAGGTGATGGGAACCTGCACATCACTGTTCGGGCATCCTTTATATCTGAACTAAAAATTGACCAAAGCATTGCCCACAACGGTATATGCCTTACGGTTGTTGAATTGAATGACGACTGTTACACCGTTACGGCTATCGAAGAAACTC
This sequence comes from Flavobacteriales bacterium, assembly GCA_002746335.1. Lineage (GTDB taxonomy): Bacteria > Bacteroidota > Bacteroidia > Flavobacteriales_H. Next base: position 62,494 of record NVWW01000002.1, on the reverse strand, counting down.
TTTCAAAAACCAATTTGGGCGATTTAAAAGAAGGAGTTCGAATCAATTTAGAGCGATGTATAAAAGCGGGCGACCGGCTGGACGGTCACATCGTGCAAGGACATATAGATTGCACTGCTACAGTAAAATTCATTGAAGAAAAAGACGGCAGTTGGGTTTTTGGGTTCAAATATAATTCAGATAATGTCACCGTTGAAAAAGGTTCAATTTGTGTGAACGGGGCAAGTTTAACTGTGGTTGATTCGGCAGAAAATTACTTTTCAGTAGCCGTCATTCCTTATACCTTTGAAAATACCAATTTCCAAACCCTGAAAGAAGACGGGAAAGTTAACCTCGAATTCGATATAATCGGAAAATACGTAGCGAAACTCTTAAGTAAATAACCACTCTCAAAGAGGGGTGTGGCCCTTTACATTAAAACCTCCCACTCATCCTCTTGATTGCCTACCCAATCCTTGAATTGTTCTTTTCCGCCACGCACCTTCCAGTCGCTGTCAATAGTGAGTTTTGAACTGATGCCACCACGTGGATTGCAAATCATCACAATGCGCATGCGCTCAGGTTCGTAAACCTCCATCAGGTGGTCATACATGATGTTGGTGAGTCGTTCATAGGACACAATGATATTTCGCAAATGATAAGAGTACATCTTTAGGGATTTGAGTTCAATAATTTTCTTTTTCGGATAAAAAGTGAGATAAACCGCAGCAAAGTCGGGTTGTGCTTGCACTCCCAGGAAAGTAAATTCCGGAATTTTAATTTTGATTTCGTAGGCCCCTTTTGAAGGGTTTGGGATTGCCCGCAAAATGGATTTATCGATGGCTTGATACAGTTTTTTTTCAGGCATGATTTCCGTTCCGTTTTCTTTCATTGATGAAAATTTTTGCAAATATACTGAATCACCACTTATCATGATCCTTGAATTACGAATACGTTAAATTGGCACCTTTGAATTTTAGGCTAAATTTTGTAGTTAAGAAATTTGTAATTGGTTTTACATTCGTAATTCATAGTATAAACCGTAATTTCGTGACCTCATAATTGACATGGAAAATATCCGCAATTTCTGCATCATTGCCCACATTGACCACGGTAAAAGTACTTTGGCCGACCGCCTTTTGCAGGTCACAGGAACCATTTCTGAGCGTGATTTGAAAGAACAAACACTCGATGACATGGATTTGGAACGCGAACGTGGCATTACCATCAAAAGCCACGCAATTCAGATGAATTATGAACATGAAGGAACCGCCTATGTTTTGAATTTGATTGACACTCCCGGTCATGTTGATTTTTCTTATGAAGTTTCGCGCTCCATAGCTGCTTGCGAAGGAGCCTTGCTGATAGTAGATGCTGCACAGGGGATTCAGGCACAGACCATTTCTAACCTTTATCTCGCGCTAGAAAATGACCTGGAAATCATCCCCGTTTTGAACAAAATAGATCTGCCTAGCGCAATGCCTGAAGAAGTGAAAGACCAAATTGTTGATTTAATTGGGTGTCAGAGGGAAGAGATTCTCGAAGCCAGTGGAAAAACAGGATTGGGTATAGGTGAAATTTTAAAGGCAATTATAAATCGCGTTCCGTCACCAAAAGGCGAACCTGACAAACCCCTGCAAGCGCTCATTTTTGATTCTGTCTTTAATCCTTTTCGGGGAATTATTGCCTATTGTCGGGTGATGAACGGTGAGATAAAAAAAGGCGATAAGGTGAAATTTGTGAACACGAAAAAGGAATACAAAGCCGATGAAATCGGAGTGTTGAAATTGCACCAGGAGCCCAAAAAAGTCATCAAAACAGGAGATGTGGGCTACATCATTTCAGGTATAAAACAAGCGCGCGAAGTAAAAGTTGGCGACACGATCACACATGTTCAAAACCCATGTGAGTCAGCTATTTTAGGGTTTGAAGATGTAAAACCGATGGTTTTTGCAGGGATCTATCCCGTTGACACCGATGATTACGAAGACCTGCGAGATGCAATGGAAAAACTCCAATTGAACGATGCTTCGCTCACTTTTGAGCCCGAAGCTTCTGCCGCGTTGGGTTTTGGCTTTCGGTGCGGCTTTCTCGGCATGCTGCACATGGAAATCGTACAAGAACGACTCGAAAGGGAATTTGATATGCCGGTAATCACTACTGTACCCAACGTTTCTTACAGGGCCTATTTGAACAGTGGGGAAGAAATGTTGCTGAAAAACCCTTCTGATTTTCCCGATATGACCAAGCTCGACTTTATTGAAGAGCCGTATATCAACGCACAAATAATTACGAAAGCAGAATTTACAGGAGCTATTATGAACCTATGCATTGACAAACGCGGCACGATGAAAAATCAGGTTTACCTTACAACAGACAGGATAGAACTCACCTTTGTAATGCCATTAGCAGAAATCGTGTTTGATTTTTACGATCGCCTGAAAAGTATTTCAAAAGGCTATGCCTCATTTGATTACCAACCAGCTGGGTTTCAGCGGTCTAAATTAATAAAATTGGATGTGCTGCTCAATGGTGACCAAGTAGATGCGCTCAGCGCTTTAGTGCATAAGGATAATGCATTTACACTTGGTAAGCGGATGTGCGTCAAATTGAAGGAATTAATTCCAAGGCAACAATTTGAGATAGCCATACAGGCAGCTATCGGTGCAAAAATCATTGCTCGGGAAACGGTAAAAGCGCTGCGAAAAGATGTTACAGCGAAATGCTACGGAGGCGACATTACGCGGAAGCGAAAACTGTTGGAAAAACAGAAAAAAGGCAAGAAAAAAATGCGGCAGGTGGGTAACGTAGAAATTCCGCAGCAAGCATTTATGGCCGTTCTGAAATTAGATTAACGACAATTTGTAAAACGTAATTCGTAGACAAATGTCAGGACACAGCAAATGGTCAACCATCAAGCACCGTAAAGGTGCGAAAGACGCCAAAAGGTCGAAGATTTTTACTAAGATAATTAAGGAATTGACCGTTGCTGCCAAAGAAGCAGGGCCAGATCCCGAAGCCAACTCGCGCTTGCGGCTGGCCGTGCAAAATGCCAAAGGGGCTAACATGCCCAAGGATACAATTGAGCGTGCAATTAACAGAGGCTCTGGCAGCGATGGAGTTGTTTATCAAGAAGTCACATTTGAGGGGTACGGCCCAAACGGCATTGCTGTTTTCGTAGAATGCGCCACCGACAATAACACCCGTACTGTTTCCAATATACGTGCCATTTTCAACAAGCACAACGGCTCTATGGGCAAAAATGGCTCTTTGGAATTCTTATTCATCCGAAAAGGTGTTTTTACTATAGAGGCCGCAGAAATAGATGAGGAAGAATTTATACTTGAAGCCATAGACGGAGGAGCGGAAGATGTGGTGAAAGAAGGTGATTTATTCTTGATTTACAGCTCTTTTGATGATTTTGGAAATATGCAAAACAAACTCGAAGAATTGAGCATTGAACCGAAAAGCGCTGAATTGCAACGCATACCGCTAAATACTACTGCATTGGATGTGGGCTCAGCCAAAAAAGTATTGGCCATGATTGAAAAATTTGAAGATGATGATGATGTGCAAAACGTTTACCACAATCTCGAACTCACCGATGAGTTAATGGCAACCCTTTGATACTCGATAAAATAATTGTTGATGAAGAGGTTTTTCTCTCGCCTGTTCAGCAAGGCGATGAAGATGCTCTTGTAGAACACCTTCAAGACAAAGAAATCCACGACAATACTTGCGTAATTCCCTTTCCACATACTTATCAGCATGCGCAAGAGTGGATTGAAACTGTACAAAAACGAATAAAAGAAAGAGGAATAACGCTTGACTGGGCGATTCGCATTTCCGAGGAGAAATTGATTGGCTGTATCAGTTTCCATGGTCACAATTTATCTTGTATGGAGGTAGTAAAACACACCGATGAAATCGGCTACTGGCTGGCAAGGCCCTATCGAGGAAAAGGAATTACTACAAAAGTGGTGAAAAAGGTCTGCGAAATTGGGTTTGAGCAATTGGGTTTAGTAAGAATTGAAGCTCCTGTTTTTGCTTTTAATGATGCGTCTTTAAAGGTACTCGAGAAAGTGGGGTTTCAATTAGAAGGAATCCAACGGAAATGCTATTTCAAAAACGGAAAATTTATAGATGGGAAAATGTATGCATTAGTGAAATAAACCTACAACCACCCCTTCTCCAATATCTCCCTGATGTGGTAAGTGATAATAATGTCCGCACCGGCACGGGAAAAAGCATACATGTTCTCCATGACGATTTTTTGTTCGTCAATCAACCCCTTTTCAGCCGCAGCTTTCACCATAGAATATTCGCCCGAAACATTGTAGCAGGCAACAGGCAGGTTGGTCTGTTGACGCAATTCTGAAATCACATCGAGATAAGCTAAGGCGGGCTTTATCATTAGTATGTCCGCTCCTTCCAGTTCGTCCAATTCGGCTTCTTTCATAGCTTCGCGCTTGTTTCGGAAGTCCATTTGATATGATTTTCGGTCACCAAATTCGGGCGCAGAGTCAGCCGCCTCGCGGAATGGACCGTAATAGGCCGATGCAAATTTGATGGTATAAGACATAATGGCCGTGTTCTCAAAGCCACTGTCATCAAGTGTTTGACGAATAGCTCCTACCCTTCCATCCATCATGTCAGAAGGTGCAATCATATCTGCACCTGCCTTTGCGTGCGCCAAAGCCATTTTTGCCAATACTTCAACGCTTTTATCATTATCCACATAGCTGTCATGAACAATTCCGCAATGGCCATGGGTAGTGTAAGCACACACGCACACATCGGTGATTATGTACAAATCATTCACGAATTTTTCTTTTAAGGCAGAAACCGCTAGGGATACTATCGAATTTGAATCATAAGAAGTGCTTGCATCTTCCGATTTTTCTTCACCCACTCCGAAAAGCAGGACTTTATTGATGCCAAGCTTCATTCCGATTTCCACATCTTTCAGCAATTCGTCCACAGAAAAATGATGGATGCCAGGCATGGCGTTAATCGGCTCTTTTACACCTTTTCCGCCAACGACAAAATGGGGGTAAACAAACATGTCTTTCGAAAGTCGTGTTTCAGCTATCAACTCACGAATGATTGGGTTTTTACGAAGCCGTCTTGGTCTAATATTCATACTATAAACTCAAAACTGCATCCACCAGAGCTATTTCACTGCTGGTCCACGGCAGGTGATAATCCGAAATGCTGTGTTTTTCTAATTCCTTTCCGGTAGTGTTGCCTATGGCAATTACTTTTTGCTCGGAAGAAATTGATTTTTTATTCAAATAGGAACGCACATTGGAAGGGCTGGTGAACACGATAACCCCGGTATCGGGAATTTGTCCTTCTCCACTTTCAATGGTTTCATAAGTGATCAAATCGAAAAGATTTTCATCAGAAGCAAACTGTTGTTGCACTGTTTTCAAGCTGTTTTTGGATTGCGGGAAAAGCACTTTTTCATTCTTCGCCACTTCCGCGAATGCCCTGCCAATTTCAACTGTGTTAATCGAATTGCCTGTGAATTCGGGAACCACCCCGTATTTTCTTAGTGCCTTAGCAGTTGCCGAACCCACCGCTCCGAATTTTGCATTTCCTGTTTGCGGTTGTTGCTCAAAAAAGAACCGTACTGAGTTTTTCGATGAAAAGAAAATCCAATCGGTTTCGGGTACTTCGTTAAATTCAATGGCTTTGAAATCAATCAGCGACTTGCCATGTACGGGGTATCCGTTTTGTTCTAAAGCTCTTTTGAAAAAACTTTGTTCTTTTAAATTTCGGGTAACGAATACCGGAGCACCACTTTTGTCTTTAAGTTTTTCAGCTGCTTTTTTAGCTAACCCTTCAGTAGTTTCTGATTTCAAGTAAATTCTTTTTGGAAACTGTTCCCACGATGGTGCAGCAGATGCCCAAATGTGAAACATTCCGTCTTTCTTTTCGCAATAAACACCTAACGGCAACTGGCAGCCTCCTTCAAAAAGGTTCAAAACTTTTCGCTCAACTTTACTTGTTTGACTGGAATTTGAATCATTGATTTGCTGTGGAAATTCAGTCAATTCGTCATCAACTTCTCTTATTTGCAAAGCAAGCACTCCCTGTGCAGGCGCTGTTATGAATTCTCTGGGGTCAAGTTTTTCTGCATGAAATTCGCTTAAATCCAAGCCAAGCCGTTTCACGCCTGCAGCAGCAACCAAAATAGCGTCATATTCACCATCTTTTAGCTTTTTAACTCGGGTAGGCACATTTCCGCGCAAATCTTTTAATTGTAAATCGCTGCGAAATGCCAGTAGTTGTGATTTCCGCCTCGCGGATGATGTTCCTACCGTTGCTCTTGCCTTTAACGAAAGCATCAGCGAAACATCAACAGCTTCTCTTCTTATGATTAACAAGTCAGAGGGGTTTTCACGTTCGGAAACCGCAGCGATTTTCAACCCATCGGGCAGAATAGTTTCTAAATCTTTATGCGAATGAACGGCTAAGTCAATCTCTTTTCTCAGCAATGCATCTTCGATTTCTTTAGTGAAAAAACCTTTACCTTCCATTTTATCAAAACTCAAATCCTGAACATTATCGCCTTGAGTTTTGATAGTTTTTATTTCAGAATCAATACCGATTGTGGCCAGCTTTTCTTTAACGAAATTGGCTTGCCAAAGAGCAAGATCACTGCCGCGAGTTCCGATAATTAAGTTTTGGTTCACTGCTTGGTTTCTTCCAATAAAATTTCTTTTGCCATTTTCATCGGTACGCTGATGTACTTCTTTTCCATGTAAGCCAACACTTTGTTGAGCACTTCTTTTGATGGCTCATCGAGGCTTTGAAGGTCTTTGGCAAATACTTCGGTTACTGCAAGATTTTTAATTTCCTTCACTTTTTCGGGCACGGTTCTCATCGCCCGTTCTACTATCCTTTCACGGTAGGTTTTCTTGAATTCTTCCAACGAATTTTTAATGATTGCTTCGCAGCTTACCAGTTCTTTTTTGCGCTCTCGCAGGTTTTGCTCGGCAATACTTCGTAGATTGTCAATCGCAATTAAATTGATGTCATAATCGTCCACAATGCTTTTGTCGAAATCATTCGGCACGGCTAAATCAATCACGATTTTGCGGTCGTTGTCCTTACCCACTAGTTTTTTATACAAATCCTTTCGGATGATGTGATCACCAGAACTCGTGCAAGTTATGAGTACATCAAACCCATTTTCATAGCTGTGAAGCTGCCCGAGTTCAAATGCCATTCCGCCTAATTCCTGGGTAAGCTTTTGGGCGTTTTCAAGCGAGCGGTTGAAAACAGTGAAATTGGAAAATTCGTGCTTTTTCAAAAATTTAGCCATCGAAGAGTTGGTCTGTCCTGCCCCGATAATGATAAAACGTGCATCAGATTTCACATTAAATTCGCGCAATTTGCGGTAAGCCAGTGACACTACTGACACAGACTTTTTTGCGATTTCGGTTTGAGTGTAAACCTTTTTAGCGGTTTCGATAGTGCGCTTGGTGAGCAGTCTTAGAAAGTCCCCTGTCAGTCCAAGTCTATTGCATTTTTCGTATGTATTGCGAACTTGCGTGATGATTTCCCGCTCGCCCACTACCATCGAGTCAATAGATGATGCTACTTTGAAAAAGTGCTGCACGGATTCAGCACCTTCAAAAACTTCTGCTTTTTTTACAGCCCAACTAATTTCTTTTTTTGTCCAGTCGGGATTGAATTTTGCAAAAAACGCTTGCAGGAATTGGGAGTCAATTTTTTTTGGGGTAACCAACAAAAATTCAGTGCGGTTGCAAGTAGAAAGGTACATTAGCTCGTCAATTCCAAACGCGGTTTTCAGTGGAGAAAGGCGTGTGCTCCAATCGTTTTCTTCCACATGAAAATTTCCAATTTGCTCAACGCCAATGTTTTTGTACGTAAATGCTATAGTTTTGAAGCGGTTCATTCAGCTTAAAAATATTTTCTACAGCAAAAATCTTAAACGGCAGGCAGAGTTTTGTCATGGAAATGTCATGTTCGCTGAGAGTTTAATTTTTTAGCTTTGTACGAATTGATAAAAGCCAAAAGTGTTTTTAGAAGACACAGTTAATTATTCCCAAAAGCGCGGCTGGATTGAAGTCATTTGCGGGTCAATGTTTTCGGGCAAAACCGAAGAACTCATTCGCAGGTTGAAAAGAGCCAAGATTGCTCGGCAAAAGGTGGAAATCTTCAAACCGGCTATTGATATGCGCTACGATGAAGTGCAGGTGGTTTCACATGATGAAAACGCCATTCTTTCCACGCCTGTTCCTGCTTCAGCCAATATTCTTTTACTCGCCAACGATGTGGATGTGGTAGGCATTGACGAAGCACAATTTTTTGATGAAGCGCTCGTTTCGGTATGCGGCCAATTAGCAAACAGCGGCATTCGTGTAATAGCTGCGGGACTGGACATGGATTACCGTGGGGTCCCTTTCGGTCCTATACCAGCGTTGTTAGCATCTGCGGAGTATGTTACAAAAGTGCATGCCATTTGTGTTTCTTGCGGTAATTTGGCAAACCATTCGCATCGGCTAACGACAAGCAAAGAATTGGTAGAGTTGGGCGAAACCGAAAGTTATGAATCGTTATGCAGGGATTGTTTTCAAAAGAAAATAGCACATTCCTGCAGTCATACTGTCTCGCCCAATAGTTCGGTGGACTATTGTCGTTCCGAGGAGAGTGAGCAAAATAATGTGCTTAAAAAAGGTTGAACCCTTGGCGTCTTTGCGGTAAAACAAATGACTTACACAACCTCACAAATAACCCAAATCCTTCAGGCAGAAATTTCTGCAACCGAAACCAATATTCAAATCCACCACCTACTCATTGACAGCCGTAGAATCATTTCTCCCAAAAATTCGTTGTTTTTTGCAATCAAAGGCGAGCGGCACGATGGACATAAGTACATCAGAGAATTGCACGAAAAAGGCATCCGAAATTTTGTGGTTTCGGAAGAAGTTGAGCCATTTCCCGATGCAGTTTTTATAAAAGTTGAAGATACCGTTTTTGCCTTTCAGCAATTAGCGGCTTATCATCGCAGTCAATTTCAAATTCCCGTAATTGGTATTACGGGCAGCAATGGAAAAACAGTGGTGAAAGAATGGCTGCATCAATTGCTTTCGCCAGAAAAAAATATTGTGCGTAGCCCCAAAAGTTACAATTCGCAGGTGGGCGTACCACTTTCGGTTTGGTTGATGAATGAGCAGCACGAAATGGCAATTTTCGAAGCAGGTATTTCCCGCCCAAGTGAGATGGAAGCGTTGGAAAAAATCATTCATCCAACCATCGGCATTTTTACCAACATTGGTCAGGCGCATAGCGAGGGGTTTTCTTCCATTCAGCAAAAAGTAGATGAAAAACTGAAGCTCTTTTGCGAATGTGAAACGCTGATTTATTGCATTGATAAAGATGAAATTTCAGAAGGCATTCAACGAAATGGGTTCCTAAAAAAAATTAAAAAACTTACCTGGTCAAAAAACGACAAAGGAGATTTGAAAATTAAGGAAATCAAAAAAGAAAAAGGGGAAACAGCCATTTCAGCAATTTACAAGAATCAAGAACTAAAAATTGTTATTCCTTTTGTTGATGAAGCATCCATCGAAAATGCCATCCATTGTTGGCTGTTGTTGCTGCATTTGGGATGTGAAAATCAAACCGTTTCCGATAGAATGTGCCATCTCACGCCCGTTGCAATGAGACTGGAACAGAAAAAAGGAACGAACAACTGTACGATTATCAATGACAGTTACAATTCTGACTTGGGTTCTTTGGCTATTGCGCTGGATTTTCTCAACCAGCAAAATCAGCACCACAAAAAAACGCTTATTTTGTCAGACATTTTGCAAAGCGGGCGCGACAGCCGCGAACTTTATAGCGAAGTGGCGCAAATGATGAGCGCCAAAGGCGTGAGTCGCTTTATCGGCATTGGCAAGGAAATTTCACAGCATTTCCAGCAATTCGACATTTCTGAAAAGAAATTCTACTTCAGCACTGATGACTTTTTGAAAGGAAATTCAGTTTTAAAATTTGCCAACGAAGCTGTGTTGCTAAAAGGTGCGCGCAAATTCAGTTTCGAAAAAATCAGCAATCGGTTGCAGCAGAAATCGCATGAAACCGTGCTGGAAATTAACCTGAATGCCATTATTGACAACTTGAATTATTTCCGCTCAAAACTCAATCCTTCTACTAAAATCATGGCTATGGTGAAGGCATTTTCATACGGCAGCGGCAGCTACGAGATTGCCAATTTGTTGCAATTTCATCGGGTGGATTACCTGGCCGTGGCTTATGCAGATGAAGGCGTTGAATTGAGAAAGGCGGGCATTGTGCTACCTATCATGGTGATGAACCCAAAACCAGGCAGTATTAACACGCTGATTAAAAATAATCTTGAACCCGAAATTTACAGCATGAACCTTTTGCGGCAATTCAGGGATAGTTTGAATCAAAGCATGTCCACTGAAAATTTGCCCTATCCCGTTCACATCAAATTAGATACAGGCATGCACCGCCTTGGGTTTTCAAAAGATGATTTGCATGAGCTGAAGACATTTCTCGAAAACGAAAAAAATATTGCAGTGAAATCGGTTTTTTCGCATTTGGCAGCAGCCGATGAGCCGCAACAGGATGATTTCACACGAAAGCAAATTGAGATGTTTAAGGAAATGTGTGAAAAGCTGCAACTGGGTTCATCGGTTATTCGGCATTTGCTCAATTCTGCAGGTGTAAGTCGTTTTACCGAAGCAGAGTATGAGATGGTACGTCTGGGCATCGGGCTTTACGGAGTAGGGGTTGATGAAAATGAACAGCGCCAGTTGGAAAATGTGACATCACTGAAAACCAGCATTTCGCAAATCCAATCGGTTAAAAAAGGTGAAACCATAGGCTACGGCAGAAGGGGCGTTGCGGAAAATGACCTAAAAATTGCCACCGTTGCTATCGGCTATGCGGACGGACTGAACCGAAAACTCGGCAGCGGAAATGGTAAAATGGTTGTCAATGGAAAAATTGCACCCATCATCGGAAACATCTGCATGGACATGTGTATGCTTGACATCACAGGCATCAATTGCATGGAAAGCGATGAAGTGATTGTTTTTGGTGGGCGATACCCGATTGCCGAGTTTGCCATGGATTTGGAAACAATTCCTTACGAAGTGCTCACCAGCATTTCGCAGCGGGTGAAAAGGGTTTATTTTCAGGAATAATGCACGAAATTTCAGCAGTAATCATCACATTAAATGAAGAAAAAAACATTGGAAGATGCATTGATTCTATTAGGGATGTAGCTGATGAAATTATCGTGGCAGATTCCTTTTCTGCCGATAAAACCAAAGAAATCTGTGAAACCAAAGGCGTGCAATTTTTTCAACGCGAATGGGAAGGGTATTCCAAAACAAAAAATTGGGCGAATGAACAGGCGCGGTTCGAATATATTTTATCGATCGATGCCGATGAGGAGCTTTCCAATGAATTAAAGAATTCCATTTTACAGGAAAAAGAGAAAGGACTTGGCGGCATTTACGAGTTCAATCGAATGACCAATTACTGCGGTAAATGGATTCGGCATTGTGGCTGGTACCCGGATAAAAAAACTCGCTTGTTTCCAAAAGAAGGCGCTGTGTGGGAAGGAGGTTTCGTGCATGAAGACATCAATTTCGTGAGGCATCCAGATAAAAAATGGCTGAAAGGTGACTTGCTGCATTATTCCTATTACACCACCCAAGACCACATCGAAAGGATTGAAAAATATTCGGAATTGGCTGCACAAGCGATRCTTTCCCAAGGCAAAAACCCATCCATTTTCAAATTGGTGTTCAGCTCCTTTTTCAAGTTCTTCAAGACGTATTTYATAGCTCTTGGTTTTTTGGATGGAATTGCCGGYTGKAATATCGCGTGGTATTCGGGCAAGGCAGTGTATTTGAAATACAAAAAAGCGCGTGCAAATGGCTGAACGCATCATCCTCAGCCGCACTGACAGCATTGGCGATGTTATCCTGACCCTGCCTATGGCCGGTGTTTTGAAACAATTAGTCCCTGATTCCGAAATCATTTTTCTGGGAAGAAAATACACCAAGCCAGTGATTGATTGCTGTACACACATTTCCCGATTTTTGGATTGGGATGAAATCAATGGGCAAGAAAAAAAAACTCAAGTTGAAATTCTCAACGAAACTAAGGCCGACACTTTGATTCATGTTTTYCCGCGAAAAGAAATTGCTTTTCTGACGAAAAAAGCGGGAGTCAAAAACCGAATAGGTGTAGCAAGGCGTTGGTATCATTTGCCCACCTGTAATGACTTGCCYMATTATTCGCGCAGGAAATCCGATTTACATGAAGCACAACTCAACCTTAAATTGTTAAGGCATTTCGGCTATGAAAAAGATATTTTATTAAATGAAATTTCCACTTATTATGGTTTTTCGAAAACAAAGCCATTGGCAGCTCAATGGCAGAATTTAATTGACAACAGCCGTTTCAATCTCATTATTCACCCTAAATCCAAAGGCAACGCGAAAGAATGGGGGTTAGACAATTTCAGTCAGTTAATAGAAATGCTGCCTGTGGAGAAATTCAACATTTTCATTTCGGGCACAAAAGAAGAAGGTGAAATGCTGAAAGAAAAATTGCCTTTGGAAAAAGAAAACGTAACTGACCTAACAGGGAAGCTTACGCTGGATGAACTCATCAGTTTTATCACAAAAGCAGATGGAATTTTGGCAGCAAGCACAGGCCCGCTGCACATTGCGGGCGCTTTGGGCAAACATGCTATTGGCTTGTATAGTCCGAAAAAGCCCATTCACCCAGGGCGGTGGGCGCCAATCGGTCAGTTTGCTCGTGCTGTTGTTTTCGATGAAAATTGTACTGATTGTATCGCAGGAAAAGCGTGCAATTGCATCCAACAAATACAGCCAGAAAGGGTGAAGGAAATATTGATAAAATTAATCTAATCTTCCCTTGCGAAAAGAAAAACACAACTGAAAAACGTAAAGAATGTTACCCCTGCCTGTGTGCCGAGTGTATCCTCAGTGAGCATACAAAGGAGCGCGATGATAAAAAACGTGGCATAGAAATAATCGAACATTTTCCCTGAAAGAAATGCCGGAACAAACAGGCAAGTCAAAAAGAAAAGCAAACCTGCCAAACCTGTTGTAACAGCTATTGAGAGGTACTCGTTGTGCGGCTTGAGCCAGTATTTTTTAGACATCATTCCGATTTTTTCATATTCAATATCCAACTCATTTTGTAAATCACCAGTACCAACGCCAATTAGTGGATTTTTTTTGATGACGCCCAAAGTAGTTTTCCAAAATTCAAGGCGTTGTGTTACCGAGTTGCCTTCGGGATTTCCTCTTCTGCGATAATTATCAAATTCCCAAATGATTTTTTCAACCCGGATTTCGAAGTTGTCTTTACCCATATATCGGTAGTTGGCAATGCCGTTTTCAATTGCTATGATTTCTTTTTCGGTGAGTTGGCTCAAACCACTTTTGTCTTTTCGCAACCCTTTTGAAGTGAGAAACCGCCAAAGCGTCATGCGTAATTCCTGCCCTTTCAAGTCATTTCCCTTGTAATCGAAATTGCTGCGGGTGTTCCATGTCTTTTTCAATTCTTTTTCAGCAAGGTAAATCCACACGAAGTTGCCGTTTTCGACTTGCTTGTTTTTTACGTTGTGGTAATATTTTTCTCCGTTTTCTGAGCTGATTTCCAAATGGGTTAAATCAATGTGATTAACCCTGTGAAATTGAGTAGTGTGATGGTTGATATAGAAAAAAAGAATGATGGGAATCGCAGCCAAGCCAGCGACAGATGCAAATTTCAACAGTCTGTTTTCCATTTTTACAGCCCAATAAACCAATAGCGCAAAAGCAACAGTAACGAGCAAGACAATGCCTGTTATTGACTTCATCAAAAACAAAAAGTAAATCAACCAGATTACAAGAAGAAGCGAGGCAATTTTTAGCCATAGTCTATGTTCAGACTTGAATATTAAATAAGCGAGTGCAAAAATCGCTACGCAAGCCATTAGTGAAAAACGTGTACGGGAAATGGGCATAATGTTTCGAATATTGGTGCTTTGCGGTTCAATAATGAGTGAAAAAATACCGTACAATGACACTGATGTTATTGTGACAATGAATACACACATTAAATTTTGAAATTGTCTTTGTGTGAGCCGTGTCGAGGTTGAAATAATTAAAGGCAAAATCAAAATGGGCAATTTCAGGCGCAAATCATTAAGCCCAGCGCTTAAATTTTCCGTCCAAAGCAGCCCGATGAGAAAAATAAGCCAAATACTGCTGATGAGCAGAGCGGATTTGTTTTGCCAAAATGCAATGAATTTTTCTTTGATATCTCCTCCGGCCAACCAGTTGCCCGCAAGAATAAACATGGAAATACTCATCAAAAGGTTGGACAGGGGCATTCCAATTGCCAGCAAGCATAGCCCAAAAAAATAAATGTGGCCGTGAAGTTCAGCAGAAAATAGCCTCATCAAAAAGAAAGGAAAATTTATTCTTCTTCGATTTCATCATCATCGTCACTTTTGCTAGGTGCTTTGTAGCTACCGTCCAAAACAGAGGCATAGAACTTTTTGTCATTCAGCACTTCAATGGCTTTGAGCACATCAGGATCAGATGCGAGGGAATATTCGATGCGTCCTTTTTGATAGTAATAGCGCGAGCAAATCTCGTTTTCGATCAGTTTTTTTATTTCATCTCGAAATGTTTTCAAATCCTCGTTTTTGTTGTGCTGCACTTTCTTTTTCAATGTTTCATATTCCTTTTTCACATCATCCAAATACTTTTCTTTTTCTGCTGATTTTTCAAAATCATCCAGCAATTTTTCGGTTTTTGTGGTGTAGTCGTATTCCTTGTCTTTGATGAAATCAACAAATCCATCGAATTCTTTTTCTGTTAATGTGAATTCATTTGCAGCTGGAATGGAATCGTGTGTTTTGCGGTATTGAGTAGCGAAGTCGAAAATGAGCATTTTCCGCAACAAGCTACCTGAGATGTTGCTGCGCTTATCGCGGGTTACAGCAATGTCGGGCAAAATCCCAGCACCATCTTTCACTACCCGGCCGTTATTGGTTTTATAGGTTGAAATAAGTGAATCAGGTATTGCTTCCGCCCCGCCATTTTTATTTCGGTTTGAGTAGTCAATGCGTTGGATACACCTTCCACTGGGAATATAATATTTGGCAACGGTGAGTTTGAGTTTTGCGTTGTAAGATAAATCCTTCGTTTGCTGTACCAGTCCTTTTCCAAATGATTTCCTGCCTATAATCACAGCTCTGTCTATATCCTGCAAGGCGCCAGAAACAATTTCTGATGCTGATGCTGAGCCATTGCCAATCAAAACTGTAATGGGCATTTCCAAGTCGAGTGGGGTGTTTATAGCGCGGTGGATGCGGTCCCAATCCTTCACCCTCCCTTTTGTTTCCACAATTTTCTGGCCTTTTTCTGCAAAAATGTTGACGATATTCACAGCTTCGCGCAGCAGTCCGCCACCATTGCCACGCAGGTCAATCACCGCTGATTTCATACCGTGGTTTTCCTTCAGGTCTTTAAAGGCTTCTTTTAATTCTTTGCTGGCGGTTTCGGTAAAACCATTTAGCTTGATATAACCAATGCTGTCATCAACCATGCCGTAATAAGGCACATCTTTAATTTTAATTTCTTGACGGATGATAGTTTTTTCAAACACCGTTTCATCATCTCTTTTAATCTTGATTTTCACCGAAGTGCCTGGCTGCCCTTTGAGGATGTGGCTCATCTCTTCTGTGGTTTTGCCTTCGGCCGATTTTCCATCCACTTCCAAAATAATGTCGCCTGCCATTAGCCCTGCTTGAGTAGTAGGTGAATTTTCATATGGCTCGGCAATTATTACGTAGTCATCTCTCTTCCGAATGACGGAACCGATGCCTCCATATTGCCCGGTGGTCATGAAGCGGTAGTCCTCAATTTCCGATTCGGGTATGTAATTTGTATAGGGGTCGAGCGTGCCGAGCATGGCATCAATGCCATCTTTCATCAATTCGCCCGGCTGGGTTTCATCAACGTAATAAATGTTGAGTTCGCGGAAAAGCGTGGCGAAAATGTCGAGATTTTTAGAGATTTCAAAATAGGAATCAACAAAGCTGAAGGAAATAACAGATGAAATTCCTATTGTCAGAATTATCAGAAGTGCTTTTAGTTTTTTCATGACTCAAATATCGTGTTCAACTACTGTTTCCGTTTACGGAACAGGGTCAATTCCATGCCCGCCCCATGGATGGCAGGAAAAAAACCGTTTCATCGTCAACCATCCTCCTTTGAAAGCCCCGTGTTTTTTTACTGCGCACATGCCGTATTCCGAGCAAGTGGGCGAGTAACGGCATGTTGCCGGAAACAGTGGTGAAATCATTCCCTGATAAATTTTTATGATGAAAATGAAAATGTTGCTTAGGGGGTTCATATTACTCTACTTTTTTGGCTAAACGTTGTAAAGTTACGATTATTTTATCATTTATTTCTTCGTAAGATTTTTCTTCATCGCTTTGATAAATAAGCACCAGCGCAATTTGCTTGCCATAATTTTCAAGCTGTTCATAAAGAAGGTGTTTGTTTTTTCGGTAACTTTCTCTCATCCGTCTTTTGATGCTGTTTCTCTCAACTGCTTTTTTGATTTTCTTTTTGGGCACCGAGACAACTACTTGTGCTGGAAAATCGCAGTTGAGTCCTGTTTCGAGCCAAATTGCCCGTATCGGAAAAACAGAAAGTGATGTTCCCCTTTCAAACAACTGCGCTATGAGTTTTTTGCTACACAGCCTCTCTTGCTTTTTAAATGTTTGACTCATAGGAAAAAGAAGGCCGAAATTAAAACAAAAAAGGGCAACCGTTGGTCGCCCTCTTCATTGATATCAAAGAAAGTATTACTTGACTTTTCCGTTTTTGTTTATTTGCTTTATGTAGTTCTCAAGGGCCATCGTCATTGAGGGAGCATTTTTGGTGGGTGCTTCTACATCGAGCGTCAAGCCGTGCTCTTTCACTGCCTGCGCTGTGGTTGGCCCGAAGGCAGCAATTCTTGTTGAATTCTGCTTGAAATTAGGAAAATTCTGGAAAAGCGATTTAATACCTGAGGGGCTGAAAAACACGAGCATATCGTATCTGATGTCGCGCAAGTCAGACAGGTCGCTGCAAACAGTACGGTAAAATGTAGCGCGCGTATATTCAAATCCATTTTCCTCAAGTATTTTCGGAATTTCAGATTTTAAAATGTCAGCACTTGGCAGCAAGAATTTTTCGTTTTTGTGCTTTTTCATTACTTGAGTTAAATCAGTAATGGTTTGTTTGCCGTGGAAAATTTTCCGTTTGCGATAAATCACGTATTTCTGCATATAATAAGCAGTGGCTTCTGAAAGGCAGAAATACTTCATCGAGTCGGGCACGGTAATGCGTGCTTCCTGGCACATGCGGAAGTAATGATCAACGGCATTTCGGCTGGTAAAAATAACTGCTCCGTGATCTAAAATGTTCACTCGTTCTTTGCGGAATTCAATTACGGGAATTCCCTCCACATGGATGAACGGGCGAAATTCAATTTTAATTTTAAGTTTTTTAGATAGTTCGAAATAAGGAGATTTTTCGTTTTCTGGTTCGGGCTGCGATACGAGAATGGACTTTAGGATTTTCAACTTTTGTGAGTTTTGGGTTACTAATTGTAAGTTCACTTATTCTGCCTGCTTATTTCAGACAAAAACCTTGAAAATAACGACTAACGGCAAAATTTCGAAGGTGCAAAGGTATAAAATAATGTGATATGCAGAAAATTTTGCTGTGGCGAATCGCCTCGAAACTATTTTAAACACCCGAAGCAAAAACGTAACTGCAGTAATAATTATTCCTGTAATGATGAATGTGGGGCTGGCTATTCCTATTAAAGCTGTGCATATAATAACGGGCAGTAAAACCATCCCTAAAACTTCATTAAAAAGGAAAATGTTGAAAACGTATTCTGTCGATGCTTCAGTGTTTTTAAGCAGCATCCCTGTCAATTGAATTGCTGTAATTTTTACTAAAAAAAAACAGAATACACCAAGCAATATTTTAGCAAATGCTGCAATGCCTGTGCCTGCAAAAATAGTCCAGCCAAAAACGACATTTGCTTGGTAAAGCATCATACTTAACGAAAGCAAAAATACAGTGGACAATACCGCTGTAATTCGTGTGGTAAAAACGCTTTCTCTCCTAAGAATTTGCCCTGTGAACCGGTTATTGAAAAAGGCGCTTAATAGTTCTTTCAGGCGTTTCTGTTCGGTGGTTTTCATCCATGCAATCAGGGCAAAAGCCAAAAGTAAAATCACAATGAGCCATGATGGCCGGATTGGCGTTTGCTGGTGCGCAATTTCTCTGAAATCATCAACATGTTGGCTTTGAATTAAGTTCTTAATTTCAACGTTTTTAGTTTTTAACACGTCTTTTTCAACAGTATCTTGCTGCGTTGAATCAAGGGTTATTTCTTCTTCTTTTTTTATGAAAATATTGACTTCTTCGGGTTGTTCCTGAATGTTTGAAACAGGATGAGAAGGCGTAAATGACGAGTCAGCGGTATCTTTTTGAACTGTGTCGGCTATAATATTGTGTGCTGATTTTTTTGCTGTGTCGCTATGCTCTTCGATAAAAACACTGTCGGCAGCAACTGTGTCAATAAATACGGCAGCGGTATCTTGAATGACTGCTACGGTATCGTCCTGTAAAGTCATTTTTAATAAAGAAATTCGTTGTAAGGATACCTTTTTATATGAATGACCTTCACTTGCCCATACAACTCATTTCTAAAATTTTTGATGTTCTCCTTTTTTATAGCAGAAATAAAAATGTTTTTGTGCACATTTTTTTTCAATGCAGGRTAGCCATTAAGTGTTGCCATCCACGATTTTTTGAGAAATGAAATCCGGTTTTCACCTGAAATTTTTTCGTCAAACAAATCAATYTTATTGAACAGTAAAACGGTAGGCTTGTCCGCAGCGCCTATTTCCGAAAGGGTTTGAGTAACTGTGTTGATTTGTTCCTCAAATTGCGGGTGTGAAACATCAACCACGTGCAACAGCATGTCAGCTTCGCGCACTTCATCAAGTGTTGACTTGAAACTTTCCACCAACTGGTGCGGCAGTTTTCTAATGAAGCCAACGGTATCTGAAAGTAAAAACGGCAGATTACCAATAACCACCTTGCGAACTGTTGTGTCAAGTGTGGCAAACAGTTTGTTTTCGGCAAACACCTCCGACTTACTCAGCAAGTTCATGATAGTACTTTTACCTACATTAGTGTAGCCCACCAGCGCCACCCGAACAAGCTTGCCTCGATTGCCTCTTTGTGTTGCTTTTTGCTTGTCGATGGATTTGAGTTTTTTCTTCAGTAGTGCAATTTTATCGCGAATGATGCGCCTATCGGTTTCGATTTCGGTTTCACCGGGTCCCCGAAGGCCAATACCTCCGCGTTGTCTTTCAAGGTGGGTCCACATTCGCGTAAGCCGTGGGAGTAAATATTCGTATTGAGCCAATTCTACTTGTGTTTTGGCGTGTGCGGTTTGCGCTCTTTTGGCGAAAATGTCGAGAATAAGGTTGTTGCGGTCAAGAATTTTGCATTCTAATATTTTCTCAATATTGCGTAATTGGGTGGGCGAAAGCTCGTCATCAAAAATCACTAAGTCAACCTTGTTTTCTTTTACAAAAGCTCTAACTTCTTCAAGTTTTCCTTTTCCTAAACAGGTTTTTACATTGGGCACATCCAATTTTTGCGTAAACCGCTCTAAAGTTGCTGCTCCTGCTGTTTCTGTGAGAAACTCCAGTTCGTCCAAATATTCATTGACTTTCTCTTCGGGTTGTTTTTGATTAATCAATCCGATGAGAATGGCCTTTTCCTTATCCTGTATTGATTTTATTTCGGTTCCCATTTTAGAACGGAATACATTTAATTACTACTATTTTTTTTTAATGCTTGGATATGCTCCAATACAGCTTCGATTTCTTCTTCGGAAAGCACATGTTTGTAACCCGCCATTCCACCTTTGCCCATTTTTACTATTTTAACGGTTTCTTCGCTGTTCAAAGCGCTGATGGATAAATCGTTCGCTCCGGAAAGTCCTTTTTTTCCGTCATCACCGTGGCACATGGTGCAATGTTTGGCATATACATCCTGCCCAGAGATTGACTTTCCAATTTCTCTTTTAGATGATGGGTTTTCACCACAGGAAGCCAGCATCGATAACCCGAAAACGAGCATCATAAATCGTAAATCGTAAATCATAAATCGTAAATTCATATCAGAACCACGTTCCGAAATCTTTCAAAAACGGCCATGGGATGCCGAAGAAAATGAGAAGCAGACCAATGAGAAAGAAAATGGCGATTTTTTTGTGCTTACCGATGTCTGTTTCTTGTTTTTTCGAGAAGCTTTTTCCAAAAGTGACAAACATAACCCCAAGAAACATCATGATGCTATGTTCCACCGTGAAAAACCGAAGTTGCGGTTCTTTCATCACGCCTGCAACAAACTGCACCTTTGGGCTGCTGAAATAAAGCACCAATCCCAGCACAAACTGGAGGTGCAGAAAAATCATTGAGAATAAACTCGCTTTGTTATCGAAGCTTGTGAAGGGTTTTTTGCCGAGCCATCCCGAAAACGAACGGAATAAAGCAATCAATATCAGTAGCAAAATGACATAGCGTAAAAAAGAATGTAAATGTAAAAGTCCTGTGTACATAGCCGAAATTTAGCAGGCAAAATTACACATTTCAATTGGCTAATTGACACATTGGGGAACCGCTTGTGTAAATCCCGTTTCTTTCATTCCAAAAAATTTTACATTTGCCTTTCTTCAAAATACATGGGACCATTCAATTATATAGCCTTTAAGCCATTTCTTTTTTTAACGGGCTTCATTTTTCATTTTTCATTTTCCATTGCACAGGAAACCTTTCCTGTAAATGGGGTTCATGAAAAGGCCAACAATTACTACGCCTTCACCAATGCCACAGTTTTTACCGATTATCAAACCAAAATTGAGAATGCTACCCTGCTGATTCAGGATGGAAGAGTAGTGAAGACAGGTACTGATGTTAAAATTCCTAAAGGCGCAGTGATTTACGATTTAAAGGGAAAGCATATTTATCCTTCTCTGGTTGACATTGACTCAGATTACGGCATGCCGCCCGTAAAAAAAACAGCGAGAAAATGGGGGTCGAAGCCGCAGATGCTGAGTAACAAAAAAGGTGCTTTTGGCTGGAATCAAGCCATCAAGCCCGAAACAAAAGCAGCCGATCAATTTATGCCAGACAAAAAAAAGGCTGAAGGATTGCGCAAAAAAGGATTTGGCACAGTATTGACTCATCAACACGATGGTATTGCAAGGGGTGTCTCCGCACTTGTAACTTTGGCTGATCAAAAAGAAAACGAAGTGCTTTTGAACGGAAATATAGCTATACATTACTCCTTCCAGAAAGGTAGTTCCACCCAAAATTACCCGTCTTCGCTGATGGGTTCGATTGCATTGCTGAGGCAAACGTATTATGATGCACAGTGGTACAAAAACACAAATGCAAAAGAAGAACGTAACATTTCGCTCGAAGCATTTAACAAGCGGCAAGACCTCCCACAAATCTTCGAAGTGAAGGACTACCTTTCTGCAATTCGTGCAGATAAAGTAGGCGATGAGTTTGGCGTGCAATACATCATCAAAGGCGCTGGCGATAGTTATAAACGTATTCTGGAAATAAAGAAAACCAATGCAAAATTCATCTTGCCACTCAACTTTCCCAAGCCCTACGAAGTCAATGATCCGTATGATGCTATGCTTGTATCTATCGAACAGATGAAACATTGGGAACTTGCTCCTGCCAATCCCGCTTTTTTCCAGAAAGAAGGTATTGATTTTGCCTTGACTGGAAGAGGAATTGAAAATCAAAAAGACTTCTGGAAATCGATTCGAAAAGCTATCAAACATGGGCTAAGTGAAACGCAGGCGCTGAAATCGCTCACATACACACCTGCTGAAATTATGGGCGTTCAAAACGAAGTCGGCAGCTTAAAGGAAGGCATGCACGCCAACTTCATTATTACTTCAAAAAATTTGTTTGATGAAAAAAATACAATTTACGAAAATTGGGTACAAGGCAAGCGCTACATCATCAGCGACTATACCAAACCTGACATTCGTGGAGAATACGATTTGAAAATCATTTCTAACATTTACAAACTGGAAGTAGAAGGAGAAAAGAGTAAGCCGAAAGGAAAAATCATTTTGAATGACACAGTAAAAAAAGATGTAAAAATTTTAGTGGATGACAAACTTATAGCGTTGAGTTTCGAATTGGATGATGAAAATTATAAAGGAACGATTTCGTTGAGTGGAAAAATAAACTACAAAAGCGGAATTTGGGATGGAAATGGACGAACGCCCAATGGAGATTGGGTTGCGTGGAGTGTCGTCAAAAAGGAATTTTTTAAAGAAAAAGAAAAGAAAGATACCTCCAAAACAGACAGTTTGGTTTTGGGTAATATATGGTATCCCAATATGGCTTACGGGTTTACGGAATTCCCAAAAGAGGAATACCTTTTGCTCAAAAATGCTACTGTTTGGACGAATGAAAAAGCAGGAATTTTGAAATCCGCAAGTGTATTAATCCAAAACGGAAAAATTGTCCAGATTGGAACTGATTTAGAAGCACCAGAAGGTGCAAAAACTATTGATGCTAAAGGAAAGCACATCACCGCAGGCATCATTGACGAACATTCACACATCGCCATTGGCCGGGGGGTAAATGAGGGCTCGCAAGCAAGTAGTGCAGAAGTGCGCATTGGTGATGTTACGAATTCTGATGATGTAAATATCTACNGTCAGCTGGCGGGCGGGGTAACAGCTGCCCAATCGCTGCACGGCTCRGCCAATCCYATTGGCGGACAGTCRGGGCTGATTAAGCTKCGCTGGGGYCTTTCTCCTGATGAAATGCACATCAAAGGAACAACAGGCCGCATCAAATTTGCTTTGGGCGAAAATGTGAAACAGAGCAATTGGGGAGCCAATAACACTATTCGTTTTCCCCAAACACGAATGGGTGTGGAGCAGGTTTTTTACGAYCATTTTATYCGCGCAAARGAATACGATGTTGARTGGAAAAAATACAATTCGCTYTCYAAAAAAGAAAAAGCMAAAACTGCTTCKCCACGAAAAGACATTGAGCTGGAAGCATTGGCTGAAATTCTTCGAAGTGAACGGTTGATTTCCTGTCATTCCTACATGCAGCACGAAATCAACATGCTGATGCATGTAGCCGATTCGATGGGTTTTAAAGTGAATACTTTYACCCACATTCTGGAAGGCTACAAAGTAGCAGACAAAATGGCGAAACATGGAGCAGCAGGTTCTACTTTCTCCGACTGGTGGGCCTATAAGTTTGAGGTAAATGACGCCATCCCTTACAATGGTGCGTTGATGCACGAGCAGGGCGTAATTACTGCCTTTAATTCAGATGATGCAGAGATGGCCAGACGGCTCAACCAAGAAGCGGCAAAGGCGGTAAAATATGGTGGTGTGAGCGAAGAAGAAGCACTGAAATTCGTAACGCTCAACCCTGCAAAAATGTTGAAATTGGATGACAGAATGGGCAGCATCAAAGTTGGCAAGGATGCTGATTTAGTAATTTGGTCAGATAACCCCCTATCCATTTATGCAAAAGCGGAAAAGACATTTGTGGACGGCATTTGCTATTTCGATATTGAACGAGATAAAGAATTGCGTGAAATCATTAACAAAGAACGTGCACGGTTGGTGGAAAAAATGCTGAAAGCCATCAAAGCAGGCGAACAGCCGCAAAAACCCAAAAAGAAGGATGAAAAACCCCCGCATTGTGATACGATGTATGATTACGGAAAATAAGGATTTACCACTGACAATGAAACCACTGAGCTACATAACCATTTTTATTTTTTTCATTCTTAATTCTGAATTCTTAATTCTAAATTCAAATGCTCAAATTCCCACACCTGCACCCAAGCAATCCGAAACCATTTTGTTGCTCAATGGAATTGCGCATCTCGGCAACGGAAATGTAATTGAGAATTCTGCTATCGGATTTGAAAATGGCAAATTGATTCTCGTTGTTGACGCCACGACTATCCGTCTTGATAAAGACAAATACAAAAAAATAATTGAAATTCCCGGAAAGCATGTTTATCCCGGATTCATTTCGCCAAATTCTACGTTGGGGTTGATGGAAATTGGCGCAGTGCGCGCTACTCGTGACATGAATGAAGTGGGGCAAATGAATCCAAATGCTCGTTCAATCATTGCCTATAATACCGAATCTAAAATCACTTCTACAGTGCGTTCGAATGGGGTGTTGTTGGCACAAATCACCCCGCGAGGCGGCTTCATTTCCGGCACTTCATCCATAGTGGAACTTGATGCTTGGAATTGGGAAGATGCCGTTTACAAAATGGACGATGGCATACACCTCAACTGGCCGAGAATGTTTTATAGTACAGGGTGGTGGGGTGAGCCGGGAAGCATGAAAAAGAATGAAAATCGCGACAAGCAAATTCAGAAAATAAAGTTGTTTTTTGATGATGCAAAGGCCTATTCTGAAATAGAAAATCAACAAGAAAAAGACCTCCGATTTGAAGCCATGCGTGGCTTGTTTGATGGCTCTAAGTCGCTATTCATTCATACGAATTTTGTAAAAGACATCACCAGTGCAATAAATTTTGAGCGAGAAAGTGGCGTAAAAAAAACCATTCTGGTAGGTGGTTATGATTCGTGGATGGTAGCCGACATGTTGAAAGAAAACGATGTTGCGGTGATTTTGCGAAGAGTGCATGAACTACCTGAGCGCCCTGAAGATGATATTGACTTGCCTTTCAAAACCCCCTATTTACTTCACAAAGCAGGAGTGCTTTTTTGTCTGAATAACGCAGGCGACATGGAACAGATGAACACGCGAAATCTGCCTTTTTATGCGGGCACAGCCGCTGCTCACGGTCTCACCAAAGAAGAAGCATTGATGAGCATCACTTCAAACGCGGCAAAAATTCTCGGAATTGATGATAGAGTAGGGACTCTTGAACTCGGGAAAGACGCTACGCTAATAGTATCCACTGGCGATGCGCTGGATGTGCTCACCAACAACATCGAGCATGCCTTCATCCGGGGTAGGCAAATTGATTTGGACAACCACCAAAAGCAACTCTACGATAAGTACAAGAAAAAGTACAGTACCAGTCAATGATTTTTCTCATACCACCGGTTGTATTCCAATTGAATATTCTTCGCAAATTCCAGTCCGTGACCAAATTTCTCAGCGGGGTTGTGCTGGATTTTTTCAGCTAACTCAAGGTAGTCGCTAAAAAATTCGTAAGCCATTTTTTGATAGTGATGGTGTTCATAATAGTGATCTAAAGCATAAACACCAACTTCTTTTGTGCGGTCAAAATCGCTGCCGTCATATGTATATTTGATGTCTTTTACCAAATAATAGGTTACCTTCCCTGTAAATCCCTTTGCTTTTTCTTCCAGTGTCATACCTTGATAAAGTTTCATTTTACCATCTATAATTTGTTTGGCGAAGGTGTTTTCCACATGGTGGCCTTTTTCAGAAGCAAATAAAATGGCGTTGTATTTTGTATTGCCAACAACCATTTCAATGATGTCAATCAAATTCATGGTCTTCACCTTGTTGTCTTCTGAAAGTTTGTAACGTACCGTGTAATGATGGCCGTGGTGATATTCGTGGTTTTCTATCAAACAGTCAATTCGTTGGCCTTCCTTGCTTCTGTTAGGTTTTTTTTCGAATTTGATACCTTTGGTTATGATGTAGCCCTTTTTGAATTCAACCGCTGCATGTACGAAAAATGTATTCAAGCAAAAAAAACAAATCAATACTAGGGAAAGTAGTCTACAACTATTCATCGCGAAAATGATTACAGACAATTATACGAAGATATTTAAATTAGTTTCATCTTTGAGATACTAATGCAGTTGGCACGAAGCAAATATTTGCTGTTGTTACTCATGGTCATGTTTTGCATTAGTTCTTTTGCGCAGCTTGATGTTGCCGAATACAGCCTCAAATACAAGCACAGGATAGGAACAAGGTTTGGCTACCATGCGGTGAATAATTTTGCTGAAATCGGCATTGGCAAAATATTGTTCGACAAGCCTTGCAACCGCTCTACTCACCGCGCTTTTGGTCCCGTTTGCAGTTTTCCGAGAAAATTAGAAATGGATTTAACCCTTGAAGGGCGGCTGAGCAAAGATTTTGTTTTCGGACAAAAATTCACGGTGATCTACACCATTTTTGCCTGGCAAGACACCAAGGATTTCCACAATAAACTCCTTTACCACACACTCGGACATAGTTTACTTGGGGTAAATTTTTGCCACTATACCGATTTCAACACCTCAAAATTTGTGCTGCGGCCTGAGTTCGGATTTATGCTGCCTCAACGGCTTGCTCTTTCACGGCACGGGATGCCGCAATTAAACATGCGGGTAGTATACGGGTTTAACATATTTCAAAATAAAACGGAATACTACAACATGGGTAACCATCAGGTGTCGCTGCTCTTCCTGATTTTGTAAGAGGTGTTTACCCGCCTCCCGCGCCTACGCTTTCTACAGATAATGTTGCAATGTCGCGGTCAAACAGGTAGAGGCCGCCTTTGTCGTCACCGATGAGGTTGAGCTTGTCCAGAATCAGCCGAGCGAGTGCTTCTTCTTCCATTTGCTCGGAAACAAACCACTGTATAAAATTATGGGTAGTGTAGTCCTTTTCTTTGAGGCATTGGTCAACAATTCCGTTGATTTCGTTGGTTACTCTGATTTCGTGGGTGAGCAAGTTCTCAAAAATAGTCCGGATTGAGTTGAATGTTTTTGGTGGCTGATCCAGTTTTGGCACAATGGCATGTCCTCCCCGCTCGTTGATAAACCGCACTAATTTCAGCATGTGCATGCGTTCTTCATCGGAGTGTTTATAAAGAAATTCAGCAATGCCGTTGAGGCCTTGGGTTTCGGCCCAGGATGCCATTGCGAGATAATATTGGGAAGAGTCGGCCTCATTGGCGACTTGATCGTTGAGCGATTTTTCTATTTTTTTGGATGCCATGGCTTTTAATTTAAGGTTTAAAATTCAAAGTTAAAAAACTCTATTGATTTACTGCCCTGAATGTGAGGGCATTTTATTGATAGCCTTTCCTGCTTTGTCATATTTAATAATGAACGTTTTTTTGCCGTCCACATAAAAAATAGACTCCTTTAAAGTTTCATTTTTTCGGTAAAAATTCCAGCTGCCATCTTTTTTGCTATCAACGAATGCCCCTTCATGCCATACTTTTCCGTGCTTGTACCATTTTTTACTGAAGGTTTGCAGTTTTTTCTTTCCCCACTTTTTTTTCACTTTTCCTCTAAATTCTTCTGATTGCTCGAAGGTAAATTCGTAAATCGGCATTCCCTTGCGGTTGTAGTTCATTTCAGTGCGTTTTTGGCCTACTTCAAAAGGGATGTACATTTTTCGCTTTATTTTCCCGTTTTTGTAATACTCCTTCCACTCGCCTACTTTGTAAACAATAACCGATACTTGGTCTGTGCCTTTGTCTTTCATTACTTGCTCAAAATCATCGTCCAATTGCTTTATCATCCAGCCCTCGCCTTTGGTGTGGGCGTTTTTGTAAAGGGTTTTTACATAACCTGTGTAAATCACAGAGGGGTCACTGGCAAATTTCATGTAAATAGCGCTGTCAATCTGTGCTGAAGAGGAAAGCACACATATCAGCAAAATTACGGAACAGGTGATAAGATGTCCCATAATTCAGGGGTAATTCGGTTGTAATTCAGTAGCCATACAATTTAACCAGATAGCCATTTAATCATCCAGAGGCGCCTTCTGTGTCGCGCCAATTTCCTATGCACATGTTGGCTCAAATGTACACTGGATATTTACCCTATTTCATTTTTTCCAGCTCCATTAAGTGGCCCATTGTGATGAGCTGGGATAGCGCTGTGCTGAATTTTTTGATTTTATGCTTATCTTCCCTAAGGTTAAAGGTAATGCGATGATTGCTTTTTTTCTCTTTTTTTACCGAGCGGATTTTCAAGGTTTTTTTAATGAAAGTAGTTTGCTTTACGCAACCGGTGAGCTGCCCTGCTTTTGCAATCCTGATGCAATAAGCAATCACCAGCTTTTCATCCGATGAATAAACCACTGTTTTTGAATTGAGCGCGGATAGAACGGTGTGGTCCTCTCTGTACATGAACCCCTTATTATAATAGCTGATGATGAGCTCTCCTTTATCGTAATTGATTTCGCAATCTCCGTAAAAAAAAGTATTGAGGTATTCGATAGTAGTTTCGAGTGTTGCCAGCTCTTCATCATAAATCACCTGCGTCTTTGCAKCACATGATAGCAAGATTAATGATAATAAYAATCCMGCTATTTTTTGAGTGGAGTTAATCATGCTCAATTATACATTAAAAGCTGCTAAAAGATACAAGTAAATGCAGGAATTTCTATGAATTTACAGTGCAGGACTGAWCTGCTCAAGAAACCGCACATCGTTTTCGAAGAAAAGCCGAATGTCGTTGATTTGATATTTGAGCATGGCGGGACGTTCAATGCCCATGCCAAAGGCGAAGCCGGTATATTTTTTTGAGTCAATGCCGCAATTATCGAGCACGGCTGGGTCCACCATGCCGCAGCCCAATATTTCCACCCAGCCGGTGTGTTTGCAAACAGGGCAGCCCTTTTGATTGCAGATGAAACACGAAACATCCATCTCGCCACTTGGTTCGGTAAACGGAAAAAAGGATGGCCGTAACCGTATTTCACTTTTTTCGCCAAACATTTCTTTGGCAAAATACAGCAGCGTTTGTTTCATGTCGGCAAAAGACACCCCTTCGTCAATGTACAGYCCTTCTACCTGGTGAAAGATRCAGTGYGCYCTTGCCGAAATGGCTTCGTTTCGGAATACTCTTCCGGGAGAAATGGTACGTATAGGYGGCTTTTGGTTTTGCATTACYCTCACTTGCACTGAGGAAGTRTGTGTRCGCAAAGCGATGTCYGGATTTTTTTCGATAAAAAARGTATCCTGCATGTCCCTTGCKGGGTGYTCTTCGGGGAAATTCAATGCGGAGAARTTRTGCCAGTCGTCTTCAATTTCTGGGCCTTCGGAAACGGTGAAACCGATGCGCGAAAAAATTTCGATGATTTCGTTYCTCACGATGGAAATGGGGTGCCGTGAACCTAATTGAATCGGTTCGCCCGGAAGCGTCAGGTCACTATCAGTGGCAGTGGAAGTAGCAGCAGAAGTTTGTTGTTTGAGTTGTTCGGCCTTTTGCTGGGCCACATTTTTTAATTCGTTGAGCTTTTGCCCAACTTCGCGCTTTTGCTCGAGGGCCACATTTTTAAAATCAGCAAATAATTGCTTGACCAAGCCCTTTTGCCCGAGGTATTTGATGCGGAATACTTCTGCTTCTTCTTTGCTTTTTGCTGTTGCGGAATTGATTTCCGATAGAAGCGCATCAATCTTGTCAATCATGCTTTTTGTGTTTTCGCCACAAAGAAAATCAATTAAATTATCTTTTTAATTAAAAACTCCGCTCAGTGCGGAAGAGCCTTATTAACACTGTAACAGTTACAGAACTAACGGGATTTTTATTCGCTTTTTACTCTGATAAGTTCGGATTTCAGCCAAAATAAAGGTAGTTATTCTGCCTGCATTTTTCTACTTCAAAATGTACATTTTGCCAAAGCCTTTGTGAAAGTAGCCGTCAGCAGAGGTGCTACGGTGCTCGATACTTTCGCCATTAATTTTTGCGTTTACGCGGTAGAGGTATACCCCATTGGCGAGCGGGTCTCCAAACTCATCATTGCCATTCCAGGCGTATTCGCTCAGGTTACGACCAATATTGATTTCGCCCAATTCGGCAGCGGTGATTTCGCGCACTATTCTTCCGGTTATGGTCATAATTTGAATAGTGAATATTTCGGGAATTTGCGAACCGGTGAGCGTAAAAGCAAAACGCGTGGAAGTGGAAAAAGGATTGGGATAATTGAGCACTTCAGTGATGGTTGATTTGTTAATGACTTCAAAAGAAATGCTGTAATCAATGTCGCCCGACTTATTTCCCGATTTGTCGGTAGCTTGCACGCGCAGCTTATAAGTGCCGTCTTTTTCAAAAACCGGATCGTATTCGATGCGAAACTCGTTTTCAGGCGCTTTGGCAAAAGTATATTGCAAAATTTGCTGCCCGTTGCCATCGTTGAAATAAATTCGCTTTTCCATTCCCTCCGGATCGGTGAGGTACACTTCGAAATTGGTGGTGTCTGCATGTTCATTCAAAATGAGGTATTGGTTCTCGTCATCTAATTGAATGGCGATTGATGGCTTTGGTGAAACGATGTCGCCATCCAAAATGTGTATCCCATCAAATGTGACATCGAGAATGGGGTTGATGTTGTCGTCTTCAACATAAAAATCTACCCGCCCAATATTGTTGAAGTGGTATTGCTCGATTTGCCACAGTGAGTCCTTTGGATTCACCTCTACCCAAAAACTGTTTTTTCCTTCAATCCCTTTGGTGTAAAAGGAAATCGTATCAAACAGCACTTCGCCTGCCCGAAGCGAGTCCTGCTTGGGGTATGGGATGTAGTTTTTATTTCCCGATTTATCAATTACCCAATATAGCACGCGCAACGAATCCATATTGTACTCGCTCACGTTTTCGATGGCAACGGCAAACTTCACATTATCTCCTTCCTTTAACGTATCGGTGTAAAAATGCAATCCCTTCAGCTGGTTGAGCGCGGCTTCAGGCGCCTTTTCGTAGAGCACATGCCAATGGTTGTATTGTGCCGAAGTGTAGAGCGAATCATCTTTTATTTCAGCTTTGAGTTTGATGTAGGGATTTACACTAGCGTTTACAAAGGTTGAAAGGTTCAAAACGTCATCGGGGTTGGTTGAAAAGCTGGTGATTTTCTGATTGTTTTCGTCTAAAACATGGATGGTTACGCTGTCAATACCAGTTGGTTCTGGCGATAACGGCTCTAGGTTCCAATGCAGCGAGCCCCAATTGGCGGCAGGTCCTATAGTGGTAGATACTGCTTCCCCGTAGTTTTGTGAATTCTCAAGTGAAGCAGACAGCGTGATGAAGGCATCTACATTAGCGCCAATTGCCTCCTGCACTGTGGAAAGGTCTCCCTTTTTGACAAAGAAAATGTAGGGTATGGAATCTCCCAGCGTGCTGAGATCGGAAGTGCCCAGCGCCTGAAAAGCGGAAAAATGGCTGGCATTCCACACCGAAGTACTGCTCCACATCACACGTGCTGCGGAGTAAATCAGCACATAATGCCCATCAGGTATTTTGTTGTTGAGCATTTCGCGTAGTGAATCCATCTGCTCTTGGTTATTTGACCTAAATGAATATTGGTATTCAATTTCGTAAGGATCACAATTATTAGAGTTCGGTTCGAGCATGTTGTTTCCATTTCCAAAATCATAATCAGGATAGTTCACAGTCACACCATTGATAATATCGGCAGTTGGCCATGGTTTGAGGGAAAGCGGGTCAAAGACCGCTACGAAAATTTGGGGGGTAACGTAACCGTTGCAAATATTCTGCTCTGTAATGACGCCATTGATGCGGTATTGAACTTTATAGTAATCAACCCCTTGCGGGTTACCGTAGTTGTCGCAAACCAAGCTTTTAGAAGCAGAATCAAAATCAAAGCTCAAATTAGGGCGGTTGTATATAATGTTGGTGTAATCGTTGTTTTTAAACTGGTAATAATCGTCCTGTCCCCAACCGGTTTTCCCAGGACGGTATTGGAACGAACGCTCACGCCAATTCACCGAATCGGGGTTGATATGGTATGGGCCAGTGCGCCAGAAAAACACGCTGTCATCAGGCAAGTTCTTCAGGTAGGCAGAATCTGTTTGCCAGATGTTCCATTGCACTACACCACCGGCACTTGTTGAAGTATATTGCTTGCCGTTGTCATAGAGGTCATCGGTATCAATTTGRAAAAYRTATTGYTTTGAMGAKGCAAACGGRTYGCTGGTRGATGCCTTTARCACTAAACCGTTTATTTCWGGGATAACKGCATAATTGTAGGGGTAAATAGGAATCAAATCGCCTGATGTAATCCACATTTCAATTTGTTCGTTATCAACAATGTTGTTATTCCATTCGGAAATCTCGTCAATTAAATTAAGCGGATCAATTCTCACTTCAAATTGATTRAGRCCGATRCCRTTGACTAAATCAACGGGCAGGGTTAGTGAAAGRGTATCTTTATARTAAACCCGCGGTAGTTCGACATCATAAACGGTTTGAGTACCTGTCGGATATTTTCGCGTTATGCGCACCGGCACCGGTTCGTCCACAGCCTTCCCGATATTTGAAATTACAATTTTGATGTCAAAAGAATCTACATCGCTTGTAACGGGGTTCGGGTTAAAGGATACATCAATAGGTAGTTTTACTGCGTAGTCCTGTTTTTCGTGGGTGTTTAAGACTATGGCAGGGTCGCCATGCAGCGTCATTTCGAGGGCATGAGCCTTTGTGTTGAAGTTGCTGGGATTAGCCAGTGAGGTTGTTTTTGCCGCCTGCTGCATGCACTTCCCGATGCTTTTTCCATAGAGTTTTTTACTCAAATTGTAATAGAATTGCGTAGAATAAAGGTGCAAATTTCCTTTGTAGCCCAGCCCCGTACTCGCCACGAAACCCACCGCCCCTTTGTCAGCAATTAAAACGAATTCTTCGCTTGTGCTGGCATTTCCGGTTTGGTGAATGTCTCCCGAGAAGCAGCCGTTTGAAACGATGAGAAAATATTTTTTGTAGTTTTCGTAAGTGCTGGCATTGTCAACGCTAATATCCCAGCTTCCGGCTGAAGAATGGCCAAAAAATGACAGCAGCGAAACCCCCCTGTCAATCAGTGTTTTAATGGAATCGCCTACGTTTTGCTGAATGACCTGGCTGCTTGTTTTTGAAAAGGTAAACACTTTGGCTCCGTATGCATCGTCTTCGATGGTATCCTGGTATTGCTTGAGGTAGCCACACAATTCGTTGTTTTCGTTTTGGTCTTTGCCTCCGCAAAAGTGCAGTGCGTTTTTCATCCAATGGTGGCTATTGATTTGATGGTTATCGTCACCCCCATAATTATCTTTTTGCTCGATTTCAAAATCTTGAACCTTTGAAAGGTAATTGCCTAGTTCAATTTGATTTCGCGCTGCCAGCCGCCCGGTAGGAATGGCTGCTTCGTAAAGTGTTCCATTCAGGCCAGCGGTAAAAGCATTGTCACTGGCAGGCCAATCGAACGTAGGAATCAGGTTGTCTGCATGGTTTGAAGCATTGTTGCGTTGAGTTTGAGTTGAATTGCTGATGGCTTTTCCGATTAAAAACAAATTTTGCGGTGGCGTACTCCATGTGTTCAGTAAATAATTGCAGAAGTTGCGGATGGAAAGTGGGTGTTTATTGATGCCGTAAGAGAATTGGGTATAAAGTTCATTAATGTCAGCGACAACTACATTGTGCAACCCGCCTGCTAGTCCTTCACGATAGGTCTTGTAATCATTTGCAGCACTCAATAATTTTGGATGAGTAATGATGATAAAAGCCGAGTCAAGGTTCATCGATCCGAAGTCGGTGAATGTTCCGGCTCCGCTTGCGGGTAGCAATGTTGATATGCTTTTGATGGCGTTTTCTGTTGTAATGTAACAGGCTTTTTCCCCTCCTTCTTTAATCAACGCTTCGATTTGTGAGCCGGCCTGCACTACCAGCACACGTTCATTATCAGTCAAGTTGTAAATGTGCATCGTATTATTAGTAGAAAAGTTGCTTGCAATGATGTAAGTTTTTGATGTTTGATTTTCGGGAAGTATCAGTTTGTAGGTTGAACTACCTTCCAAATCATAGTCATGGGCAAATTTGTAATACAGATGTGAAATAGCGGTTTTTTGTGTSAGTCCTGTCTGCACCAATTGATAACTAACATTTGTTGTGCTTGTGCCCAGTGTGTTTGMCGGAATGGAAAAATCATACTTTTTGAGTTTATACCCAGTCCAGGTATCATCTATTGCCAAAGTACTCGAGCTTCCATAACTGATTTGAAGGTGGTGGAGGTTAGCTGACACCCCGGCAACCACCGTGTTCACTGAGCATGCAGGAGCACCAGTGCCGGTATAGGCGTTGGCCGTGTTCAATGTACGGGAAGAAATGTTTCCGTCATCAAAAATGCCGTCATACCAACCTTCACCGGCGGTATATTGCGGATCATATTTGCCTCCGGTATTTTCTCCCCAGCGATAGGTGGAAGACGACATAATGATTTCTTCCTTGAAAAAATATGGTGAAGCATCTGATGCGGGCGGAAAATTGGTATCGGTTACTTCATTCAYTCTGCGATTAGCAACGGAATTATTCCAAGTGAGGTAATAAGTGGCAGTGTCGTTAAACAAGCTGTAATAAGGGTTGGATTGTTCTTCGGGAGTTAAGTAAAGCAACGAATCGAGCCAGCCATCGTTTCCTTGCGCGTAAAACTCAATGAAGTCATTATTGTCRAATGAGCCGTCATTTTCTCCTTCGATGTGAATATAYAACTCATCACCCCTGCCGAAAAGCTGGATGTTTCKCGRGTCAATSCCCGAAACGTTTTCTCCAATGGAAGATAATCCATTGTTCAAGGTATTATAGTCGATGCGATAAATGCCTTCTTCAGTGATTTTGAACTTAAGGTATTTCTGGGAATAATCAACCCACTCATTGCCGTAGGGCTGCGCATGAGCAGCCTYCCCCCAGCCGCCKCCTAAGGACAGGAAGAAAGAGATGAATAGAAATACTCCTAATAAAAATCGCATTATACTTTTTTGTATATGTCTAGTTTCAATGATATTACGTGTGAATACAGGCCGGCCGATTGGTCGCCAATATCAGTGAAAGCGTAATCAATGCTCAGCACTTTTATTTTTAGGCCAATGCCAATGTTGGGCTGGAAAGTAGTGATTTTCCGATTGCCTAATTCATTCTTTTCTTTTTGAATGTTGCCGATGCCGCCTCGTAAATAGACAATGTCTTTGTATGCAGCTTCAATGCCCAAGTGTGGGTCAATGCTGAAAGGGTCACTACTGATGAGAACATTCCTGCGTCCATCGGTACTCACATCTAAGTTAAGTTCAGCTAATAGCGAAAAATCTCTTTTAAATTCAAATTTTCGACCTCCAGCAAGTATGATTTTCGGGAGTGTTACCTCTAAAGAGTTTTCTGGAATTTCATTGTTGGTTATTGTCCAAACTTCGATCATCCTATCGGAAAAGCTATAACTCCATGCATTGAAGGTGGAAGTGATGTCCCTTGCCATCAGTCCGAGTTTCCATCCTTTGTAGTCGTATTGAGCGCCTACATCTAATCCAAAGCCCCACGAATGCGCCATGTCGCCCACTTTGCGGTAAATAATTTTCGCATTTGCACCGACATTCAGCCCTTCGATTTTCATTTTCTTGGCGTATGAAAGCTGTAGTGCATTATCGGCAGCGGAGAAAGAAGTAATATTATCGTAATTGATGTTTCCTTCTGCATCAATGAGTTCGGTGGTATTGGGGATGTCGTCCACGCCAAAACGGATGAAACTCACACCGATGGCGCTTGAGGAGTCGATCCGTGCACCCAGCGCTCCGTAATCGTATTTGGCAATACCTGCGAAATATTCGGAGTGCATGGCCGCAATTTGAATGTTACTGCGGATGCCAAGTAGCCCTGCTGGATTCCAGTATCCCGAAGTAACGTCATTGACGGTCGCCACCGATGCATTGGACATGCCAAGCGAGCGGGCGCCAACCCCTATGGCAAGAAATTCATTACTGTATTTGCGTACTTGAGAAAAAGAAAGATTTGTTGACGCAAGCCCAATAGCGCAAAGTGAGATATGGATTAACAGCCTTCTCATAATTTATAGTTTTTACATGTATACTTCTGACAAAAGTGCTGTATTAACTGCAAATTTCGGAATAAATTGCCTGATAGTTATGCGCTATTAACGACAAGTCAGTATTTTTAACATAGGGGTAAGTAGCTGTTTTTTGTAGGTGTTTGTCTTACTTTTAAAGATAAGGCATGCCGTTGAGCAATTAGAAATATCTTTGCTGCATGAATTTCAGAACGCTCATTCCCAATTTTCTCACCTGTTTGAATCTGGTTTGTGGCTGCGCGGGCGCTGTACTTGCCGGGTCAGGGAAATTGGAATATGCAGCTTATGCCATAGGTATTGCAGCAGCGTTTGATTTTTTTGACGGGTTTGCAGCCCGCCTGCTCAAAGGAGAAACAGAACTCGGTAAACAGCTCGACTCATTGGCAGATATGGTTACTTTCGGGGTGGTTCCCGGAATTATTCTGTACCACTTTATTGTGATTGGATTAGAAGAGTATTATGTGGAACCAACTTCAAGAAAAATTGGACATATTTTGCTCTCTATGGTTGCGTTTTTAGTGCCTGTGTTTTCCGCGCTACGGTTGGCGAAATTCAATATAGACGAAAGGCAGAAAAATTATTTCCTCGGGCTGCCCACCCCAGCAAATGCCATCCTCATTGCATCGTTTCCATTAATAATGGGCGTTCAATATGGCCTTAATTATTACTATCCCGCATCTGAAGAAATAAAGAATTACCTGTATTCATCACTTTATTTCAATCAATTGGACATCATCATTATATCGCTAATGTTTAACCCGTTTTTTCACGTGATTTTGTCTGTGGTACTTTCGCTGATGCTTGTGCTGCCCATTCCGATGTTGGCGTTGAAATTCAGGGGTTGGAAATGGCGCAGAAATAAAAAACGGTACATTTTTCTCACGATTTCCCTGCTACTGCTTTCCACAGTTTATTACACGGAATTGTATTTTCTCACCATCCCGATAATTATACTTTTGTACATTGGTATTTCAGTTACTTATTATCTGATTAAAGGAAAAACACGATGAAATGTACTTGAATTCAATTAAATAGATAAATTTTATACGAATGAAATTCAAAGCAGAAATAGACATTATGCCTTTAAAAGTGTTGCTTGATCCGCAGGGGAATGCCGTTGCCGCCAGCATGAAAAACGTGGGCCTGCCCGAAATAGGCAATGTGCGCATCGGCAAACACATCACTTTGGAAGTGGAAGCCGATTCAAAAGAAAAAGCAAGCCAAAAAATAGATGAAGCGTGCAAAAAACTTTTGGCCAACCAAATTATGGAGAGCTATGAGTTTGAGGTTTCGGAGGGATGATAAGGGAAATTGACAATCTAAACCTCGGGGGTTTTCAGAAACCTCCGGGGTTTTTTGTTTCCAGATAGATGAAATCGCAAAAAATTATTTTTTGGACAATCGGTTTTTTGGCAAGTGCGGTAATAGCTGTCGCAATTGGCGAAGTTGTTGTACGTCAATTTCAATTATCAAAAACATGGAATGCAAAGCAAGAAGAAGAACGTCATCGCGCCATCATCGAAAAATACATCCCCGATTACGAAAAAATCGGATATACGTTTTTGCCGAATGTTGAATTTATTTCGGTGAGAGAAAAACCCTACCGCATCAATTCAACTGGATTTCGCGACAGCGAATTCAAACTTAAAAAAAAGCAAAGAAGGGTGGCTTTTCTGGGTGACTCTGTGATTGAGGGCTTTGGTGTGGAAGAAGAGGATAGAGCTGCTGATTTAGCTGAAAAACAATTAAATGAAAGCAATGTTAACATCGAATTTTACAACTTCAGTTTGGGTGGCTACTCTACCTATGATGAATTAGCTGTACTCAAAACCCATGTTTTAAAGCACCAACCCGATTATGCGATTTTGCAAGTTTGCTTTAATGATTTGGAACACAATTTTGCCCTCAGCCGATCTAAACAAATTCATGCATTTCAAAATAAAGAAAAATTTTCAGGGCTGAAAAGCTGGCTACAGAATCGCGCTGCTTTTTACCTTTTTTTGGCCGAGTATTACAATTACAGAAAACTCACAAACAATCAAGCCAATGAGTTGTTGGATGATATTTTGAATGCGAGGGAAGAGCTCTGGGAGTTAACGTTTCAATTGCTTGAAGAATTCATCCAAACATGTAGAAATGAAGAAATAGAGCCAGTTCTGATGTACATGCCATACGAAGTGGAAATATTGATTGAAAACGAATCATCAGGCAATTACGCCACCGAACGTTTTGCAGAATTTTGTCAAAAGCAAGATGTGAAGTTTATTGAGGCAACCGCTGCCTTGCGCCAGCAAAAAAATAAATCTACTCTATATTTCGACCACTGCCATTTTTCGGAAAGGGGTAATGAAGCGGTAGGTGAAGTGTTGGCTAATTTTTTTAAAAAACAAATAGGTGAGAAAGATTAATTCTATGCTGGCCTCACCTGCTTTTTCAACTCAAAATTCTTTCCAAGATACACTCTCCGCACTTGCTCATCGGCAGCGAGTTCTTCAGCCGTGCCCGATTTCAGGATTTTTCCTTCGAACAGCAGGTAAGCACGGTCGGTAATGGAGAGGGTTTCCTGCACGTTGTGATCTGTAATCAAAATACCGATATTTTTTTTCTTTAATGTGGCCACAATCTGTTGAATATCTTCCACGGCAATGGGGTCAACGCCCGCAAAGGGCTCATCGAG
Source organism: Flavobacteriales bacterium (assembly GCA_002746335.1). GTDB lineage: Bacteria > Bacteroidota > Bacteroidia > Flavobacteriales_H. Next base: position 23,837 of record NVWW01000002.1, on the reverse strand, counting down.
CAAAATAAATTTAGGATCAACAGCCAGTGAACGGGCAATTTCGGTTCGCCTCCTCTCTCCGCCCGAAAGCAGGTTGCCTTGGCTTTTCCTAACTTGCTGTAAGCCGAATTCATCGAGCAGCCCTTCAAGCCGTGTTTCCTGATCGGGTTTTGGCAGGCCGGTCATCTGCAAAATGGCTTTGATATTGTCTTCCACGCTGAGCTTGCGAAACACAGATGGTTCTTGAGGCAGGTAAGCAATGCCTTTTTTGGCGCGCCTGTACATCGGCTCTTTGGTTATGTCAGTATGTTCGAGAAAGATATGGCCTGCATGTGGCTTTATCAGCCCAACAATCATGTAGAAAGTAGTGGTTTTCCCCGCACCGTTTGGGCCGAGCAGCCCTACAATTTCACCCTGGTTCACTTCTACAGAAACATCATTGACAACAGTGCGCTTGCCATACCTTTTGATGAGATTGTCGGTTCTCAGAAGCATATTTTTAATTTTTTTCTGATTTCAAAATTTAAAAAGTTACTTGTATCGTTCCCCTAATGCCCCAGCGGGCTATTTTTGCGCCTTCGTTACGCGCTGCATTGTAGGTAGTAACGTAGTCTTTATTAATGTATGACATGCGCCACAGCAAATCTACCCTTAAAAATTGAAAGATGTTTTCAAGGCCTACACCCATTTCGTAATAGGGTTTGCTTTCAAGCGATGAAATGGTAGGCGGCATAGTAAGCAGCGTTCTGTTTTCTTTCTCCAAACTGCCTAAAACGCCCTTTATTGTACCTACTTCGCGCCACTTCAATTTTCGCATAAGCGGTATTTTATTCAAAAACAGCCCGTTGAAATGATGCACAATAGTCGAGCTGATGTACTGATCGCTCACGAATTCGTAAAAATTCATCAAGTTGAAGGCGGTAACATCATAAGAATACGTTTCATTGCCATTGTGTAATTCCAAAAGCGGGTAAGGTAATCGTCCGAAAATTTTCCCTGTTTCCAAAATAAAATCGCTGTAGCCGATGGGGTTTATGAGCACCTTATCACTAACCACCAATTGCAGTTTATGATATTGATAATCGCTGTTTAATACGCCTTTTAATCCGGTAGTGTATTTGAGCGCCAATACCGGCCACTTGGTACCCAAACTCACGCGCTCAAATTCGCCCGAAACATATTTTTCCTTGAAGGCAAAGCGGGTGAGCAAGCTCACTTCGGAAGTAGTGAAACTTTGCACGTCTTTCACAATGCCGTCATTGAGCGTTTGCTCAAAAACAAGCTCACCCAGTGGCCATATTTTTCGTTGGGTGTAATCCACCCGATTGGAAAACCCCTGAAACCATTCACGCTCAAAGTAGGCGTTGAACTCTTCGTAGCCGTTGAGTTTGCTTGCAGGGTTTCTGCGAAAAACTGAAGCGATGATGTTGTCTTGCCGCCAGGCATTAGGTCCTTGCCCAAGCTGTTCGACATCATTTTTATAGGAAGCACCAATGAATTGTCGTGGCTTTTTCGACAGGAAATACATGAACCCGCCCCCATATTTGAAACGCTTGTCGAGTGTGCCGTAGGCAAGGTAGGTTTCAAGCATCAGGCGTGTGCTGAATTTGTTACTGGTGCGCCCACCAATTCGGAAACGTGCTCCTTCAACGGGATTGAAGCTGAAGGTTGTGAAGTACGGCCCATATTCGAAAAGCCCTTTTACATGATAGCCTGTTATAACAAGCTGGATGATGTCCAGATAGGTTCTAAAAGCGGGAATTTCTTTAATCGTATCTACCATGTGATAAATGGCTTTTTCTTTATCGGTAAGCACTTCATGACGTGATTTATCCCAATATTCATCGGTCTTATTCGAGGCATTTTCTTCAAAAACTACGTTTTCTGCAACGGAAAAGAAATCGTTTTCTTTTGGCTCGTTAATCATAAAATTCCTGTAAGTTGAAGTTTTTCGCCCATATAATCCAAGTGTTTTCTTGGCAATGTTAAAATCCACAAGCAGTTCATCTTTTGTGAGCATCCACACTTCTTTTTCCACCTGGTCGTATTTTTGTTTCACCGAAAACTCATAGATGAAATTGATGTTGGCGTCACCGCTCATTTTGGCGTCAATCATTTTTACGGCATAGGTGGTGTCATTTATCCATATATCGCCTACGAAAGTCAGCTCGCTTTTGCGCTTGGGTTGAAAGTGTATTTTGTAGCACCAGTCGTTATCAACAAACACACTGTCGAGCAGGTAATAGCGGTATGAGAAAAAGCCGAGATTGGAAATAGGACTCATGAAACTTCGGTTGAACATGGTAATGTAGTTATCATAAATGTTCACATTTTGATACATATCGCCCATGAACTGGGAAATGCTTTCGTTTTTCATGCCCGAAACCTTGCTGGCTTTGATAACTTCCTTGCGGGATTTTGGGTTTTTATTGTAGTAAAAGTCAGAAAGCGTCTCAGTGATAAACATCGGTAAAAACGGTTTTTTCTCACTGGAGTCAATGTATTGAAACACAAATTTAAATGGGCGATAAACTTTGCGATTGGTGAATTCTTCACTTAAATTATTGAGGTCAAACTCAATTTTGTTGTACACTTCATAGTTGTATGCATCTAATTTTTCACGGTTGTTGGCTTTTTTGTGCCGCCATACGTTGCGTATGATGGCATGGGCGGGGTTTTCGTCTTTTTTACTGCCAATCACTTCTATTATTTTTAGTTCCACGCTGCTTTTTTGCAGCTCAAAATAAATGACCTGCGATTTGTCTATGTTTACTTTTTTGGCCAGCCGCATGTAACCTACAAAAGAAGCCACCAGCGAGTCGGTGGCGTAATATGTTTCAATGGAATAATAACCGTTAATGTCAGATGTTGTGCCGATTTTACTGTTTTGAAAAGCAATGTTTACAAATGCCAGCGGGTCTTTGGTCTCGGCATCAATTATGCGCCCGTTAATTTTTGTTTTTTGGGAGAAAGAAATAAATGGCAATAGAAAAACAAGCAGTAATCCAATCTTATATATGTATTTCGATCTCACTTATTATTCGTAATTCAGTAATTATGCTAACGCTTTTCTTCTTTTCTTATTACCATTTTAGAAACATAGATGCTGATTTCATACAGAAAAAACAATGGCACCGACACCAACAACTGGCTGAACACATCGGGCGGAGTAATGACAGCTGAAAGAATCAGTGCGGCTACCAGTGCATGTTTTCTGTATTTCCGCATAAATTCAGGGGTAAGCAATCCCACTTTTGTTAAAAAATAAACCACTACGGGCAGTTCAAAAACGATGCCGCAAGCCATTACAATGGTAGTAATGGTAGCGATATAGGTGCGTAAAGTCGGCAAGTTGACAACTGCATCACTGATTTGGTAGGTGAGAAAGAAATTGATGGCAAGCGGGGCGATAATAAAATAGCCGAACAAGATGCCCATCAGAAAAAGCGAAGAAGAAAAGAACACTACGCCACGCGAATATTTTTTCTCGGTTGATTTCATCCCCGGCTTGATAAACCGCCACAATTCCCAAAAAACATATGGAAAAGTTATCACCAAACCGGCTACAACTGACACCAAAACATGCGTCATAAATTGCCCCGCCATGCTGATATTTTGCAACTGCGGAAAATTCTGTCCGATGCAAAGGGCATTTTTGGTAATCAAGTCAGGCAGCCATTGGTGCAGTTTTTCAGAAAGTTGACAAAGCCATTGGTAAGTTGGGAAATCTGCGTTTTTCGGAGCGAAAATAACCGCATCGAAGATGATGCTTTTATTCACAAATGCAGCAATTGCAACAACGACAACAGCTACCACCGAGCGAATCAAGTGCCAGCGCAGCGCTTCGAGATGTTCCAAAAATGACATCTCATTTTCTTCGAGAGTTGTATTTTCAGTGTTTTCGGTCATTTGCAGAAAAATGCAAAAATAAGATACGTATTAAATAATTTATTACATTTGACCTTTCCAAACAGATTTTTATGAAAGAAAAAACTATTTTTCAAACTGCTTTTTTACTACTTTTATCATTTATGCTGGCTTGTAATTGTGGGCCCGGTGATGAAACAAAAAATGATGTTAAAATCGAAAAGAAGGAAACTGTTTCTATTGATGGCAAAGCCAGAACCATTGCCAATATTGGTATTGAAGGCATGACCTGTTCAGCGGGCTGTGCTGGAAAAATCAAAAACACATTGGCAGGACTCAATGGCGTAATGGCATGCGATGTGTTGTTTGAAGATAAAGTGGCTAGCATTGAGTATGACGATTCCAAAATTTCTGAAAAAGACATGATTGCTGCCATCGAAGAGTTGAATAAAGGTCAATACAAGGTTACAACTGTTGAAGTGGAAAAAACGGTAGCGAAGAGCGAATCACGTAAAGTCCCGGAAGCTGGTGGCAAGGCCGATGAAAAGAAAAAAGAATCGGTTCGTACTACGCCCAACATCGAGTTCCCCAATATTTTTGAGATTTTCAGACGATTGTACTGAATTTTTGAATGATATTTTTTTCCCCATCCATGCACTTTGCGGGGTGGGGTTTTTTAATCGTCTTTTTTCGTCATCCCCGGTTTTCGAAAGGCAAAGTGATCTTTGCGCCACCAAATCATATAAGCTAGCCCAAAAGCGATTTTCACTTCATTGAGCGGAATGGTCTCAATGTCTGAATAATGCTTCCCCGTCTGGTATTTCACATGCATGAAAAGATGGAAAAAGCGGTTGGCGTAATAATTGAACCCAGCACAAGCGGAGAAAAGAGGATTAACGGTTACAGGGAAATTTGAGCCTGCTCTGTAATCATCCGAAGTCATTACGTCAGGATTTTTTAATTGGGAAATCACATAGCCCGGCTGGATGCCTACGTATGGGTCGAAATGACCATTAGTGGGGATGTGGTACATTGCACCCAAATAACCAGAGTGGTTCTGTTTAAAAACATCTGTACTGCCAAAACTTCCCAAAAAATAGTAAAAATCACCCCTGATGGAAATATTATCCTTTAAATAATATTCCAAATCCCCACCGAGGTAAATATTAGTGCCTCCGATTTTGGTGGGCGTACCTATAGCAATGTTGCCTTGCATACGCAATAAGCCGTAGTCAGCGTACCGCTTATTTGCTTCCTGTGAAAAAGACAGAAAAGGAAGGCAAATAAGTAAAAAGTAGATTTTTTTCTTCATGGTCTTTTTTTAATCCCCCATCCCTTCGGGACACCCCCTTTTCAAGGAGGAGTGGGTTATTGAATGAAATCAAATAACATTACATTCATGCTGAAAGTCATCAGCAAGTGACCTTCCAAGTTGACGCCCTTGCTGCTGCTGTCAATAATTAATGGGGGACTGCCTTCGCTGCTTGACAGTGAGCTTTTTTTCACGTGAATATCATTGCCCAAGTGGGACATGTACTGTGCAGAAAGTGATACATCAAATCTGTCGGTCAAGTTGTAATTGGTTCCCAAGCCGATTTGCACGGCAGAGCTCCAGCGTTCTTCCCAATCGGAGTCATAAACCCCTTCTTTGTTGATGTAATTGATCGTTGAAACGTTCGCATAATCAAAACAATGCCCTGTGATGAAATAGGGAGTGAATGCCCCCTTTTTAATTTCAGAACCAAGCGGGTAAAACATCACCGACCAGCCGATATGCACAGTTTCGCGCTGGCCCAGACCGCCAATATCGGTTTTGATATAGTCTGCATACCATTCAGTGTTCAAGCGCTTGCCAGCCCTTATCCGGAACTGCCCGCCATACCCAAGCCCCTGATAGCTCTGGTGGTCAAACAAACTTATGGTGCTGCGCATGCCAAGGGAAAATTGCCCTGCAGGTCCGTTGATTTTTTCTTCAGCAGGAGCTTCCTGTGCTGATATGAGAAACGGTAGCAAGAGGAAAAGGAAAACTATTTTTTTCATGGTGGGGATTTTAAGATTTTTCGGTTATAAAAACTGGAAATTGGGGTTTTTATTGTTTAATGGTTCTAAATAATCGCGGTTCAATGTGTTTTATTTTCTGTCGCTTTATTTTGAATTTCCTGATTTTGCTCTCAATTTGTTTTTTGTAAATCTTAAGTGGTTTGAGAATATGAAAATGTTTAAAGTTCTTTCGTTTCTGTGGTTAAAATTGCAGACTGCAATTTCATTTTCATAAGCATACATCCATTCTTTAAATGACGGTGTAAATTAAATTGTGTTTAGGTATTTTGTGATTACATTGGGTTGGAAAAATTAATCGTAATTGTTTATAAGATTTAATAATGACTGTCTCTCTCTGTTAATTGTCAGCTTTGTAACATCAGGACGAGAGTAGTGTCCTGCAACGTCAAAATTTTGTCGTTCTTCCGGCACTCTATTAATATCTAAAGTGTTAATAATTAATTCTTCTTTTCCTTTAACTGGTGGAACTATCCATTCCCCATCAGGACCAGCAATACAAGAACCTCCATTGGCCAGTATATCAGGAGCATTTTCCAAAATCTTTTCCAAGTGAGGTGTGTCCTTTGGAAAATCTTCAATTTTCATTAAACCAGATACAGACACTACATATGATCTGGATTCTTTAGCAATAAATCGGGTTATATCAATGGTATTATGTTCCGAACCGGGCCAAACAGCAATATGTAGATTTTCTCCTAATCCATAAAGAGCTGTTCTGGTTAAGGGCATCCAATTTTCCCAACAGTTTAACCCACCTACACAAAATTGTTTTATGGGATGTACTTGTAAACCATTTCCGTCACCAGGAGACCAAGTCAATCGTTCTTCATAAGTAGGTTGTAGCTTCCGGTGAACAGATTTGATTTTAATGTAAACCAGAGAGCAATATAGACTGTGACCACCGCGATTTTGAGCACGTTCAACAATACCAAGATAAACTGCGATATTGTGTTCTTTAGCTGTTTTGCAGATATCATCCAATTCGCTTGCTTCAATTTGTATTGAATTTCTAACGTAATGTGCATGTAATTCTTTCTGTACCAATGAATTAAATTCTGACCCATTGGTTAAAGATAGCCAGAAAGGATATCCAGGTAGTATTCCTTCACCAAAAGCAATAAGTTCACACTTTTTAGCCCCAGCCTGTGAGATAAAGGTTTTTACTTTTTCAATCGTTTTTTCTTTATTTAACCAAACGGGAGATATTTGTGCTAATGCTAATTTAAGTATGCTTTCATTCATTCATTTGTTCTTTTATATTGGGTAACGTTTAGCTCTATGCACTTTAGCAGTTGCCCCTCTAACATATGTCGGGACAAGTGCAACTTACGGAAAAACAGATGCCCGGCAGCTGAGTCGGGAAAAACTTCACTCACATTCCGCCATTTTTATCAATTCTTCAAGTTCTGTTTTATTCGGGTAATTGAGTTCCTTTGCCTTCTTCAAATCCGCGCAGGCCGGCTCGTTTTTTTCCAATTTAATGTGAATTTTTGCGCGATTCAGGTAAACGTAAGCATTATCGGATGCAAGTTCAACAGCGTTGTTTAAATCAGCAAGCGCGCCTTCAAAATCTTCTAAGTAATAACCGGCCAGCGCACGGTTAATGTAGCCGATTATTTGTGATGGCTGCAATTCGATGCACTTGCCGAAATCCGCTTTTGCTCCTTCAAAATCACTGCTTAACAGTTTGGTGTAACCTCTGTCATGCCAAGCATTGAAATAACCTGGCTTTTTTTTGATGACCTTATCAAAATGAGCAATGGCCTCGGGGTATTCGTTCTTTTCCGTCAAAACATTACCCAGCCCGTAATGGGCTTTGTGATTGGTAGAATCCAGCATTAAAACTTTTTCAAAATCTGTTTTTGCGCTGTCTCGATTTCCCAGTTTTTGATAGGCAAACCCCCGGTTCAAAATAAACTTTGCGTTGAAGGGCTGCGATTCGATAGCTTGACTGCAATTTTTCACGGCATCCGCATATTGCTTTGTTTTCAAATACAAGTTGCAAAAACCGTTGTAAATCAAGGGAGATGCGGGCTCAAGTGATTTCCCTTTTTCGAAATCTTGTTCTGCTTCGGCAAAGAAGCCAAGTTTGGTACGTACAATGCCGCGATTGAGGTAAAAATCTGCCTTTTCGGTCTGTAGCTCAATCGCTTTATCTAAATCGGGCAAGGCGGCTTCGAAATCGTTGAGTTGTATTTTCAAGTTGGCGCGGTCGTACCAGCCACCTGCGGCGGTGGAATTGATTTCCAGTGCCCTGTTGTAATCAGCCATTGCGTCATCCAGCCGGTTTAACTGCATTTTGGCAGCTGCACGATAAATAAAGGCAGCATAAAAATTGGACTGCATATTGAGCACTCTATCGTAATGCCCGATTGCCTTTTCGTAATTTCCGTTGTTGTAAGCATCAGCGGCAAAAGCCATTTGGAAATCGAGGGATTGCTCGTTTTGGGCAAAAACCGGTGAATAAAAAAGGAGAAGAAGGACGTAAATTATGCGTTTCATCAGAACCAAATTAATCAAGATAATAAGAAAGTCAAAATTTGTGTTAAAAAAACTACTTTTGCTCCCATGATTACCCCCGAACAACTCAAAGACATTGCCGGGCGTCTGGACGCGCTAAGGAGGCATCTTTGACGTTGATGCGAAACGCCAGCTAATAGCAGAAGAAGAGCAGCAAACCCAAGCCGCCGATTTCTGGAACGATCCCAAAAAAGCCGAGCAACTGCTCAAGCAAATCAAACAGAAGAAAATATGGGTGATTGATTATGATGCTCTGCAATCCAGCATTGACGATCTGCAAGTTTTATTCGATTTCCACAAAGAAGGCGAAGCAACTAACGAAGAAGTGCAGCAACAGCATGGACAAACGCTGAAACTAGTCGAAAAGTTGGAGTTCAAAAATATGCTTTCGGGCGAGGAAGACAACCTGAATGCCATTTTGCAAATCAACTCGGGCGCTGGCGGCACTGAAAGTCAGGATTGGGCCGAAATGCTCATGCGCATGTACATCATGTGGGGCGAAAAAAACAATTATAAGGTAAAAGAACTCGACCAACAAAAAGGTGATGGTGCAGGTATAAAATCTGCTACTTTAGAATTTGATGGGGAGTTTGCATTTGGCTATCTGAAAGGTGAAAATGGGGTGCATAGGCTGGTTCGAATTTCGCCATTTGATTCCAATGCCAAGCGCCACACTTCGTTTGCTTCGGTGTTTGCTTACCCATTGGTTGATGATACGATAGAAATAGAAATCATCCCTTCTGACATTAGCTGGGAAACCATGCGTTCGGGTGGGGCAGGAGGTCAGTCGGTCAACAAGCTGGAAACGGCAGTACGACTGCGGCATCACCCAACAGGCATTATCATTGAAAACTCCGAATCCCGTTCTCAGCTTGATAATAAAAATAAGGCAATGCAACTGCTCAAATCACAGCTGTATGAGTTGGAATTACGCAAGAGACAAGAAGAAAAGGCTAAAATTGAAGGAGCGAAAAAGAAAATCGAGTGGGGTTCTCAAATTCGAAACTATGTGATGCACCCCTACAAAATGGTGAAGGATTTGCGGACGAATGTGGAAACTTCAAACGTGCAGGCCGTGATGGATGGCGAACTCAACGAATTCATCAAAGCGTATTTGATGGAGTTTGGCAGCAGTTAAATCAATGAAAACCGCCACTTCAAAATGGGCATTTTGGTTGGGAGCGGCACTGTTGGTGCTCCCATCTTTTATCTGTATTTTTTTATTGATGCCTATTCCTGCAGGCCAGGGTTTGGAGTGGTTTGAACTGGCTTATTTCTGCCATAATTGGAAATACTTGCTGGCTTTAATTGGGTTGTTATTAATGATTATGCCGGCTATCAAAATTTTCAAAAACTTCCGTTGGCTTAAAAGAATCGGGTTGGCAATTTTGTGCCTGTTTTGTTTTGGCTTTTTCTATGCTGCCAATGTGCTGATGAATCCAAAAAACATGTTCAAACAGCCCGAGAAGTTACTGCTAAAAAAGCAAGATGAAAACAAAGTTTCACTTTCAACTTCTGTGATTGGAATTGTTAAGAATGAGATCGCTAAAGCCTACCCCATTTCGTTTCTCGCTTACCATCACATCGTGATGGATTCAATTGCAAACCAATCATTTTTGGTGACTTATTGCAGTTTGTGTCGTTCGGGTCGTGTGTTTGAACCGATTGCAAACGAACGAAAACTATCTTTTACCACCATCGGGGTAAGCAAATTCAATGCGATTTTGGAAGATGACCAGACCGGCACATGGTGGCATCAGGAAACGGGTGAAAGCATTATTGGAGCTTTTGAAAAGCAACAATTAAACGAATTATTTTCAGAGCAGGCATCGTTGCGTTCGTGGCTCCAGCGCTATCCGGAGAGCTTCATCATGCAGCCCGATTCCGCCAGTGAGCAATTTTATACATGGGTTGCTGAAATAGATAATTTTGACCCGCTTTCCATGCCCAAAATGTCTTCTCGTGTTGAATGGAACGAAAATGATTGGGTAGTCGGCATTGAACTTGATGGGATTGCAAAAGCGTATCGCTGGAATGACCTGCTTGCAAAAAGGGTTATTAATGATGTTATTGGTAATTTGCAAGTAGTAGTTGCGCTGGAAAATGATTTAATTTCTTTTCATGTTTGGCAAACAGAAATAGGCGGAAAAATACTTGATTTTACTTTTGATTCTACCGGCACAAAACTAGTCGATGTTCAAAGCCAATCAGTTTGGAATTGGAACGGGCAATGCAACGAAGGGCAATATATTGGAAAACAACTTAAGCCCGTGCAGGCCTACCAGGAATTTTGGCATTCGTGGAAATCATTTCATTCCCATACAGTGCAATACAATTAATAATAAAATCACTAACTATGAAAATTTACCATAACCCACGTTGCCGCAAAAGCCGTGAAACGCTGCAAATCCTTCAGGAGAAAGGAAAAGAAATTGAAATCATAGAATACTTGAAAACTCCGCCAACCTTTCAGGAATTGAAAGACATTTTAATGAAGCTTAACAAAAAGCCTGCAGAAATCATCCGCAAAAGTGAAAAGGTATTCAAAAAGAAATTTAAAGGTATGAATTTCAACGATGACGAATGGGTGAAAATATTAGAAGAAAACCCGATTTTAATTGAACGGCCCATCGTTGTTAGAAACAACAAAGCTGTCATTGGCCGTCCGCCCGAAAACGTGCTGGAACTACTTTAATCTGCCTGCGGGTCTTCCTTTGAGCCAACAAGCCGGTTGGCTAATTTCGGGTTGATCTGCTGAACAAAAAACAGCGTTATCCAGAAGGGGATAAACAGCGCAAGAAAAATCAATAACCAAAAAGCCATGCCAATAATGGCCAAAAAAGTAAGTACACCGAGTGTTTCCATTTTTGAATTAATTTTGGTCAAAAATAAGTAAAAAATCTTTCGATGCGAATAATACAAATGAATGCTAACCATGCAGATTAGTTTTTTCCATTTTTATTTGCATATTGGTATAAGTCAAAAAATAGTATAATCAAATTACTTTAACTTATGAAGGAATCAGAGTTAATTGCAAAAATTACAAGAGGCGCTAACTTGTCTAAGGCAAATGCAAAAAAAGCAGCAGAAATTGCATGGTATTATTATATGGATGAAGCAACAAAAAGAGAAAAAGTTATCGTAAGAAAAAAGCGGATGAAGCCGGGAAGGCTGAAAAGTTCTTTTCGAGTTGAACGTGACACCATGGGTGAAGTAAAAGTGCCAGCTGATAAATATTGGGGAGCACAAACAGAACGCTCACGCAACAATTTCAAAATAGGTCCACCCGCCAGCATGCCGCTCGAAATCGTATATGGCTTTGCCTACTTGAAAAAAGCAGCCGCACATACCAATTGCGAATTAGGTGTTTTATCGGAAGAAAAACGCGACTTGATTTCAAAGGCATGTGATGAAATTTTAGAAGCCGAATTAGACGACCAGTTCCCGCTTGTTGTTTGGCAAACCGGTTCCGGAACGCAAAGCAACATGAACTGTAATGAAGTGATTGCGAACCGCGGGCATGTAATCAATGGCGGCACTTTGACCGATGAAGAAAAAGCGCTTCACCCGAATGATGATGTGAACAAATCACAATCATCGAACGATACATTTCCCACGGGGATGCATATTGCTGCCTACAAAATGGTGGTGGAAAATACCCTTCCGGGAGTGAAAAAATTGCGCGATACGTTACAGGAAAAATCAGATGCTTATATGGGTGTGGTGAAAATTGGCCGTACGCATTTGATGGACGCCACACCGCTCACTGTCGGGCAAGAATTTTCGGGCTATGTTTCTCAATTGAATCATGGTGTAAAAGCACTTGAAAATACACTTGACCACCTTTCTGAACTGGCTTTGGGCGGAACAGCGGTGGGTACCGGAATCAACACGCCAAGGGGTTATGCTGAATTAGTCGCGAAAAAAATCGCGGAATTCACCGGCTTGCCTTTTATATCAGCCGAAAACAAGTTTGAAGCGCTCGCCAGTCACGATGCCTTTGTGGAAACACACGGTGCGCTGAAACAATTGGCTGTTTCGCTGATGAAAATAGCTAATGATATTCGACTGCTTGCGTCAGGCCCGAGATGTGGGGTAGGGGAGCTGGTGATTCCCGCCAACGAGCCGGGTTCGTCCATCATGCCTGGCAAGGTTAACCCCACGCAGTGTGAGGCGCTTACGATGGTTTGCGCCCAAGTGGTAGGCAACGATATGGCAGTGGCCACTGGAGGCATGAACGGTCATTTTGAATTGAATGTTTTCAAACCAATGATGGCTGCCAATTTGCTTACGTCTGCTCGTTTGCTGGGTGATGCTTGTGTTTCGTTTAACGATAATTGTGCTGTTGGCATCGAGCCGAACCACGCGCAAATCAAGAAAAATTTAGAAAATTCACTGATGCTGGTAACGGCTTTGAACACGCACATCGGCTATGAAAAAGCGGCTGAAATTGCGAAATCTGCCCATAAAAATGGAACCACTTTGCGGGAAGAAGCTTTACGATTAGGTTATTTAACGGAGCAGCAATTCAATGAATGGGTAGACCCTAGCAAAATGATTTGATGCAACACGACTTGCCAGGTCATATTACAGGTATTTCCCGTCTTTCCCAATTTTAATGTCATTGACAAACTGCTTGATCTTCTGCTCATCTTCTTTTTTGCAAACCAACAGCGCATCTTCCGTATCTACTACAATGTAATCGTCCAGCCCTTGTAACACCACTAACTTGTCTTTTGGGGCATTAATGATACAGGTTTTTGAATCGTACAGTTTTGCCCTGTTGCCAATAATTGCATTTCCTCTGGTGTCTCGTTTGATGTGTTCGTAAAGGGAGCCCCAAGTGCCCAAATCTGACCAGCCGAAATCCGAAAGCACCACGTACACATTGTCGGCCTTTTCCATAATGCCGTAGTCAATAGAAATGTTTTTGCACACCTGGTAGGTGTCATGGATGAATTTCATTTCCCTGCTCGTGTTATAGTGCTTTGCGCCTTCTTTGAATAAATCACCAACTTCAGGAAGATGCCTGTCAAATGCGTTCAAAATACTTTTTACCGTCCATATGAACATGCCCGAATTCCAGCAAAAATCTCCGCTTTCAATGAATTTTTTTGCCATTTGAAAACTTGGCTTTTCAGTAAATGTTTTCACCTTTTTCACCTTTCGGTGATATGTTTTCGATTTTTCATCGAATTGAATGTACCCATAACCGGTATCGGGGCGCGAAGGTTTGATGCCGAGTGTGATGAGGCAGCCGCTGTCTTCTGCAGCTTGTAACGCAATATTGATGGTTTCTGCGAATTTTTTTTCCTTCAAAACTAAGTGGTCTGAAGGGGCGACAATCATTTTCGCATTTGGGTTGATGGAATTAATCTTGTAGGCAGCATAAGCAAGGCAGGGAGCGGTGTTTCTTCGTGATGGCTCGCAAAGCACCTGCTCTTCCTTTATTTCAGGAAGTTGCTCCAACACCAAATTCTTATAAATTTCATTCGTTACTACCAGAATATTTTCTTTCGGGCAAAGTGAATTGTAGCGTTCAAATGTCTGCTGAATCAGGGTTTTTCCAACACCGAGGATATCGAGAAATTGCTTGGGATGAGCTGTACGGCTAATCGGCCAAAAGCGACTGCCGATGCCACCTGCCATGATGACGCAATAAGTGTTCTTTGTCATAAAATCCTGAAAGGAATGCGAAGATAGGTTTTTATGTTGAGCTTAATTTAGGAAAGCCGCTCCAGCGCACTTCTCAAATTCACAAAAAATCCTTCCACATCTTTCATAGAAGCGGTGCCTACCGAAAGGCGATACCAGTTGGACGTTTTTGACGACCCGAAAGCATAAAAAGGAACCAGTGCGATTTTTGCCTCATTGAGAATGTAGCGGGTAACTTCTTCAGTATTCGAAAGGCGCTCACCGGACGGTGTTTTTTGGCCATGTAGATTAAATTGAATGGTGAGGTACATGGCCGCTTGTGGGGTAATGGCATCCACGCCAAACCCTTCTTCTTTCAATGTTTTGAATCCCTCATAAAAGGCGCTCAGGCGCTTGCCAAGTTCATTTTTGATATTGTTGAGATAGCGGTCAACATCGGCATCGCGTTGCAGGTAGTTGGCCACAGCTACCTGCTCGGCTTTTGGCGCCCACGCCCCAATGTGACTGATGATAGACTTCATTTTATTGATGATTTTTTGCGGCCCAAATCCCCAGCCCACACGCAAGCCCGTTGAGGCAAATGCTTTAGACATGCCATCTACATAAATGGTGTAATTTTTCATCTCTGGATGAAGCGTTACGGGGTCGAAATGTACAGTGCTGCCATAAGTCAACTGCCAATAAATCTGGTCGTAAAGCAGGTAAACAGGTTTTTTGTACTCGCCCCGTTTGCGGTTTTCGTCCAAAATCAATTCACAGATGTCGCTCAATTGTTTTCTGCCGAAAGTGGTGCCAGTAGGATTGAGCGGTGAACATGCTGCAATCAAGTTCGCTTCGCTGATGCGAGGTTTGATTTCATCGGCAGTGGGCATGAAATTATTTTCGGGTGATGTTTCGATAAAAACGGCTTTGCCACGCGACAAGTGGGTGTAATGGTTGTTGTTCCACGATGGTACGGGAAAAATTACCGAATCGCCCGGGTCGAGTACAGCTTGGTAGGTGGCGTAAATTAGTGGCCGCGCCCCGCACGAAACGAGAATTTGATTTTCGTTGTATTCAATACTGCCACGTGTGTGAAGAAACCGGGAAATGGCCTGGCGGGTTTCGAGCAGGCCATTTGCTGTGGGATAATCGGTTCTGTTGTCATTATACGCCTTTATTATTTCTTCTTTCAATTCTTCCGGAATAGGAAAAATATTGGGATCAAAATCGCCAATGGTGAAATTGTAGATTTGCTCTCCTGCGTTTGAGCGGACTTTAATCTCATCAGCCAATTTGATGATTTCAGATCCGATGAGGTTTTCTGCCATTTCAGACACCTTGAGCATAGGTGTTGATTCCGTGTAAGTTACGTCCATTTTTCGCAAAATTTTTGTTCGCTCAAAAGTAATAAAATTGGCGATGTGATTGGGAAGTAATTATTAACAAAGTTGCAATTTTAAAGGAAACTCATTGAAAATTATTGGATGGCTTCAACTTCAGCGACAGCACTAACAAGGTAGGTTCGCTTTGAGTTAACTTCTACACATTTGTAGCGTTTGCGTAGCTTTTCTCCTTTTTGGAATACTCTTTTTCCGTTTTTTGCATTAGCTAATTTAAAGATGGTTTTTTCGGGAAATTCTTCGAGGTAAGGATTGATTTGTTGGTCATGTTTTTTTAATGCTTTCAATAGCACAGTGTCGGTGCAACTTGCTGCCGCTGGATTTTTCATGTAGTTTGCCAATGTGCGCATCACATCATCCGGGAAAATATTTAGGCCGATAAAAGGCAGTATCAATTCTCTGAAGATTGTTTTCCACTCTTGTCCGTGTGGCTTTACTTTGTCCTCGTGCTTTTCCCAATTTTTCATGTGGGCGATTTCATGCAATAAAGTGATGAGAAAAGCATATTTGTTGAGGTTATTGTTAATTGAGACCCGATGAGGGTGGCCGTTTTGAGGTGGTCGGTAATCGCCTAATTTGGTGACGCGTGGACGTGTGATTTTTAGCGCTACTTTGTGTTGGGAAAGGATTTTTGAAATAGAAAGAAATGTGCTTTGAGGAAGGTAGGGTTCTAATCTTTGATTTTTCATTTCATGGCTCACATTTCTCAAATTCTCACTCCCATCACCAATATGTCGTCAGTTTGTGACCATGGCCCCATCCACTCTTTAATGGTAGTGTCGAGAATTTCCTTTTGCACTTTCATCGGGTGGGGTTGAATATCGAGCAGCAATTCTTTCAAATGATCGTATTTAAACTTTTTGCCTTTTGGCCCGCCAAACTGATCTGCATAGCCATCGGTAAACAAGTAAACCGTGTCGCCTTCTTCGAGCTGTACGGCATGGTTGGTGTAGATGTCCACTATGCCATCAAGATTAACACCAATAGGAAAGCGATCGGCTTTGATTTCAGTAAGTGAAAAATGGCGATTCACTGCACAAGGAGGTGCATTTTCGCTCACAATTCTTTGTCCTTTTGAAACAATGTAGGCAGGATTAAATGCCCCCGCATACTCGAGCTGGCGTGTTTTGAAGTTGATGGCGCACAGGCCTAAGTCCATCCCGTCAGATACCCCGCTTTCGCCTGCTGTTTGGCGCAATGTGTTGTTTACCCCTTCGTCAAGATAACTGAGGATTTCACCGGGTCTATTCATTTTCTTTTCGCGAATGGCCTGATCGAGATGCTTGAATCCAATCACCGACATAAGCGCCCCGGGAACACCGTGACCGGTACAATCAACGGCAGAAAACACAATTTTCCCCCTTGAGGGATGAACGAAGTAAAAATCACCGCTTACCACATCTCTCGGCTTGTAAAGAATGAAGCTGTTTGGAAGCTGTTCTTCCACAAAATAATCGGGTGGCATAATTGCCTTTTGGATGCGCTGTGCGTAGTTGATGCTATCAGAGAGTTCCTGATGGCTTTCAGCCAATTCTTCATGTGTTTCTTCGAGTTCTTTTACCAAGTTCTCACGCTTGGCTTTTTCCAACGAAAACTCATCTTTGAGGATTTCGATTTCTTCGAGCAGCGAATCGTATGTTTGGTCAACAGGCATATTGCCCAAAGTTAGATATTTCTGAATTATCACGCTAATACGGTGATAATTTATAAAAGTTATGTGTGAGTTTATTTTAAAAACTGAAATGCCAACAAACTCGAAAGGTAAGCCAGCGCAGTCATGTAAACCAACTGGATGAGCGGCCACTTCCAGTGTTTGGTTTCTCGAAACACAACGGCCAGTGTACTCATACATTGCATCGCGAATGCGTAAAAAACCATCAGTGAAAGCCCCACAGCAAGTGAGTAAACTTTTCCGCCTGTTTCTGGGTTAATTTCCGCCATCATTTTTTGTCGGATGGATAGGGTATCGTCTGCATCTCCAATGCTGTAAATAGTGGCCATCGTGCCTACAAAAACTTCTCTTGCCGCAAACGAAGTGATAAGCGCAATGCCTATTTTCCAATCAAAACCCAACGGTTTTATGATGGGCTCGATTGCTTTACCGAAAACACCCGCATAAGACGCTTCCAGCTTTTCCGATGCCATTTTATTGGCGAGAATTTCGGGGCTGTGCGAATAAGCTACTTCGGGATTGTTGTATTTTTTTTCGATTTGTTCGAAACTATCGCCAGGTCCATAAGAGGCGAGCGCCCATAGCACAATAGAAATGGCGATAATTACTTTGCCGACATCATACGTAAATACCTTTATTTTTTCCAATATCGTTAGCCCAATATTCTTCCAGCGAGGCATTTTGTAGGTCGGCATTTCCATGATGAAGTAACTTCTTTCCTTGCTTTTTAAAACGAATTTGAAAACAAAAGCAGCCCCAAAAACTGCCACAAAACCGAGCAAATACATGCCCATCAAGACTATGCCTTGCAAGGTGAAAAAACCTAAGAATTTCTGGTTGGGAATGACGAGTGAAATGAGCAAAATGTAAACAGGTAGCCGTGCTGAGCAGGTCATCAGCGGAGTAATCATAATAGTTATGAGCCGTTCTTTCCGGTTTCCAATAGTGCGTGCACTCATAATGGCAGGTACGGCACAGGCCACACCGCTGATGAGCGGCACCACCGAACGCCCGTTCAATCCAAATTTGCGCATTATTTTATCTGTGATGAAGCTCACCCGTGCCATGTAGCCCGTATCTTCCAAAATAGCAATGAAGAAAAACAGCAGTGCAATTTGGGGAATGAAGACAAGCACACCACTCAGACCAGCTAAAATACCGTTCGTGAGCAAGTCGGTGAGAGCGCCTTCGGGCAATTGGTTTGAAATGAAATCATTGAGCAATATAAAACTGCTTTCAATCCACTGCATCGGGTATTCTGACAGTGAAAAAATGGCTTGAAAAATCAGTAATAGCACACCGAGAAAAATGGCAAATCCCCATATTTTATGAGTGAAAACAGCGTCTAATTTTTTGGTAAAATCCGGTTTTTCAATTGGTGATTTTGAAACGCATTTTTGCAGGATTTCATCAATCTTTTTGTAGCGCAAGTAGATGGCGTTGCCATTTTCGGTTCCATTTAAAAAGATGTTTTTTGCAGGATCTATACTGCCAATTGCTGATAGCACTTTTTCAGTACCGATGTTTTTTCGCGCGTTGGTGGAAACCACAGGAGTTCCGAGTTCTTCGGATAATTTTTCAAAGTCAATTTTAATGCCTTTTTCTTGTGCAATGTCAATCATGTTAAGCACCAGCACAACGGGTTTTCCAAGGTCTATTAACTGGGTGCAGTAAAATAATGCACGTTTTAGATTTGAGGCATCTGCAACATACACGATAACATCAGGATGATCTTTGTTTTTGTGGTTGGAAATCACTTCAGCCGCAATGCGCTCATCTTCTGATTTTGACTTTACGCTGTAGGCCCCTGGCAGGTCAATAATTTCAGCAGTAATTTTCCCGCTTCCATTTTCAAAAAAGCAAGTCCCAGTTTTTTTGTCCACTGTAACGCCCGGGTAATTGCCGACCTTCTGGTTCAGCCCTGTCAGGTTGTTAAAAAAAGTGGACTTGCCGCTGTTGGGGTTTCCCGCAAGGGCTATTTTCAACTTTGTTTTTGAAGGCGTTATGACGGCAGCTTCTTCCATCATTTTTTTACCAAAACGGTTGCGGCTTCGGCTTTTCGCAAGCTCAATTCATATCCAGAAATAGAGATGATGAGCGGGTCACCTAACGGAGCGATTCGTTCTAACTTTACAGCTTCGCCTGGCAGGCAGCCCATTTCCATCAGTTTTTCGGAAATCTCATTTTCTGAAAACGATTCGATAACTGCTGAATCGCCTGCTTTTAATTCTGATAGAAAACAAGTGGATATACTCACAATTTATTTAGAATAGTTCTAAATAGCGAAAGTACGGGAAAAGTTTGGAAGCACGAATTTCAGTGAAGAAAATACCTATTTTGTGGTATCAGTGCTTTTTCTTTTTGTTCCAAGTGGGGCAGTCAAGGCATTTGTTTTTTTTACGGAAAATGGTACAGCCTGAAAATGCCTGGGTAAGCATCAGCAACAGCAGTAGGCAGGAGAATATTTTTAGTTTGCGATTCATTCAGCTTTCAAAATTACGGATTTTGACGCTAATTGGCCTCAATTTAACTCCTCTGCTGCCAACGGGAGATAGGAACTTGCTTATTCACTTCGCGTAATGTTTTAATTTAGCACAAAATTTCTGCACGTGTATAACATGCTTTTTCATATAGGACGGTATTTCATCATGCTGAGCAAGATTTTTAGCAAGCCTGAAAAACACTCGATTTATTGGCGGAAAACCATGCGTGAAGTTATGGTGCTGGGCATTGATTCGTTGCCGATTATCGCAATCATTTCGATTTTTATGGGAGCGGTAGTCACTATCCAAACCGCCACGAACATTGAGGGTTCAATGATACCGATGTATCTGGTGGGCTACACCGCACGGCAGTCGGTGGTGCTTGAATTTTCGTGTACTATGATGAGCTTGATTTTGGCAGGGAAAATCGGTTCAAGCATTGCTTCCGAGTTGGGCCTGATGCGCGTTACGGAGCAAATTGACGCGTTGGAAATCATGGGCATCAATTCCAAATCCTACCTTATTGGACCTAAGATTGTGGCGCTGGTGTTCATCAATCCGTTCTTGATGTTTATCAGTATGTTTCTTGGTATTGGCGGGGCGTGGTTTGCAGGAGTCATCAATTCGATGATTTCTACCAGCGAATTTGTTTACGGAATCCAATATGATTTTGACCCGTTTAGCATCACTTATGCCACCACTAAAATGATATTTTTTGCCTTTTTAATTGCTTCCATCCCCGCTTATCACGGTTATTTTGTGGAAGGTGGTGCGCAGGAAGTGGGGCGCGCCAGCACCCGTGCAGTCGTATTTACCATGATTGCCATTTTGGTAATCAATTACGCTATAACGCAAGTTATGTTGATATGATTGAAGTAAAAAATATCAACAAATCTTTTGGTGAAAACCAAGTGCTAAAGGACATTTCCTTTGTCTTTGAACAAGGAAAAACCAACCTTATTATCGGGGCTAGCGGTTCGGGGAAGACCACCATTGCCAAGTGTATCGTGGGTTTGCATGAAGCTGACAGCGGTGAGATTATTTATGATGAACACGAATTTTCCAAAATGAAATTTAGCGAGAGAAAGGCAATCCGGAAGGAACTTGGCTTTCTTTTTCAGGGCAGTGCACTTTTTGACTCGATGACAGTGGAAGAAAATGTGATGTTTCCTCTGCGGATGTTTTCAGATATGTCTGTAGAAGAAATGCGTGAAAGAGCTAGTTTTTGCTTGAAGCGAGTCAATCTTGAAAACACCAATCACCTTTTACCCGCAGAATTGAGTGGCGGCATGAAGAAACGAGTGGGAATTGCCCGTGCTATTTCTGTCAATCCCAAATACTTATTTTGTGATGAACCGAATAGTGGCCTTGATCCCCAAACCGCCATTATGATTGATGATTTGATTAAAGAACTCACAATCGAATACAACATCACGACCATTGTGATTACCCACGACATGAACTCAGTGATGGAAATTGGCGACAAGGTGGCTTTTATCTACAACGGGGAAAAATGGTGGGAAGGCACCAAAGAAGATATTCTTGATGCCGATAACAAAGAATTGGTAGATTTTGTGTACGCTTCTAAGTTTTTGAAAACGCTGAGGGGAAAATAAAAAAAGCCGCCCTTTTATGAGTAGCTTTTTCAATTTCTTATAAGGTTACTTACTCTTCTACCACCTCAAAATCGATGGTTTCTACAATATCGCGGTGGAATTTGATTTCGGCTTCGTATTTACCAACCTGCTTAATTGTGTCTTGCTTTAGTGTGATGCCTTTTCTGTTAATTTCAAACCCGAGTTTTTTGATAGCATCTGCCACTTGAAGGATATTTACTGAGCCGAAAATTTTGCCGTTCTCACCTACTTTGGCGCCCACTTTTACCGACATTGATTTGAGTGCGTCAAAAGTTTTTTGCGCCTCGTCTTTAATTTTTTCTGCCTTGAAAGCCCGCTGTTTGAGGGTTTCAGTATGCATCTTTTTTACCGATTCATTGGCAAGAATGGCAAGCCCTTTCGGAATAAGATAATTTCTGCCGTAGCCATTTTTCACCTTCACCAAGTCGTCTTTGTAGCCGAGCTTTTCAACGTCTTGTTTTAATATAATTTCCATATCCTAATAACTTAATTTCTTAAATGATTTAACCGCTTATTTTAGCATGTCGCCAACGTAGGGCATCAATGCCAAATGCCTGGCGCGTTTGACTGCCTGCGAAACTTTTCGCTGGTATTTTATCGAAGTGCCGGTGATTCTTCGCGGCAGGATTTTCCCCTGCTCGTTGACGAATTTCATCAAAAATTTTGGGTCTTTGTAATCAATGTATTTGATGCGGCTTTTTCGAAAGCGGCAGTATTTATCCTTTTTGACATCAATGTCAATAGGATTTAGGTATCTGATTTCTGATTTGTTTTCTGACATAGTTTCAGTTTTTAAGATCCTTGTTCAGCTGGTTGAGCTTCTGCTTCCACCTTTTCTTCTGCAGATGAGTCGGCTTTTGTTTTATCCTTACCAATTATTTCTTCTTCCTTTTTTTCTTTCGCTGAAGCTTTTGCAGGTAGGTCTTCTTTTTTGGGAACTTCTTTTTTTACTTCATCTTTTGGCGCTTCCTGTGGCGCGGCTTTTTGTCCATTTTCACGCCTTGATTCGGCAAAGGCAATAGCGTGCTTGTCCATTTTCATAGTGAGAAAACGGATGATGCGCTCGTCTCTTCGAAATTGGGTTTCAAATGCGTTAATTAATGCGCCTTCGGACTCAAATTCAACCGAATGATAAAACCCTGTGGTTTTCTTTTGGATGGGATAGGCTAATTTACGCAATCCCCACGACTTTTCGTGGACGATGCTCGCCTTGTTCTTTTTGAGAAATTCTTTGAATTTTTTGACCGTCTCTTTTGTCTGTTCTTCAGACAAAACGGGGGTCATAATGAATACGCACTCGTATCGGTTCATCCTTTTGGTCTTTATGTCCCGCCCGGCTTTTTGTGGGAGAGAAAGGTTCAATATTTTGTAAAAAGGGATGCAAAAATAAGAAAAGTATTTTTATTACGGAAACATCTTAATTTTAACATTTTAAAAGTACTTTTGTCCAACCAGCTTCTTCAATGGAAAACTTCGTAGTATCCGCCCGAAAATACCGCCCTTCTTCTTTTGATACGGTGGTAGGTCAGCAAGCCATCACTACTACACTTAAGAATGCAATCAAGCACGGCCATTTGGCACAGGCATTTCTGTTTTGTGGCCCACGAGGCGTGGGCAAAACCACCTGTGCACGCATTTTAGCAAAAACCATTAATTGTGAAAACGTCAATACAGAAACGGAAGCATGCAATGAGTGTATCTCTTGCGTCTCTTTTGATGATGCAAGGTCGCTTAATATTTACGAGTTGGATGCGGCTTCTAACAATTCGGTTGACGACATACGCAGCCTCATAGATCAGGTGCGCTTTGCTCCGCAGAGCGGCAATTACAAGGTCTATATTATTGATGAAGTGCATATGCTTTCAGCTGCAGCTTTCAATGCCTTTTTGAAAACGCTCGAAGAGCCGCCTTCTCATGCAATTTTCATTCTCGCGACAACAGAAAAACACAAAATCATTCCCACTATTTTGTCTCGCTGCCAAATTTTTGATTTCAACAGAATAAGTGTGAAAGACATTGCCCGTCACTTGCAATATATTGCTGAAAAAGAAGGCGTAGCTACAGAAACGGATGCGTTGCACATCATCGGACAAAAGGCGGATGGCGCATTGCGAGATGCACTTTCCATGTTCGACCAGTTGGTGAATTTTACGGGCGGAAATTTGACTTATGAGTCAGTCATTCAAAACCTCAATGTACTGGATTACGATTATTATTTCAAATTGACTGATAATCTTTTATCGAATGACATTCCGTCTTCCTTATTGATATTTGATGAAATTCTGAATAACGGCTTTGACGGGCACAACTTTATTAATGGATTAGCAGAGCATTTCCGCAATTTGCTGGTATGCAAAGACGCGACTACACTGCAACTGCTCGAAGTAGGCGAAAACATCAAAACTAAATATGCTGAGCAATCCCAAAAGTGTGAGCAACATTTTTTGCTCAATGCACTTGATTTGGCCAGCAAATGCGACATCAATTACAAAAGCAGCAAAAACCAGCGTCTGTTGGTGGAACTTACGTTGATGCAACTCAGTTCGCTTACTGTTTCAAGTGAAAAAAAAACAGTTGAGCA